>JBAPYB010000172.1:0-19563 GCA_049284515.1 Thermoanaerobaculia bacterium
GCCGTGGGGGAGGCGGCGCCAGGAGCCGGGGGCGACCCGGCCGGCCGCGGCGAGCCGCTCGGCGTCGAGCTCCAGGGAGAGCAGCGCCAGTTGGGCCGGCACGCCGAGGACGACCTGGTTGGTCACCGTGCCCGAGCCGGCGAAGGAGGTGATGAACTCCACCGGCTCGCCCGTCGTCTGCCGCCACTGGCGGGCGAATGCAGGGAGCACGTCCTCGTTGAGGGCCTCGCCGAGGATGCTGAAGCCGTAAAAGACCACCGTGCGCGGCCGGGCCGCCCGCCCCGGCAGGGGGAGCCAGGGCCACAGGGCGTAGAGCAGCAGCGCCAGCCCGGCGGCGGCCAGGAGACCCCCTTCGAGGCGGGACCGGGAGGTGGTCGGCGTCGGCGCCATGGCGCGGCAAGACTACAGCGGAAGCCCTTTTCCTTGAAACCTTGGAGCCGCTTTGGCTACACTCCCCCCGGGATCGGGTGACAGTGCGCTAGAATCCAGGGTTTCAAAGCGTGAGGCTTGGGAGAGTGCCGTGCAGCCAAGGAAAGTGCTCGTCGTCGACGACTCGAAGCTGATGCACAAGATGTACGAGGTGATGTTGCGCCAGTACGCCCTCGTCTTCGCCTCCGACGGCCGCCAGGCGCTCGACCGCCTGCAGGCGCACGGGGACATCGACCTCGTGCTGCTCGACGTCAACATGCCCAACATGAACGGCCTGGAGTTCCTGGCCGAGCTGCGCGCGGACGGCTCGCGGGCCGCGCTGCCCGTCATCATCATCAGCACCGAGGGGCGCGAGGAGGACACGGTGCGGGGCATGGAGGCCGGGGCCACCGCCTACATCAAGAAGCCGTTCCACACCGAGGAGATCCTCGACGTGATCGCGCGGCTGGAGACGAAGGGTTCCACCGCTTGAGCGAACGTGGCACCACCAAGGCGCCCACGGAGAGCAAACCGCGGCAGGAGTCGCCGGCCGCCAGGCTGGACCTCGTCGCCGAGCTGCGCTCGACCCTCGAACGGGCGGGCGAGCTGATTCGCGTCGTCGAGTCGAACTTCGAGGGCGGCTCCGAGGGCGTCGAGACCCTTTTGAAAAACGAGCGGGTGAGCGAGCTGGAGCGCCGCCTCGCCACGGCGGAGTCGGACGTCAAGGAGCTCGCCTCCCGGCTGGTGGATTCGGAGCACCAGGGCGGCCGCCTGATGAACCTCTACGTGGCCACCTACCAACTCCACGCCACGCTCGACCCGGCCGAGGTGCAGGCGACCATCGCCGAGATCGCCATCAACCTTCTGGGCGCCGAGCAGTTCGTGCTGCTGCTGCGCCGCGACGAGGGGGAGGGTTGCGAGATCGCGCTGAGCGAAGGGATGTACGACGGCGCCAAGTCGTTCTACGGCGAGGAGGTCTACACCGGCGGCGACCCGATGGTCGACGCCACCCTGAAGGACGGCGTGCTGCGCCTGGGGCCCACGGCGGAGTCGGCTGCGCTGGCGGCCGTGCCACTGCGCGTGCAGAACGAGATCGTCGGCGCCCTCGTGGTGCTCAAGCTGTTGGATCACAAACCGATTCTGCGGGCCGAGGACCGCGACCTGCTCGACCTGCTGTCCGCTCACGCCGCCTCGGCGCTGTTCGCCGCACGGCTGTTCGCCACCAAGGACCGCAAGCTGCGCACGCTGGAGAGCCTGGTCAAGCTGGCGCGCGGAGAGTAGTCTCCCGCCCTCGACGCACGCGAAAAATGTTGAGAGGACTGGCCTGAACCGGCCGTCAAACGCAGAACCGCCAACCCATGGGTATCTCCGGCAGCCTCAAAGACGTCTCCGTCGCCGACGTGATGCAGTTCATTCACCTCGGCCGGCGGACGGGCACGCTGCTGCTCGCGCGGGCCAGCGAGCGGGCGATGATCGGCTTCCATGGCGGCCGGCTGGTCTCGGCCCAGGCGCCGCGCACCCCCAAGCTGGGCGATCTCCTCGTCTCCTCCGGGATGATCGACCGGGGCATCCTGGACGGCGCCATCCGCGCGCAGAGCGAGGCGCTGGAGCACCGGTCGCTGGGCCAGATCCTCATGTCCTCCGGCTCCATCGACGCCGAAGGGCTGCGCCAGGTGATCGCCACACAGATCGAGCAGGCGGTCTCGGAGGTCATGGTCTGGGAGACCGGGACGTTCGAGTTCGCCATTGACGACCTGCGGCCCATCGACGACATCGCCCTCTACCCGAGCGACGTCCTGCCGGACGCCGACATCAACACCCAGATGGTGCTGCTCGAAGCGGCGCGGATCTTCGACGAGCGCAACCGCGACGACACCCGTCCCGACGCCGTAGAAGCCCGTCACGCGGCGAGCGACGGCTACTCGGCGGGGGATTCGACCCACCCGGCCCTGATCGATACCGGAGCCGGGGCAGGTCTGGCCCTGGCGTTGGCGGAGCCCGGCGGCGATCTCGACAGTCTCGAGGAGCCGAAGCACGCCGCCGAGCTGTTGCGCCTGCACCTCGTCTCCACCGACGCCGACTTCGCCGAAGGGCTGGCCGACGCTCTCCAGAACGAGGTGGCGGGGGTCGAGATGGTGGCTCTGGCTCAGGCGGGCCTCGTGTCGCGCGGCGAGCCGCAACCGATCGTGCTCGTCGATCTGCGGCGTGGCGGCGTCACGCTCGAAGAGGCGGCGGCGCTCCGGCGGTCCCGTTCGCGGGCATCGTTCATCGCCCTGGTCGAGCCCGGCAGCTCCTTCACCCGGGTCTACGAAACGGGGATGCTGGCCGCGCTGCCGGCCGAGGTCGAGGCGGTGTCGGCCTGCGTCGAGAACGTCATCGAGAGCCGGCGCGACCTGGTGCGCGGCGCGCCGCGGCCGGAGTCGCGGTCCGGAGTCGCTCGACTGCGGCGGGTCTTCGGCGACCTGCGCTCGGGGCTCATCTCGGCGACGGTGGCCCTGAACCTCATGCACATCATCTCGGAGTCGGTGGAGCGGGGCGTCCTCTTCCTGATCAAGCGCGACCACCTGGTGGCCCTGGGCGCCTTCGGCAGCGACTCCAAGGGCCGGCCGCTCGCCGAGGTGACCCGCGGCCTCAAGCTGGACCTGGAGATCGACAGCGCCCTCGCCCGCAGCCTCGACACCGGCGAGGTGCAGAGCCTCACCTTCGAGGAGGCCGAGCTGCCCGAGCCCTTCCGTTCCATGGTCGGGCCGCCGAAGAACAACCAGGTGGTGATCTTCCCCGTGCTCGGCGCCCAGCGGGTCATCTCGGTCATCTACACCGACAACGGCGACAACGAGAAGCCCATCGAGGACATCGACATCCTGGAGCTCGCCACCGCCCAGGTCGGCATGGCCTTCGAGAACGAGCTGCTGCGGCGGCAGATCTCGCAGGGGAAATAGGCCTACTGCGCCTTGTATCCGGCCGGCAGGTCGTAGGTGCCGGCCGGGGCGTCCTTCGTCTCCACGGAGACCAGCTCCTCGTGGGTCTTGAAGTGACTGCCGCCCATGGCGACGTCGGATTCCTGGAGCACGGGGAACCCTTCGATCGTCTGCATCTGGCGCGCCCACTCCGCCGAGCCCGGCTGCAGGGCGGCGAGGACCGAGGCGAGCTTGATGTAGGACTGGTACGCGGCGACGTCCTTGCTCGCCCAGATGGTGGTGTCCAGGTGCAGGCCGTTCGGGCTCGAAATGTCGACCTGGTACTTGCGGGCATTCCAAGTGCCGACCTTCTTCGTCTCGGCGGTGGCGTTGACCTGCACCTTGATCGCCGCTCCCGCCGGCGTCGCGGCGATCTTCTGCAGATCGGGCGTCGGGATCTCGACGTACGTCTTGTCGTAGTGGTTGAGCAGATAGATCTTGTTGCGGTCGAGGCGGACGATCGTGGAGGTCTCCCCCTCGTCGCGCCGGAGCTTGTCGGCGGCGAGCCAGACGTGGATCTGGCCGGTCGTGGGCTGGTCCATCTTCAGCCCCACGACGTTGCTGCGGATGGTCAACAGGGTGTCGGCGGCGGCCGGGGCCGCGAGCAGCAGGAGGAGCAGGGGGGTGGTGGCACGTCTCGGCATTCGGCGTTCCTCAGCTTTCGAGGTCGATCAGGGTCCAGTCGGTAGGGGGTAGCTTAGCCGTCACCTCTAGCCGTTGACAAGGCGGCCTTCCGGCGGACGTACAGCAGCTTCTCGACGATTGCCACAACCTCCCCCTTGTCGTCGACGACGTCGACGGTGAAAGCGGGCTCGACCTTGCCGCCGGCATCCGCGGCGGCGCGGATCTCGTCGACCCGCTCCTGGGGGATGTGGAACGTGGCCCTCATCGTGCCTCGCCCGGGGCGGCGGAAGCGGATGGCCGCCGCCTTGTCCCACACCACGTAGTCGCGTCCCAGGGCCTCAATCAGGATGAGCATGAAGAACGGATCGCACATCGCGTAAAGCGAGCCGCCGAAGGCGGTGCCCACGTAGTTCTGGTTCCAGAACCGGATCTTCATCCGCACCTCGAAGGTGCGCAGGTCCGCCGAAGGCCGCACCCGCACCCCGGCGCCCAGGTAGGGCGGATAGAGATTCAACAAGCGGAGCTTCCAGCGGCTCGACGGCATCGGTCCCTCCCTGGAGGCGCGGGTGGCTCCAGTAGCGGCTGCTGAAACTTCAGCAACGACTGCTCACGCCGCCGGGGAGGTCTAACACATACAAGCCCGAGGCCCAAGCGCTGCGCCGGACCCGGGGATGAAAGTTTGTCGCGATGCCGGCCCGGGCGGAGGTGAATGGAGCGAAACCTCTTCTGAGGGATAATCCTTTTAGCGATGACCAACCAGCTCTTCCTCTCCCACGCCCACGCGATGGATCCCAGGAGCCTGCCGGCGTGGAACGCGTTGTTGTCCTCGTGGGACGCGCGGCTCCTGACGTTCACGCTTGTCGTGATCGTTCCAACCCTCGGCTACCTCCGGTTTCGCCGGCTGGAGACTCAGACCGATCTGGTCGCTTCGTCACGCAGGAAACTGACGGTCTACGCGAGAATCATTCTCGTTCAGTGGTTCCTGGTTGCCGCAATGCTGCTGGTCGGCTGGCGGCACGGGCTTTCCGCCGCAGATCTCGGCGAGCGCTTCGCAGACGCGCGCCTGACACTCGGCGTAACCGCTGCCCTAGTCGCCATCGTGGCCGTCGTGCTCGCGATCATCCTCGGGCGCCGGCGTCACCCTCGGCCGCAAGCGCACACCGCGACGGTCGATCGAATGCGGAAGCTGATGCCGGCGTCCGGTCCGGAGTGGGCCGCCTTTGCGCTCGTCTGCATCACGGCGGGAGTCTGCGAGGAGCTGCTGTACCGCGGCTGGCTCGTGAGCATCCTCCGCGTCGGTACGGGATCGGTGTGGGTCGCCGTCGGGATCGCGTCCGCCATCTTCGGAATCGGGCACGCGTATCAAGGCGCCAAGGGGATGTTGCGCACCGGCCTGGTCGGGCTCCAACTCGCCCTGCTGTTCGTCTACGTGGACAGCCTGATACCGGGACAGGTGCTGCATGCGGCCGTCGACATCGTGGCAGGCTTCGCGTTGGCAGGAAAACCGCAGGCCAACACCGCGAGCCCGGAGGGCGGCACACTCATAGCCCAGGACGCGAGTCCTGGGACAACGCGATCCATTTGATTTCAAGCTCCGCCCTGCCAAGGGCGCCCTTGGCAGGGCGGGATGGTCTTATCTTGCATGGTTTACCCAGCGCTTGCGCACTGGGCTACGAGTCTGCCGCCCTCAGGGCTCCCCGACCGGCTCTTCCCTCAGGCGACCAGAGCTACGCTCTCGCGGTCCACGGCTGTGAGGGCTCGCTGAATCGATTCGACCTCGGCCGCCTCGAAGAACGGCTCGCCGCATTGCGTGCAGACCCATGCGGGAATCGCCTCCCAAACGATGTGGTAGCCCTTACGGTCAATGCTGAAAGGTGCGGTCGCACGCACCATGCGACCCTTGCAGTGGAGACATTCCATGGTCAAAGCAGCTCATCCACCGAAGAGGCCCGATTCGCCTGGAGCAGCCAGCGGTCCAGGCGATCGAAGTCGGAGCAGCTCAGGATCGCCTGCCGTTGCTCCGGGCTGACGGCGACGCCTCGGGCCTCCAGGATCTTCAGGATGGCCCCGGCTTCTCCCGTTGCTTTTCCCTTGGCCTCTCCCCTGGCCTCTCCCCTGGCCTCTGCCGCGGCTTCCAGGCTCAGGATCGTGCGGTTGCCTTTGGCGATCAGAGCCGCGGCCACGGCGTTGTCGGCCTCGGCGGCGTCGAGCAGAGCCGCCACGGGCAGCGGCACCGCCAGGCAGCGATCCTCGATCCGGGAGCCGGCATCGAGCGGACGCCAGCTCCGGCTTTCGGAGGACCACTCGCTGAGCTGAGCACGTTTGATGAAGGCGGCAAAGATTCGGCGCACCCCGCGCCGGTGCATGGACAGGGCTTTCTCCGTCACGTCCCGGTCGCTCTGCTCGGAGACGATCTCGAAGGCGATCTCCTCCAGGTAGCGCGTGCCGGTCGAGGGATCGATGCCATCCCTGTACACGCAGGCGTCGCTGGCGAAGTCCGACTTCTGCCCCTGACGGGTCAGCAGGTCCACGGCCCCGCGGTACCCGGGAGCCACGTGCGCCCGCAGCACGTAGTGCAGGTCGCCATGCTGGGTGGCGTGGGGAGCTTCGGCCGGGAAGGCGACCACCCGGCGGCCGTCGATGATCTCGTCCCGCGTCACCTCCGGAACGACCAGATGGTCGTCGACCCGGGGGAAGCCATGGCCCGGCAGATGCAAGGAGCCGCCCGGAGCGCCCGGCGCCTTGAGCTCATAGCCTGAGTGTTTTTCATCCATTTTCGCCATTCTAGCGCAGGCTCGCGCCCGCCGGGCGGGGAAGGGCCTACCGTTTATCCGGGAAGCTTGGTCGCGAGGAGGTCGACCTTCTCGATGGCCGGCGGCTGCGACAGGAGGTCGGGCGCTTTCGCCATCAGGGCGGCGGCCACCCGGCCCGAGAGGTGGGCCTGGCGGCCGGCCTCGTCGGGGAAGGCGTCGAAGATGCCGAAGGTCGAGGGCCCCAGGCGCAGGGCGAACCAGGCGATGGTCGCCGGCTCCTCCTCCACGATGGCCAGGCCTCCGCGGAGAAAGTCCGCCACCTCGTCCTCTTTGCCGGGCTTCGCTTCCAACCGAACGAGCAGCGCTACCTTGGTCATGTGCGGGTCTCCTTGAAGAGTTGTCGATCCAGCTAGAGGATACGCCGAGCCGCCGGCCATGATTCACCCCGGCGCCGATCCACGGTACTCTATCCCGCTATGAAAACCGCCCTCTTCGTGGGCCTCGGCGTCTTCGGCGCCCTCTACGTGGCCGCGCTGGCCTCCGCCGTGCGGGAAGCGCTCGCCGGCGGCAAGCGCGAATCAATCACCCCCAGCCTCTTCGAGCTGGGCCTGGGGTTCGTGACCTGTTTCTTCGACACCCTGGGGATCGGCTCGTTCGCGCCGACGACCGCGGCCCTCAAGCTGCGCAAGCTCGTTCCGGACCAGCAGATCCCCGGCACCCTCAACGTCGGCCACACGCTGCCGACCATCGCCCAGGCCTTCATCTTCATCGCCATCGTGGCGGTCGACCTGAAGACGCTGGTGCTGCTGATCGGGGCCTCTGTCCTCGGCTCCTGGCTCGGCGCCGGCTTCGTCTCCGACGCGCCGCGGCGCAAGATCCAGGTCGCCATGGGCCTCGCCCTGCTGGTGGCGGCGGCGCTTTTCCTGATGAAGATCTACGACATGGCCCCCGGGGGCGGCGAAGCCCAGGGGCTGACCGGCTGGAAGCTGGCGGTGGGCCTCGTCGGCAACTTCGTCCTGGGCGTGCTGATGCAGGTGGGCGTCGGCCTCTATGCGCCGTGCATGATCCTCGTCAGCCTGCTGGGCATGAATCCGACGACCGCGTTCCCCATCATGATGGGCTCCTGCGCCTTTCTCATGCCGGTGGGCAGCATCCGGTTCATCCGCTCCCGGTGCTACAGCCTGCGCACGACGCTGGGCCTGGGGCTCGCGGGCGTGCCCGCCGTGCTGATCGCCGCGTTCCTCGTCAAATCGCTGCCCCTCACCTACCTGCGCTGGCTGGTGGTGATCGTCGTCCTCTACGCGGCGATCTCCATGCTGCGCTCGGCAGTGATCGAGGCCCGGGCGAAAGCGAGAGAGACCGTGGCGCCGCCCCGGTAGCGGAGCCGGCGCCGCCCGTTCTCTGAGCTCTCTGAGCGATCAGGAGCTCTTTTTGGCCCGGGTCCGCGCTGCCTTGCGCGCCGACGCCGAGCGCTCCGAGGCGGTGCGCTTCGCCGCCGCGGTCTTCGCCTGCTTCGAGAGCGCCTTCGGCGAAGCGGCCGCATGACCTTCCTTCTTCAGCGCCTTGCTGGTGGCCTTGGAGCGGGTGCGGGAGACGGATTTGCTCGCTTTCTTGCCCGTTGCGGAGTCCTGCGCGGCTTTCTTGCGCGTCGCGGCCGATGCCTTTTTCGGCGCCCCGAGCTTGACACCGGCGCGCCGGGCTTTGGAAAGACCGATCGCGATCGCCTGCTTGGTGGACTTCGCGCCGTGCTTTCCCTCGCGAATGTGATCGATCTCCTCGTGCACGTACTCGCCGGCCTGCGTGGACGGGGACTTCCCTTCCTTCTTGTCCTTGGCTGCGGCCTCTGTCGTCTTCTTTTCGGGCATGGCTTGACCTCCTCCTGTCAAAGAGGAGTGCAAGCAACGTGCCGCGAAAAAAGCTTACTGGCCGCGCGCCTTGAGAATGTCGGCGAGCACGTCCGGGCGCCCTTCGATCCGCACGAGGTGGGGGTAGCGGGGACCATTGTGATAAGCGAGCTGATGGACGCGGAGGGCATCGCCGTCCGCGACGACGACGTCGAGCGGCGAGCTCCAGCCCTTGGTTTCGAGGAGCGCAGCCTCCATCGCCCGCGGCGTGTAGACGTGCCCGCCCACGCCGAGGATCTTGGCGCCGGCGACCATTCCCGCCTTGCCCGCCGGCGAGTCGTACAAGACCTCGGTGATGACGTCTTTCTTGTTCACCGAAAACCCGAGCGAGAAGCGCCAATCGTGATTCTCGCGCCGAGCCTGATCGTCGGTCATCGCCGCGTTCGGCTGCTCTGTGTAGACGAGCTTCCAGCCGGCGCGTTCAACTCCCGACATCGGCAGGTGCGGCGCCACGCGGTCGACCCGCTCGGCGAACAGCCCTTGCCAATCGAAAGGCACGAGATCGTTGAGGGTCTTGACGACGTCCTCCCGGTTGTAGGGGACCAGCGCCGGCCCTGAATTGGCGCCGCCGTGGAAGCGGCGGCAGAAATCGTCGAGGCTCACACGCCCCTGCGATTTCTCGCGCAGCAGCGTGTCCACGTCGAGCCAGAGGAAGATCGATTCCTCGTAGAAGTCCGTGCTCCGCCGCTGGGAGCGGCCGTCGCTCGGCGCGCCATAGAGGATTTGGGCGGCCACCGCCGTGTCGCCGAGCGGGCGCCAGTCGCGGCCCGAGCGGGTTTCGAGGGCGGCGGCGATGGCGGCGATCTGCTCGCGGTAGTAGTCCGGCGTCCACAGGCCCGCGCGCGCCGGCAGCAGCAGCCCGAGGTGCTCGGTCAGTCCTTCATAAACCCAGAGCAGCGCGCCGCGCATCGGCTTTAGGAAATCCGGCGACAGGAGCCCCTCGGGCCGCCGGTACTTGCCGTTCCAGGAGTGCACGAACTCGTGGGCAAGGAGGCCCGGAAGCGTGTGTTTCGACGCTTCCTGCACGAGGGTCTCCTCGTCCACCCGGTCGTCGCTCGACTCGTGGTGCTCGAGTCCGAAGTGCTCGATGTGGTCGGAGAGCGAGAGCAGCCAGCGGTAGGAGCTGTAGTGATGGGCGCCGAAAAGCGCCAGGGCCTCGGCGACGAGGCGGCTCATCGGCGCCACCATGTCGTTGGCGCCCGTCAGGTCCGCGGACCGGTCGGCGGCGATCGCCAGATGATGCGAGGCGCCGTCGTGCTCGCCGAGATCGAGGTCCACCAAGTGCTCGCCGGCCAGCACCGGCGAATCGATCAGCGTCGCCAACGACACGGGGGCGAAACGGATGGCCCTGCCGTCGTCCGCCTGTTTCACGAGGGCCGTCGCGTAGGTCCACCCTGAAGGCAGGCGCAGAGCGGGCGCGAAGCGCAGCGCATCCCCGCTCGGGCCCTGGGGATACAGGGCGACGGTGTTCCAACTGATCACCGCCAGGGAAGGGGTGGCGCCGGGCCCGGAAGAGAAGTTTCCGCCCTCGCCGGGGAAGAGGAAGTCCGCCTGGGTCATGAGCTTTGTCACGCCCGCCGAAACCACGAGGTGCAGCGCGTACATCTCGACCGGATCCCGCTCCCAGGTCAGCTCTTTGCCGTTGGCCGACAGGTGCAGGTCGACGAGGTTGACCACCGGGCCCGTGGGCCCGTGCTCGCCCGGAATCCACTTCGCATAGAGCAGCGTGAGCGGACCGGGAGCGACGGGGATCTCGCTGCTGACGTGGAGGAGCCTCTGGGTCACTCGGGTGGCGTCGAGAAAAAGAGTGATCGGCGCGGTGTCAGCCGCCGCGGCCGGAACCGCCGCGGGCAGCGCCAGGGCAAGGATGACGAAGACGAGGAGGGCAGGACGAGACAGGCGGAACTTGGGCTTCATCGAGGAGGCCTCCTTGCGGGCTCGGGAGAGTCCTGCGTTGAGAAACCAGCACACTATAGCTCAGGGCTGTCACACTGTTGACACCCCTAGGGTGTGGAGCACTGTCGCCCCCCACCCGGGAGAGGGGACCCGGTTGGGGCGGTCTGCGGTTCACCCCTGTATCCTTGAGGCGTGGATCGCGGTCTGGCCGGCGCAGCAGCGGCTGCAATGGAGGCCGAGGCGCAGGCCGTGTTCGGCATCTTGCCAATCGGGTGGTGCCTCGCTAAAGAGTGCCTAACAAAACCGGCCCAACGGGCCGGCAGAGCATAGCCCAGGGCCGAGGCCGAAGGCCGATGCCAGCTTGAGAGCCAATTCCTGACACCTAAGCCCGGGTACATATCGTCACTAGGGCGTCGCATAACCCCGGTGATGCAGCGGACACCTGAGCTCGCGCTCAGGCGCCTTCAAGAAAGCCTGCGTCTTCATGCATGCCATTACACATATCTCGCGTCGGGGATTCGCGACGCTGGAGGTAGGGATGGACCGGACGGCATCGCCGCCCCGGAGACGCCCCGCCGTCTCCGGGGCCTCCGAAACGACATCGTATCGGGTCTGGGTCGTCTCTACGGACCCTCGCAGACGGGGCCAACCATAGAGATTCCGGAAGGGTGGGAAGATTCTTCGCAACGCCCCCGGGATCGCCATGCTTTGCCAGCGCGAGACCGGTCCGTAGAGACGACCCAGACCCGTTACGAGACTCTCGGCAGGCTACGGGGACGGCGGGGCGTCTCTGATGCGGCGATGTCGGTCCCGTCCTCCCCACCTCCAGCGGCGCGAATCATGGGAAGAAAGATGTGTGTAATGGCATGGTCTTCATGGCGGTCCTTTTCTTCAAGTCTATCAGTGCGGCAACGGCAGGGCCCACAACTCGCGGCCGTGCACGCCGTCGTGGGCCGTGAAGTAGAGGAGGCCGTCGGCGCCGGTAAGCTGCTCGGGGTTCGAGGGGGCGGGGCCGGGGAAGAGATCCTGCACCATCACGGTGCCCTCCGCCGTGCCGTCGCTCTGCCAGAGCTCGACGCCGTGCTCGCCGTCGGTGGCGGCGAAGTAGAGGCGGCCGCCCGCCGCGGTGAGCCCGTCCGGGAGGGAGGAGGCCGGGCCCGGATGGATGTCCTTCACGATCGCCGTCCCCTCCGGCGTGCCGTCGGTCGTCCACAGCTCGGCGCCGTGAGCCGCGTCCTCGGCGCGGAAGAAGAGATGGCCGCCGGCCACGGTCAGCTCCGGCTGCAGCAGGCCGGCGAAGGGCTCGCGATGCAGATCGATCGTCTCGACGATGCGGGTGCCGGCCGCCGTGCCGTCCGAGCGCCAGAGCGCCTGGGGCGGCTGCGGCGGATCGCCGCCGTTGGGATAGCCGCCGGCGAAAAAGTAGAGCGCGCCGTCGAAGACGGTCAGCAAGTGGGCGTTGACCAGGGCCTCCGGCGCGTCCTCGGGAACGATCGGCCGCGTCCCCGCCGCGGTGCCGTCGGTCGTCCACAGGTTGCCGACGCCGCCGTCGGCGAGGAAGTAGGTCGCGCCGCCGAGGCGCGCCGTCTCGAGCGGCCAGCTGACTCTGGGGAGGAGGATGCGGGTGCCGGCCGCCGTGCCGTCGGTGCGCCAGAGGGCGAACTGGCCGTCGCGCGAGGTCGGGGGGATCGCCGTGAACAGGATCTCCCCCTCGCCGCCCGCCGCGAGCAACTCCAGATCCGAGCCGAGGCGGAGGGGGAAGACGGCGGCCGTTCCTTCCGGCGTGCCGTCGCTGGTCCAGACGGTCCAATCCCAGCCGTCGTCCGACGGCGGGAAGTCGGGGGGAGGGAGCAGGAAGAGGAGCTTGCCGCCCAAGGCGATCCGGCTGCGTACATAGGAGACGCCAGCCGGCAGCGTGAGCACCGGGAAGGTGCCGGCCGCGGTGCCGTCGGTCCGCCAGAGCTTCCCCTGCCGGTCGAAGAAGCCGAGGCGCCCCACCCGTTGCAAAAACACCGGCGGGCGGCCGACGGGGCAGGGCTCCGCCGTGCCGGGGATCGTGAAGGTCCCCGCCGCCGTGCCGTCGCTGATCCACACGGAGTCCGTGCCGGCGGCGCAGGCCAGGAACAGGACCCTGGCGCCGAGCGGGGCGAGGTCGTGGGGGGACGAGCTGGCGGGGAGGGTAGAGCCGATCGGGGCGAGGAGGTGGGTTCCCGCGGCGCTGAGGTCGCTGACGAACGGCTGGCGCCCGGTGGCGGGATCGAGGGCGGTGAAGACGATCCGCCCGTCGGCTTCCGTGAGGTCGAGCGGCGGCGCGCTGAAGAGCGGGGGGATGATGCCGGTGTCGACGAGGCGGACCGTCCCCGCCGCGGTGCCGTCCGAGGCCCAGAGGATTCCCTGCCGGTCGGTAAAGACCACCTCGCCGAGGGCCGGGCGCATCTGCACCGGACCGCCGTCGCAGGGGCCGGGGCAGAGGTCCTTGACCCGCCGGGTACCCGCCGCCGTGCCGTCGGTCACCCACAGCTCGAGGCCATGCGCGGCGTCGCGGCCTGGGAAGAAGAGGCGCCCCTTCACCTCCACGGCCGAGTTGAGGCCGGTGTCGGGGGCCGGGCACCCCCCAGGGCAGCCGGTGAGGGGAAGCGGCCGCTTCATCCCGGGGGAGAGCGTCCACAGGCTCACCGCCTCCCTCCCCAGCGTCGCCGCGAAGACGACCCGTCCGCCGGCCTCGTGCGGGGAGCCGAGCCCGGTGAAGGCGAAGGGAGGCCGACCTTCGTCAGGCCGGCAGGCGTGTCGGTCACCTCCCAGAGCGGCAGGGTGGATTCGTTGTCGTCGTAGGCAAGGATGAACAGCCGCCTCCCCACGGCCGCGAAGTCGGCGCTCGCGTGGCTGAAAAACTCGGTGCTAAAGCTGTGGAGCCGGCGCGCCTGCGGAGACCGCGGCGATTGCGGATCGTAGACCCAGAGGTCCTTCTCGGCGTTGAAGACGCCGCTCGCGAAGAAGTAGAGCTTCCCGGCATGCGGCTGCGGTTTGCCGAGCAGCCACTTCGGTTGGCCGGCCGCGCCGATCGGGCTCAGCCGCAGAGTCCCCGCGGCGGTGCCGTCGGTCGACCAGAGGGCACCGGGGACGGCGAAGAGGATCCGCCGCCCCTCGCGGAGAAAGCCGGTCGGGAACGAGGAAGCGCTCCCCGGCGCGAGGTCGCGCAGCAGGTGCGTCCCGGGGAGGGAGCCGTCGCTCTGCCAGAGCTCGCACCCGGCGTCGGCGGTGCAGCCCTGGAAGAAGAGGGTGCGCCCGTCGGGCCCCAGAGCGGGAGGATCGAAGGAATAGCCGCCGAGCCAATCGAAGAAATCGCCGCCGACCCGGACGGCGCCTAGCAGGAAGGTCCCCGCGGCGGTGCCGTCGGTGCGCCAGAGCCGGCCGTCCGCGTCGGCGAGGTAACCGAGCGCGCCGCCGGTGGCGAGCCAGTGGAGGGGGACGCGGGCCGCCCCCCGGCCGTCGGGGCACAGGTCCGCCAGCCGCTCGGCGGCGCCGGAGAGGGGGTCCACCGTCCACAGGCCACACGGCGTGAACCCGTCCCCCTCGGGCTGGAGGCCGAAGAAGAGGACCCGCCCGCCGACCGTCCTGTAGCCGTTGAAGTCGGCGTGGTCGCCGGAGGGATCGAACGGCTCGAGACCGGGATCGAGGTCCGCCACCAGGTGGGCGGGGCCGGTCGCCGCGGAGACCGGCAAGGCGAGGAGGATCACGAGAGCGGCAAACCGGATCTGGCTCTTCATCTCGAGTTTCCTTGTCATCGCGGCAAAGGCAGGGCACACAACTCGCGGCCGTGCACGCCGTCGTCGGCGGTGAAGTATAGGGTGCCGTCCGCGGCGGTGAGCTGCTCGGGTTTCGAGGGGGCGGGGCGCTCGACGCCGTGCACGCCGTCCGTAGCGGCAAAGTATAGGAGGTTCCCGGCGGCGGTCAACGAGCCGAGCAGCGAGCCGTCCGGGCCGGGGTTGACGTCCTTCACCAGCACCGTGCCTTGCAACGTGCTCGACCAGATCGAAGTTACAGAGAGTGCGGCCCCTGTACCGGGTGGCGATCTCCAACTCACGCCTGGAGCGTCTCCAGGGCGAGGAGGTGAACTGGCGACCGCTCAAACGCCGAGAGGTCCACCGCGATGATCTTGCCGCTCATAGCCCAATTACAATGTTTATGTGCTCAACCGTGGAGCCAGGCCTTGGTGTACCTGGCCGATCCTTTGCGGTATAATCCCCTTCACGAAATCGCGGTTCAGGAGCCAAAGCATGCGGTCGATCCCTTCGCTGGCCGGTCCTCTGAAAGCCTCAAGGCAGCTGTCGAGGCTAATGTGGCGGTCGGCAGGTGTCGCGCAAAGCGCCTGCGAAGGATTGAATCTCCATAGGACCGTCTCGGACTTGCCCGCGGCTTCGTTCAACCTGCGTGTATCTGAAATCCTCCCGGGACCGGTGGAGGACTGCTGATGATCGCGTGGGGAGGACTTCAGATACACGCTTAAAGGTTGGCCGTCGCTCGGCCCTCTCGTGACCTAAGTCCAATGACCAGAGGCCCCTTCCTTCACTTCTTTGCGCATCCGATCGTCGGGCTTGTCGGTACAGCCGCAAGCGTTCTGGGCGTAGGACTTTCCTTCTACTTCTACTTCACCGCACGAGACACACCAAACCTTACATATGCGGTCAATCCGACCAGAACTGCTGTGTATCGCGCGGGACAGACATCGAGCCTGCAAGTCAGCCTCGGGGGACATCTCATCGCGCGCGACGTTACAGCAACACAGATAGCCTTCTGGAACGCAGGCCACCGTGCCATTCGTGCCGCTAACGTGCTTCTCCCCCTCCGTTTCACCTTCCCAAGCACGGCCCGCATTCTTGAAGTCAAGCTTCGTCGAACAAGTCGACCAGTCACGGGCATTCAGATTCGCCAAGTAGACCCTCGGACAGTTGAAGTCACTTGGCGGATTCTCGAGCGCACAGATGGCGGAGTGCTACAATTTATCTACGAAGGCACAGAAGATCCCCAACTGACAGTTGCGGCTATAGTGGAGGGACAGGCGGAGATCACCCAGCCCACCTCAGCAGGAAGCTGGAAGTCCGCTGAGGCGTCGCGTCGGTTCCTGTCGATCGGAGTGGCACTTCTACTCTTAAGTGGCCTAAGTCTCCTCTACTCGCGTCGCTTTGAATACTATCCTGGACCCACACCTCTTCCAACTCCCCGCATGGTGTTCACTTTTCTCGGGGCTTACATTTTCCTGTGTGGTGTAAGCCTTTTAGTTGTTGGTGCCATCTCGAAGCTTGGCGAAATCTCTGAACCACCTTTCGGCTTCTGAGGTGGCGCAACCAGCGCAGGAGGTAAGGTGCCAGGGTATTGAAGGTGCCGCACAATAACGCCGATTCGGGCCGCCCGATCTCCTTCGAGAGCTTCTGGCCATGTGGAGGCGTTCGGAGTAGAATTGGAGTAGTCGCGGAAGAGGAGAAAGCGCATAGAGATATCGCAACGTATCGGTAGTGCGGCCAACCCCAGCGGTCGAGCCGACGGAAACCGCAAACAGCGCGGTTCCCGCTCGCTCACCTTCTGCGGCGTTGGCCGTCTCGGTGACCATATGAGCCAACTCGACAGCTGGCGGGCAGATCTCGCGAGCATTCGCGAGGAGGTGACACAACTCGCTTGGTCTGCGGCTACTCACGGCAGACTGCGAGAAATCGTCAGCGCGAATCCCGATATCAACGTTCACAACCAATTCTATGGCTGGCTCTCGCGCAGCTATGTCGATTCTCAGCTCATGGGCATCCGACGGCAACTCGACAGGGACAAGCGGTCAGTCTCCTTAGCGAACCTCATCGCCTCAATGGAAGGCGCCTCCGGCCTCCTTACTCGCGAAGCCCACCTGTCGCTCTACAGGGAGAGCATGGAACGTCCGGCCAATCGCACCTTCGACCTCTTGGCCGGCAAAGGCGATGACGTCTATCCGGCGGCCCGACTCCGTGGAGCGCTGAGAGCCTTGGAACAGGTGCGCGCTGTACACGGCAAGTACATGAACAAGCGCCTGGCCCACCTCGACCGCGGCCCTCTCGAAGGCCGCCTTCCCACATATCGAGATCTCAGCACTGCCGTCGGCAAACTCGAAAAGCTCGTGATTCACTACCATCTCCTCTTCGAAGCAGAAGACTACCGTTCGCTGGTGCCAGTGGTTCAGTACGACTGGGAAGCCATCTTCCGCCAGGCCTGGCTTCCACCCAGGCTAGCCAGGCATTCGCGACGAGACGGCTAGCCGGGGCGTCTTTGGCTTCGAGCGAGGCAGCCACAGGGCAAGATCGTTGAACACTTCGAGAAGCGCCTATGCCTTCCAGCATGGCGGTCCAGGTCGAGTTGCCCTTTGAGCATCGTGGTCCAGAGCGTGGTATAATTGAGCAAACAAAGGCAGACCGTCCAACCCCTCGAGCGGACGGCTGGCGAAGTCTCAAGCGGCTGTGGCCTTTGGTCGTGTTCGCTTCGAGGAGCGGCGGGTGACCTTCATGAGCCGCTCGCTTAGCTCCCAAACGTTGAATGTTGAGGAGGGGACATGAACGATCAGCCACCTAGCTCATCCGAAGAAGCCAAGAAGGCAATTCTTGCACAGTTCCACACAGCCGAGTATTCAGTATTCATGGGACGAGTATCGTCGTGGGAGAGCCTCCAGTACGCTGCTTGGCCGATCCTTATAGCGGCGCTTGCATTACTGGCCCAAATGGAGCACATTCCTGTGAATTATCGCTGGTGGGCCGCGCTGATTAGCACATTACTCGTATACGTGGCATATCAGGGCACAATGGTGAATATGCTCTATTCTGTCCTGGTAGTCGAGCGAGACCTCCGGCCACTCGCGGGCGAACTTATTGGCACCCAGAACTTCTGGATCTACGAGCGAATCCGAGAAGGGGACTTTCCTTCAAATCCGGCTTGGGCGCTAGGGTGGCCAATAATTATATCCTTTTCAGCCTCGTGACGGGCGGTCTTATCTACAAGTATAAAATTCAAGGCCTCCACTGGCAGGACGGCGCATGCTTTGTGGTAACCGTGATTCTTGGCGTGTTCGTCGCGATATTGACTCAAAATGCCAAAGGAACCAAGGAAAAAATAGTCAAGGCATGTACACCTAAGTTAGGCTCGTAAAGAACCGCCATCAATTAGAGTCTGTGATCTGCGATGAACTGCCTCGAGGTGGAGAACGTATAACACACCCGCTTGGAGCGGACTGGCGGGCGACCGATTCGGCGCGTAGAACCGTCCCTGGCAGCCGGTCGCTCAAGCGGATCAGCGTTATACGGGCCCAGACCATGAAGCGACGCGGAGTATTCTTGGATCTAAACGGCACGCTCGTTTTGCCGATCATCGTGCAGCATCCCAGCGAGCTGAGGCTGATCGATGAGGCGGGTGCGGCTATTGCCAGTCTTTCGGAAGCTGGGTTTATATGCCCGATTGTGACAATCCAGAGCAGAATCGGCAAAGGCCTGTTTTCACTTGGGGAATTTCAGGAGTGGTTCAGGAGTTTCGCAATTCAGCTGCGTGATCACGGCGCCGAAGTAGTGGGCCCATACGTCTGCCCACACCAGTTTGCTGAAACATGTCGCTGCAGGAAACCAGGTACCTTTCTCTACGAGCAAGCAGCTACGGAGCACGAGATCGATCTTCATCACTCTTTTGTGATAGGGGATTCGGCGGCTGATGTTGAGGCTGCTTGTCGCTTCGGCGGAAGAGGCGTCCTCGTGCGAACAGGTTGGGCAGCTGACGAACAGGAAGCGAAGCGCGGCATCCCTTACGCTTCCCACGTGGCTAAGTCGCTGATGGATGCGACTGCATGGGTGCTTCGCCAACCTGAACAGGCCGTGTAACAAGCGGCTGGAGCGCGCCGCTGAAAGGTGAAGTTTGAACTCTGAAAGGAGTCAGGGATGCAAAGTTTGAAGGAGTCTCAAGGAGCGCCCGGCCCGGTCCCGGCCGATACGAGCGGCGCTGCCCCCGAGCCGTTTCCAAGCGACACCACTGCAATGACATCCATGTCCAGGGCGGTGGTGGAGGTCACGAATCGGCGGTACCAGAAGGACCCCTTCTGGGGCGGACCCAAGGGCCTCGAGTATGGGCTGCTGGTGGGCGCGCTGCCGATCCAGCAGGCCAATCTCTGCGCCGGTACATGTACCCGAGCGGACGCCGCTACGCCGATTTCACTTCAAACACGACCGTCCTCGGGCTTCCACTCCTCCACTACACGTCTGGAATCTCCCCTGAGACAGGCACCCACGCTGTCTCCAGAGGCTTCGTAGCCGTCGGCCACCGGGCAGTCGGCGTAATTGCAGTCGGTCGCCTCGCGGCTGGTCTCCTTGCGGTGGGTCAGCTTTCCGTCGGCATCATCGCTATCGGCCAGGCTACGCTCGGACTCGCCGCTCTCGGCCAACTTGCAATCGGGGTAGCTCTGGGCATCGGTCAGCTGGCTTGTGGTGTTGTCTGCGTCGCACAGCTTGGTGTCGGCAAGTGGGTCTTAGCCCAGCTCGGAGTCGGACAACATGTATGGTCCGTTCGGCTCAAAGACCCTGTAGCCATTGACTTCTTCAGGAACCTACTGGACAGCTTGCGGCGTGTCGCCTAACCCCTCGTTTTGCAGCGACAGTTGAGCTGGCGTGCCGGCAGTCTTGCCGTCGCTCCTGCGGGCTGGGCCGTAGCCAGGGGAGACAGCGACTGGGGCGCCTCCTTCTTCTTGCCGAACAGTAACCGTCATCCGAGCCCGGCGGCTCGCACGATCAGAAACAACCCTGCCCCGACGGCGACGGCCCCGAGGGCTCGCGCGACGCCCTCACCGGCCGGCGCGAGACGTTCGACGGTGATGGCTGCCGCCACGAGGGCCATCGCGCGGAGGTCCATGACCCCGAGGACCAGGAGGATCGCCATCAGGCCGGCACAGCAGCGGCCGCAATGGAGGCCGAGGCGCAGGCCGTGCCGCCAAGCCGTGCCGGCGTCGGCCGGCAGCGGACGGCCGTGCCCGGG
>JBAPYB010000173.1:0-11194 GCA_049284515.1 Thermoanaerobaculia bacterium
CGCCAAGGCCGGCGTCCCTCACGGCGCGCCGCTGGTGCTGGAGAGCGACGGAGGCGCGGGAGACGGCTGGCTCGTCCTGCGCTCCGGCGCCCTGCGCATCGGCTCCCTCCTCGCGCCGGTGCGCGAGCTCGCCGGACCGGCGGCCCTGGCGGTCCTCATCGACGTCCGCGAGCCTGGCGAGACTCCTGTTTGAAGTTCTACGAATACCGCCACGTGGTGGGTTTCGAGGAGACCAACCTCGTGGGCAACGTCTACTACGTCAATCCCCTGCGCTGGCAGGGGCGCTGCCGCGAGATGTTCCTGCGCGACAACGCCCCGGAGGTCCTGACGGAGCTCGACGAGGGCCTGGCGCTCGCCACCGTCCGCTGCTCGTGCGATTTCTTCGCCGAGCTCTTCGCCTTCGACGAGGTCGCCGTGCGCATGCGCCTGGGCGAAGTCATGCAGAACCGCATCACGCTGCTCTTCGAGTACTGGCGTTTGGCGGCGGCGGGCGCCGCAGGAGAAGAGCTGGCCGCCCGCGGCGAGCAGGTGGTAGCCTGCATGCGGCGCGAGGGGAACAAGACCGTTCCCACCGCCATTCCGGTCGCCTTGCGGGAAGCTTTGAAACCCTACGCCTGATCCAGACTGATGGTCGAAGCTTCGCTGATCCGCCTCGCCCACGCCTCGATGGCCCGGCCGCGCCGGGCCATCGGCATCATGGTCCTGGTCACCCTGGCGACCGCGCCGGGCCTCGCCCGCCTCCAACTGCGCACCGACGGCCACGCCCTCATGCCGGGCGACGATCCCGTCGTCCGCTTCGACGCCGAGGTGCGGCAGCACTTCCACCTGCGCGATCCCATCGTGGTGCTGATCGAGACCGCGAAGCCGGAGGGGATCTACAACCTCGACACGATGCGCCGGGTGCAGCAGCTCTCGGACGCCCTGACACGGCTGCCCGGCGTCGGCAGGGACGAGGTGATGAGCCTCGCCACCGAGCACCGCGACCGCGTCTATCCCGGCACCCTCAGCTTCCGGCCATTCCTCGATCCGCTGCCGGACACGCCGCAGCTCCTCGAGACCCTGCGCGGCGACGTCGACGCCGCCGCGATCCTCAAGGGCACCCTGGTGTCGAAGGACGCGAAGGCGGTCTCCATCTTCGTCGGCGCCCCCAACACCTACGGGCCGGAGCGCACGGAGCTCTACCGCCGCATCCTGGCCACGGTGAAGCCCTACGAGACGGCCAGCGACCGCATCGTGGTGGCCGGCGCGCCGGTGGCCGAATCGCTGCTCGGCACCCACATCCTGGAGGACCTGAAGCTGCTGGTCCCCCTCGCCCTCGTCGTCATCCTGCTCGCCTGCTGGTGGGGGACGCGGCGGATCGCGGCGGTGCTCATCGCCCTCACCAAGATCGGCGCCTGCCTGCTCTGGGTCTACGGCCTGATGGGCCTGCTGGGCGTCCCCGTCTATCTGACGACGGCCATCCTGCCGGTGATCCTCATCACCGCCAGCCTCGTGGACGAGATCCACCTCCTCTGGTGGTATCAGGAGGTGCTGGGACGCACGCCGGCGGGCTCGCCCCACGTCCCGTCTCTGCGCACCGCGATCGGCGAGATGGCCCGCCCCATCGTGCTCACCTCGCTGACCACCGCCGCCGGCTTTTTCTCCTTCGTGACCTCGACCATCCGGCCGGTGGCGACCTTCGGCTTGTTCGCCGGCTTCGCCATGATCTTCTGCCTGATCTGGACCTTCACCGTGGTGCCGGCGACGGTGGTGCTGCTGCCGGCGGACCGGCTGCGGCGGCCGGGGGGCGCGCCGGCCGACGGCAAACGGCTGCTGCGCCTGCTCTCGCCGCTGCTCGCCCGGCCGCGCCTGACCCTGGGCGCTCTCCTCGCCATCACCGTCGTGCTGGGGCTCGGTATCGCGCGCCTCAAGGTGCAGGATAGCTGGATCGACGGCTTCTCGCCCGGCAGCCCGTTCCGCCGGGCCACCGAGGAGGTCAACGCCCGGCTCCTGGGCAGTCACATCCTCCTCGTCCACGTCGCGCTCAATCCACCTCCGGAGCGCATTCCCGAGGTCTTCGACCGCAAGGGACCGCTGCTCGATCCGGCGGCGCTGGAAGCTCTCGGCCGTTTCGAGGCGTTCCTCCGCGCCCAGCCCGGCGTCGGCGGCGTCCTGGGACCCCACAGTCATCTCCTCACCGTCGCCTACCTGTGGCAGGCGCGGCGGGAGCAGTACCGCCGCATCCCAGACAGCGCCACTAAGGTGGACCAGTTGATCAAGCTCTTCAACCAGGCGCGCAGCGAGCGGCGCCGCCAGGAGGTGATCGACGACGACCTCTCGCGCACCGTGGTGTCCATCTACCTCAAGGGGGCGGACTACCGGCATACGGCTCGCTTGATGGCGGCCATCCGCGGCTATGAAAAAACCCATCTCGCGCCGCTGGGAATGAAGCTGGGCTTCGCCGGCGACGTGGCGGTGAGCCAGGTGATGATCCCGGCGATCGTGGACACCCAGGTCAGCTCGCTGCTGCTGGCCCTCGCCGGCTGCTGGCTGGTGATCTCGCTGCTCCACCGCTCGGCGGTGACCGGCCTGTGGGACGTGCTCCCCGCCTGCGTCGCCGTGCTATGGGTCTTCGGGCTGATGGGCTGGCTCGCCGTCCCCCTGGGGGTAGCGACCTCGATGTTCTGCTCGATCACCCTGGGCATCGGCGTCGACTACGCCATCCATTTCATGGCCCGTTTCCAGCTCGCTCAAGCCGCGGGCGCGCCCCAGCCGCACCTCCAGGCCTTGGTGGAAGCGGCTCCCGCCATCGTCATCGACTCGGTGGCCATCGCCCTCGGCTTCGGCCTGCTGGCCTTCTCCCAGGTGCCGGCCAACGAGCGCCTCGGCCTGCTGGTGGGAGCGGCCCTGCTGTCCTGCTGCCTGTTGACGCTGGTGGGCTTGGGCGCGCTGCTGCCGCTGGTGGGGCTGCGCTCCCGCCGGTGATCCTCTCGCCCTACTTCCGCCGCCGGGTCTTCGCCGGGGCCTTTTTCGGCGACCGGCTGGAGAGCTGCTTGCCGATCTCTGAGTTGATCTCGCCTCCCATGAGGATGGCGAAAGCCGTCAGGTAAAACCACACCAGCAGCAGGATGACCGCTCCGAGTGAGCCATACGTGGTGGTGTAGGAGCGGAAATAGGCGAGATAGAGCCGCAGGCCGTAACAGGCCAGGAGCCAGAGGCCGACGCCGGCCACGCCCCCGGGGGTCACCCAATAGCGGTTGGGCCTCTTGCCCAGATTGGGGGCGAAGTTGTAGACCATCTCGAAGGAGAGCACCAGGAAGAGCAGGATCAGCGGCCAGCGCACGAAGACGTGCCACACCGCATAGAAGGCAACCCCCAAGCCGATCTGGTCGGCGAACGTCTCGCCCACGCTGCCGCCGGAGAAGATGAGCGCCAGGGCGACGACGACGAGCAGGGAAAAGGTGAGAGTGAGGACGAGGGCCACGAGGCGACGCCACCACCAGCGCCGGGTCTCCTTCAGGCCGTAGGCGTGATTGAGCGTCCGCGAGACGGCCAGCATGCCGTTCGAGGATACCCAGAGAGCCGCCGCCAGCGACAGCGAGAGCTTGGCGCTGTTGCGGCCCCTCGTAATCTCGGAGAGCGTATTGCTCAGCAGCGTCGTGACGTCCTTGCTCGGCGAGAAGCGGGAGATGAGCCGGAAGAGGTCCGCCCGCAGCCCCGAATGGGCGCCGGCGTAGCCCAGCAGCGTGGTGAGGAACAGCAGCAGCGGGAAGATCGCGAACAGGAAGAAGTACGCCAGCTCCGCGCACCGCGCCAGCAGCTCGTCCTCATAGATCTGCCGGAACAGCCGGATCACCAGCTCCCGCCACCTGAGGCCGGCGCGAGTCCAAAGCGTCATGGGAAGAAGATAGCAAAGGAACTGGAGCTCCCTGGGATGATAAAGTCTCCCCGTTTCGCAGGAGGCAACGAGAGGACCCCGGGATGGACCGCAAACAAGCCCAGGCGCGGATCGCGAAGCTTCAGACCGCAATCCGGCACAACGACTATCTCTATTACGTCGAGGACAATCCGCAGGTCTCCGACGAGGAGTACGACAAGCAATATCGCGAGCTCGTCGCTCTCGAAGAGCAGTTCCCCGACCTCGTCAGCGAGGACTCCCCCACCCAGCGCGTGGCCGGCAAGCCGCTCGACAGCTTCCCCACCGTCGAGCACGCGGCGCCCATGCTGTCGCTGGAGTCCGACCAGGACGAGGGGGTCCTCCGCCGCTTCGACGAGCGGCTGCGCAAGGGCCTGGGACCGGACTTTCCCGTCGAATACGTCCTCGAGCCGAAGCTCGACGGCCTCTCCGTCGAGCTCGTCTACCAGGACGGCGCCCTCCTTCAGGCCTCCACCCGCGGCGACGGCCGCAAGGGCGAGGGGATCACCGCCAACGTCCGCACCATCACCAGCGTTCCCCTGCGCCTGCGCGAGGGGCGGCACCCCATCCCGAAGCTCCTCGCCGTGCGCGGCGAGATCATCATGCTCTCCGAGGTCTTCGACAAGCTCAACGAGCGGCTGATCTCCGAGGGCAAGGAGCCGTTCGCCAATCCGCGCAACGCCGCTGCCGGCTCGGTGCGCCAGCTCGACCCGCAGATGACTGCCTCGCGCCCCCTCCACCTCTACGTCTACGACATCCTGGCCTCCGACGAGATCCCCGGGATCGACTCGCAGTGGGAGGTCCTCGCCTCGCTGCGCGCCTGGGGCTTGAAGGTCAACGAGCGCATCCGCAAGGGGACGACGCTGGACGACGTCCTCGCCTACCACTCCGAGATCGAGGCGCAGCGGGACGACCTCGGCTACGAGATCGACGGCATCGTCATCAAGCTCAACGACCTCGCAGCCCGCGAGACCCTGGGCTGGACCGCCCGCCATCCCCGCTGGGCCTTCGCCTACAAGTTTCCGCCGCGCAAAGAGGTCACCCGCATCCTCTCGATCCTCCCCTCCGTGGGGCGGACGGGCGTGGTCACCCCGGTCGCCATCATGCTGCCGGTGGAGATCGGCGGCGTCACCGTCGCCCGCGCCACGTTGCACAACCGCGAAGAGGTGGCGCGCAAAGACGTGCGCGAGGGCGACCGCGTCCGCGTCCAACGGGCGGGAGACGTGATCCCCCAGGTCATCGAGCGTATTGAGGAACCGGACCGCGAGCGCTCCCCCGAATGGCGGATGCCCGCCCACTGCCCCTCCTGCGGCACGCCGCTGATCGAGCGCGGCCCCTTCACCGTCTGCCCCAACAGCTTCGAGTGCCCGGCCCAGCTCGCCGGCCGCATCGTCCACTTCGCCTCCCGCGACGCCCTGGACATCGAGGGCCTGGGCGACGAGACCTCCAAGCTCTTCGTGTCCAAGGAGCTCGTGCGCCAGCTTCCGGACCTCTTCGAGCTCCAAGCCGAGCAGCTCATGGAGCTCGAAGGCTTCGCCCAGAAAAGCGCCACGAACCTCGTCAACGCCCTGAAGAAGGCGGCGCACGTGGAGCTGGCGCGCTTCCTCTATGGTCTGGGCATCCCCGAGGTGGGCGTGGCCGTGGCCCGCGATCTCTCCCGGCATTTCGGCACCTTCGCCGGGCTGCGGACGGCCGACGAGGCCACGCTCCAGGAGGTCTCCGGCGTCGGCCCCCGCATGGCCGAGCAGATCACCGCCTTCTTCGGCGAGCCGCACAACGCCGAAGTGCTCGACGCGCTGCTGACGAAGGTCGACTTGATCGAAACGGCCCCCGCAGAGCCGTCCGCCGAGGCACCGGCGTCCGTATTACCCCTAGCGGGCCAGAAGTGGGTCTTCACCGGCGGCCTGACCCACCTCACCCGCCGCGACGCCCAGGAGAAGATCGAGTCCCTGGGCGCTCGCGCCGCCGGCTCCGTGAGCAAGTCCACCACCGTCGTGGTGATCGGCGAGGACGCCGGCTCCAAGGCGGACGACGCCCGGAAGCTGGGGATCCAGACGATGAACGAGGACGAGCTGCTGGCCTTTCTGCGCGGGAACGGGATCGACGTCTGACCTGTTATCTAAAGCGCAGGAAGGCCGGACCGTCCGGCCGCCCCGACAGAGACACCGAAAAGGGGACTCCCACCATGAAGTTTGCCATCGCCGTATTCGCCCTCGCCCTGACCGCGGCCGGGATCGCCCTGGCCGCCGCGCCGGCAAAGGCCGCGAAAGGAACCAGCGAAGTGATCGAAAAGATCGTCAAGACCGACGAAGAGTGGAAGAAGATCCTGACCCCCGAGCAGTACAACGTGCTGCGCCACGAGGGCACGGAGCGGGCCTTCACCAGCCCGCTCAACAACATCCACGAGAAGGGCGTCTTCGTCTGCGCCGCCTGCGGCCTGACGCTCTTCTCCTCGGACACCAAGTTCGACTCCGGCACCGGCTGGCCGAGCTTTTTCGCGCCCATCGACCCGGCGCACATCACCACCAAGACCGACCGCAGCTTCTTCATGGACCGCACCGAGGTCCGTTGCGCCCGCTGCGGCGGCCACCTCGGCCACGTCTTCCCCGACGGCCCCAAGCCCACCGGCCTGCGCTACTGCATGAACGGCGTGGCGATGAAGTTCGAGCCCGCGAAGTAAGACCATCAAGGGCCGGGCGCGGCGATGTCGCGCCCGGCGTCCAGTCCTCTCGCGGAACCCGGACAGTCCCATCCTACCTGACCGACTCTCACGAAGCCTTCAGCAAGACGTACTCGGCTGTCGACTCCGACTCGGGGATTGGCAAACCATCTTCTTTGAGTCCCTCGAGGTGCATCTGAATCGCCTCGTACATATTGGCTTCCACCTCTTCCCGCGTGCTACCCGTAGCGATGCAGCCGGGAAGGTCGGGGGAGTAGGCGGAGAAGTTAGCCGAAGCTCGCTCGATCACGACCAGGAATTTGTGCATGGCATGGGGCCCCACTATTTGAGATCAGCCTGTTTCAGGATGCTGTTCAACGTCCCAGGAGCAACGTCGTCAGAGGGTTTTCCGGCAATGGTGACCCGGCCCGATTTTTTCAAATGCTTGTACTGTCGATGGCTGCCTCGGATCGCCACGAGATACCAGCCGTCGGCCTCAACCTTCTTGATGATCTCGGATACCTTCATCGCCCGCCGCTCAGGGTATTCTAGTCGAGAAAGCGTAACCTCCCATGCCCTCCCCCGTATCTCCAGGATGATTCCCCAAGGAGGTGCCATGTCCCGCAATCCAGCCCCCCGCCCTCTCCTGCTCCTTGCCGCCTTGATCCTCGCGGCCTCTGCGGCCCCTTCCCAGGAGACCGCGAGGATCTCCAGCTTCGGCAAGTACTCAGGCTACTCCCAGGCGGTCTACGACGGCTGGGAGCGTAGCGGGATGGAACCCGGCTGGCCGTGGACGTCTTCCGGCCGACCACGTGGACGACGGCTCCGCTCACAGGCGCCCTGGAGGTGACGGGCCACCCGATCGCCCATCTCTGGGTGTCGTCCTCAGCGCCGGATGCCGACGTCTTCGTGGTTCTGGAGGGCGTCAACGTCGCGACGTCCTCGCACCTCGTAACGAAGCTCCACCATGCCGCTCTTGTAGGCTTTGACCTCCGCGAGATGGAGGGCAATGTCTTTGTCGAGCTTCTCGAAGAATGGGATCCCATCACCAATCAAGATCGGCAGGATCGAATAGCGAACTTCGTCGGCCAACCCGAGACGAAGGCATTCGCCGGAAACCACACCGCCCCCGACAAACCAGATGGAACGGAACGTGGGCCGCAGGCGCCCATTCACGAACTGCGCGAGATCGCCTGAGTGGAGCTCGACGGTATCCCGGGTCCGCGGCAGATCGCGACTCGTGAGGACGAAGGTGGGTTTGTCCCCGTACGCCCACCCCGATCCTTGGGCTTCAAAACGAAGCGCGGTCTCATAGGTTCGCGATCCCATGACATAGCAGTCGATCGTCTTGAGGAACGCCTCGACGAATCCTGGGTCCATGGTGTCCCCGCCTACGAATTCGTCCGAAGTTTCGAGCCAGTCGACGCGCCCGTCCTTTCGAGCGATGAAGCCGTCGAGGCTCGCCGCCATGTGGATCGTTACGTGAGAATCATGGTTTGCCATCGCCTAGAGGAATACTACATAGAAGCCGCGACGAAGGGTAGTCCGTGAAGCACAACCTTACGGCGAAGGACGTAGAGACGTCCCAGGTCCTGAACGATTCCGATGCGAAGGCCACGGGGACCGCGGGACGTCTCCGAGGCGGGAACCACGACACGATCCATGCAAACCTGGGACGGGGCAATGCGGAATCTCGGGTGCGAACGAGATGTCCCAGGGGGAATCGCCCCGTCAAAGAATTGCGTCGATCGAGAAGGTGTGCCCGACTCGGAGACGTCCCGCAGTCCCCGTGAGGTTCGAAAGGATATCGTTCAGGACCTGGGGCCGATGAGGGACAACGTCAGCCGTCCGCTCGATCGGTGGGGTTGGGCGACAAGTCCGCATACCCCTCAACGGCACATACGTCTGGCTGAATCTGAACATATTTTAGCTCAATTTTCATGAGCCCTTGCAGATATTTCAAGAATTTTGCATCAGCTTCGTTCAACGCTCCCGGGGCGGCAACCACGAGTGACCTCAATTGTTGGCCTTGTTGTGTCACAGCGTAACCATACTCGAGAAGCTGTCCAATGGCGGCTCGAATGGCAATCCTCGGACGTTCGTCCGGCTTGACCTCAAATAGGTCTATCCTACCATTGGGGAGGCGGAGCTTGATGTCGGCGAACCCTTCTTCCAGGACGACAGCGTCGATACCGAATCTGTCGCAGAGTCTTTGAAAAAGGCAGTTCTGCAACTTATTGTGGATAGGGTCGACTTCCCTTTCATCGCAGCCACTACGCATATACCCTGTTTCGGGTCGAAGGTCGGTCGTGCCGATACGCGTAACCGGAGGGTGAGTCTCAACAATCCTGGCTGTGAGACCCGGCGGGCTCTCGACTTCTTCGAGAAGGAGGCGCGCGCCATGAGTCTTGTTCACGTCGACTTTGCTAGCGCGATGTGAGACGTGGAGTTTGCCATTTTCCAACGTAAGGTTCCAACGCTGCGAGCCGTTGACTTCTGAATTGGTGATCGTGTCGTTAACGAGGAGATCCCGAATCATGGAATACGGAATGACATAGTGGTCTCGCGGGTCATTTGACTTCGTCCTGTAGACCACCAGGTTCGGTCCCTCGCGACCGTCGCGTTGTGCTCTTTCAAGGCGGTCGCGCCATGTATGAAGGAAAACCGCGAACCACCTTGTGTTTGCCGTAACGACGTACTCACCACGTGCCTCGAGTTGGCGTCTCAGTCTATGAGCAGTGCTTTCCATCTGGACGTCCTTCTATGGGCCGTGGCTCGGATCTACGCCCAATGCTGTGCCGCTTCACCATGCGGACGGCGAAGCCGGCAGTCCGGTGCAAGCGCAGGGTTGGCCGCAGAACCGCTGCGCTAGGCACCTGTTCAGATAGCCTCATCTTTATATTTCTCACGATACGCTCGCACCTCATCCATTCTAATTCTGGACAGACAAGGTGAGCATTCATAACTCACCAGCCTACGCGATGTCTGCCTAAGCGTTATTCTTGAAGAGAATGGGAGCACGAACTCACCGCGCGACCTATAAATAACAGCGAAGGTAATGCGGCGGCCGGAAGCCTTGCCGTCGGCAAGCCTGCATTCCTTCCAATGTGGTTCTGGCACAACCTTCTTGAGTGCGTCTCGAAAGTGCGGATCCTCAAGAAACAACTGGCAGGACACCAGCCCCTGCATGAAAAGGTGGCTCAATTCACGAGAACCCGAATACCTTTTGACGTGAATTATCTCTCCGTCAAGCCCGAGCAGATCGCAAAACTCAATCGAGCTTTGTCCTCCTCCATAGTTCACCAGCTTTCGGTCAAGAAGCGCAAAGTGACCGGAGCTGCTTTTTGCCACATGCTCGTTGTATAACCGTTCGGAGTCATGATCATAGACGGGTAGAGCACTCTCGACTTTAGGAAAGGAAAAAAACCAATCATTGACTTCTTCCTCAAAGTTGGTGGCAATGCGGTACCAGCGGCCGTTACTCAATATGTAGGAACTGCCCTTGAAGTCTGTCTCGGCGTATATGCAATTATACAAAGCCCAGTCCCGGATGATTCTCCTATCATCGCCATAGCAGAAGACCCGCTTACGCTTGAATGCATCACGGGAGAAGTCGCCTCGATGATTGCGCAGTAGTGTTCGCCAGTGAATATCAGTAAAGACTCTTGGGTTACTAGCGTCGCTATAGCTAAAGACACGAACGCTAGCCCAGTTCAAGATCTCCGGAGGCGCCAACCAGGTATTACTAAAGTCACCTCGAGCTACTGTCGCAAAGAGAGCAGCATCGAGGTCCTTCATATCGCCAAGATCTTTCACAGATCTTATGTTATCGACCCAGGGGAAATTGGCGCGGTAGGCCTCGTCGGCAAATACCTGGGTGAGTCTGTGAAGAAGCTCTGACAGGCTCGCTAAATCTACTTCGGTGGTTATTGCGAGTGCATCCATGCCGGTAAGACGCTGGGCCAAGTTGGGATCTCTAGGGGTCCCCGTAACTGCCCTCAGCAGATCTCGTTCTACGTCGAGGCCGAATTCTCCCGCATCCGCTTCTCGGCTAGATTGTAAGCGCGAATGATTAGCGATTGCGTCAAACGTTTCCTTGTCAATGCTTCGCAGGCTTCCCTTTCCAACAGCGTTGAGGGTCACAATCAACCCGAAGTCCTCGACTATAGCTTCCGGCCGAATTAGATGACGCCCTTGGCCAAACGTAACTGCGAACCAAGAGTCCGTGACTCTTACTAGGAGAGCAGCCGAGGCCGTACTAACGGAGCCCAACTCGTAGGGAGTAAGATGGTCACTGAAAAAATCAGCCCATCTGGGGGGTTGAGCCGACGTCTTAAGGATGAAGAGAAAAAAGATCTCCGTTCCTACCTCCAACTCCCGGCGGTCAAGCACACGATCGCCAACTTCGTCAGGCTTGATGAAGTCAGCTGCCCCGTAACCTTCCTCCTTGAGCAGCAGTACTGTTAAAGTTCGATTCTTAGCCATCGTTCGTACCGGATGAGCCTATCCGCTCACCTTCTGCGGCCAACCGCACTCTGAACTTATCCGCCTAGTCCTAAAAGGACTCGTCACAGAATAAATGTGCCAGTTCTGATCGAGTCAACTTCAGTCCGGCCCAACGGGTCGGGAGATCCCAGCCC
>JBAPYB010000174.1:0-3252 GCA_049284515.1 Thermoanaerobaculia bacterium
GATGAGCAAGCCGGCGCCGGCCAGCAGCACGAGGGCGAGCGCCACCTCCGCCACCAGCAGGCCGGTGCGCACCCGGTCCCGCGGGGAGCCGGCACCGACGCTGCGGCCGCCTTCCTTCAGCATGGTCTGGAGGTCCGGCCGGGCCGTCCGCAGCGCCGGTACGAGCCCGGAGAGGAGGCTCGCGATCAAGGCGAGGGCAAAGGAGAAGGCGAGCGCCGCGCCGTCGATCCCCGCCGAAGCCAGCCGCGGCACGCCCGCCGGGCTGATCGCCACCAGGCCCTTCAGCCCCAGGTGGGCGAGGCCGACGCCGGCGACGGCTCCGGCGAGGCTCAGCACCAGGCTCTCGGTGAGGAGCTGGCGGACGATCCGCCAGCGGCCGGCGCCCAGCGCGGCACGGATGGCGATCTCCCGCGAGCGCGCGGCGCCGCGGGCGAGGAGCAGGTTCGCCACGTTGACGCAGGCGATGAGCAGCACGCACCCGACCGCTCCCAGCAGGATGAGGAGGCGCCGGCGCAGGCCGCCGAGGAGGCGGTCGAGGAACGAGTCGACCTTCACGCCGCGACCGCGGTTGGACCGCACGTCGACCGTCTCCAGCCGCCTGGCGAGGGCGCTCAGCTCGGCCTGCGCGGCGGCGAGGGAGACGCCCGGCCGCAGGCGGCCCGAGAGCTTCAGGTAGCTGTTGCCGTAGTCGCCCGCCTGCTCGGGCGTCAGCGCCAGCGGCACCCAGAGCTTGCTGTCGCTCTCCCGCAGGTTGAGCTCCGCCGGCATGACGCCGATGACCGAGTGGACCACGCCGTTCAAGTGGACGTCGCGGCCCACGATCCGGGGATCGGCCGCGAAACGGTCGTGCCATAGACGGTGGGAGAGCACCACGACCCGGTCGCGGCCCGGGGTGTCGTCCGCCGGCGCGATCGTGCGGCCCAGCAGCGGCCGCGCGCCGTAGGCCTCGAAGTAGCCGGCCGAAACGCGCGCGCCTTCCACCCGCTCCGGCTCGCCCTCCCCCGCCAGGTTGAAGCTGCCGTCCGTCTTGGCGGCCAGGCTGGCGACCGAGTGAGACCCGGCGCGGTAGGCCAGGAAATTACCGGCGGAGATGGAGCGCAGCTCGCCGTGGTCGGTCATGAAGAGGTTGACGATCCGCTCGGGGTGAGGAAAGGGCAGCGGGCGCAGCACGACGGCATTGAGCAGGCTGAAGATGGCCGTCGTGGAGCCGATGCCGAGCGCCAGGGTGAAGACGGCGATGAGGGTGAAAGCCGGCGCCTTGCGGAGCTGGCGCAGGGCGAAGACCGCGTCCTGCCACAACTCGGAGGAGACCTCGGTCCGCCGCCGGCCGCGCTGGCGTTGGCGGCCGATCTCGCGGCAGGTCCGCCGGATGCGCTCGACCTCGCCGAAGCGGCGCAACGCCTCGTCGCGGGCGGCCTGCGGCTCGCAGCCGTCGGCCATCAGCTCGCGGGCCGCCTGGTCGAGATGGAAGGCGATCTCGTCGTTCACGTCCTGCTCCACCGTGCCCTTCCGGAGATGAAGACGGAAGGCCCGCCGCCACGCCGCCATGGCCGTCCCCTTCCCCCTCAGGCCGCCACCGTGGCGAGCACCTTGCCCACGGCGTCGGCGTAGCGCCGCCACGACTCGGCCTCGGCGTGGAGCTGGCGCCGGCCCGCCTCGGTCAAGCGGTAGAACTTGGCCCGCCGGTTGTTCTCGGAAACGCCCCACTCGGCCTCGATCCACTCCCGCTGCTCCATGCGGTGGAGCGCCGGGTAGAGCGCCCCCTCTTCGATGCGCAGCGCGTCGTCCGTCCGCTGGGTGATCCAGCGCACCACCGCGTAGCCATGGAGAGGCCCCCAGGAGAGGGCCTTCAAAATGAGGACGTCGAGAGTTCCTTGGAGCAAGTCCATCTTTGCCATTTGGAGCACCTCCCCTAAGCTGGCCAGGGGAGAATGGCGAAGCTCCCCTAAAATGTCAAGGGGAAAGGGTTCGTCCCTGTTCGACGCCCACGCCTCCCGGTGGACGCTCTCCCCATCTCGTGGGACAATACGCGCGACGTCCTGCCCGGGCGGCTTCGGCCCGGCTCCCAACTCCATCCAATCCTGACGAGAGGAGATCTCCATATGGCTGAGACCACGACTGCGGAACCGACCGCCGCCACGAAGACCCTGGTTCATTATGAGGTGAAGGACGGCGTCGCCTACCTGACGCTCGACGATCCGCCGGCCAACACCTACACCCACGAAATGATGCGCCAGCTCGACGAGGCCATCCTCCGGGCGCGCTTCGAGAAAGAGGTCTACGTCATCGTCGTGCGCGGCGAGGGCGACAAGTTCTTCTGCGCCGGCGCCAATATCAACATGCTGAAGTCGTCCGATCCGTACTTCAAGTACTACTTCTGCCTGCACGCCAACGAGACCCTGAACCGCCTGGAGCAGACGCCGAAGCTGGTCATCGCCGCGCTGGAAGGCCACACGGTGGGCGGCGGCCTGGAGATCGCCATGGCGGCGGACGTGCTCATCGCCAAGAAGGGCTCCGGCAAGGTCGGCCTGCCCGAGGTGACCCTCGGCGTGCTCCCCGGCACCGGCGGCACGCAGCGCCTGTCCCGGCGCGTCGGCAAGAGCCAGTCGATCGAGCTGATGGCCACCGGCCGGCTGATCGACTTCGAGGAGGCGCAGCGCATCGGCCTCATCAACTCCATCTACGAAGGGGACGATTTCGCCGGCCACGTCCACAGCTACGCCCGGCAGTTCTGCCCGCCGAACAAGGCGGCCAAGGCGGTCGGCCGCATCAAGCGGAGCGTGCAGTCCGGCGCCGAGGTGCCGTTCGAGAGCGGCCTCGCCATCGAGCGCGAGCTCCAGCAGCAGCTCTTCGAGAGCCCGGACGCCAAGGAAGGGCTCGACGCCTACGTCAACAAGCGCAAGCCCGATTTCCGGGGCTGGTGAGGCGTCCCCCCGCCCAAGACCCTCACCCCTGCCCCTCTCCCGACCACCCCATCCCCCTCCCCGGGAGAGGGGAACCCGCCTGGAGCGGTCTTGCTGTTCTCCCTCTTCTCCCGGTGAGGGGGGTGGGAGGGGGCGGGAGAAGAGGGCCGGGGTGATGAGGGTCTTGGGTGGGGGGAAAGGATGAGAGAAGAAAGCTTGTATGACCAAGAATGACGACGACGTCGTCCTCGCCGCGCCGGTGCGGACGCCGATCGGCAGGTTCGGCGGCGTCCTCGCGCCGCTGACGGCGGCGGACCTCGGCACGGCGGCGGCGAAGGCGGCCATGGAG
>JBAPYB010000175.1:0-4019 GCA_049284515.1 Thermoanaerobaculia bacterium
GCCGTGGGCTGCCACGAAGCCGAACAGGCCGAGCTGCCCGCGGTCGTGAAGCGGGCGCTCGCCGCTCCAGCCACCGGCGTAGAGCTTCCCCCGGTGCCGGCGGAGCTCGAACGGCCGGCGTCCAAGGCGCACGCTTCCCGCGCCGAATACCGGCCGATTTCGGAGATCGGGGACGACGAGCTGCTCGCGGCCCTGCGCGCCAGCCGCTGGAACCTTGCGGTCGCCGCCGGCCGCCTGCGCGTCTCGCGCACCTCCCTCTACACCCTGGTGCAGCGCCACGGCGGGATCCGCAAGGCCCGGGACCTGAGCAGCGACGAGATCACTGCGGCCCTGGAGCGATCCGATGGAGACCTCGACGCGGCCGCGGACGACCTCGGCGTCTCCCCCCACGGCCTCAAGATCCGCAAGACCGAGCTGGGAAGCTGACCGCCGTCCGGGAGAAGAGGGAGAACAGCAAGAGCGCCGAGCGAAAAGATCAGATCAGGCACCAGTTTTTCCTGGTGCAGGCAGAAGCCGATATCACGCTACGCCGCTGTGGCGGCCCGCGGCTTGATCTTTTCTAGCACTTCGGCAAGGGCTTCCTCCGCCACTTCCGTGTCGTAGGCCGCCTGTGCCCGTAGCCAGTAGCCGTTGGACAGGCCAAAGTACCGGCACAGGCGTAGGTCCGTATCGGCAGTGATGGCGCGTTTGCCGGCTACGATGTCGCCGATCCGTTGGGCGGGCACGCCAATCTCCTTGGCAAGACGGTACTGCGAGAGGCCCATCGGCAGGAGAAACTCCTCGAGCAGCAACTCGCCGGGCGTCACGGGCTTTAGTTTTGCCATGGTCTCTGCTCCTTCAATGGTAATCCACGATCTCGACGTCTTCAGCGCCGCCAGCCGTCCAGCGGAAGCAAACCCGGAACTGATCGTTTACCCGGATGCTGTGCTGCCCAGCGCGGTCGCCCTTGAGCGCTTCGAGCCGATTGCCTGGGGGTATCTGAAGGTCTTCGAGCCGGCCTGCGATCTGCAACTGCCGAAGCTTTCGCCGAGCGGCCGCCTCGATGCTCCCGAACCGTTTGACTCGCCGGCCGTTCGCCAAGGCCTCGGTCTCGGCACTCTTGAACGACACGATCATTTCCGCATGGTAACGCGCCGCGTGATTAACGTCAAGCGTGATGCCCGGTCATTCGGAAGCGCGCGGGCAAGGACGGTCTGAGTCTCAACAAAACGGTCATCCGCATGTTGGAGGAGGCAGCGGGGCAACGGGCCGCCACGGGCCGCGAGCTCCACCATGACCTCGATCACCTCGCAGGAACCTGGTCCGATGAGGAAGCAGCGGCCTTCGACGCCACTCTGGCCAAGCAGCGCAGAGTCGATCCGGAGCTCTGGGGGTGAACCGGGTCTTCCTCGCCACCTCCGCCTACATTTTCTAATAGGGTTAGCCAAGCTCGGATAGATCGAGACTGACCGTCTGCTCGTCCAGCACTTCCGGCAGGGACCGCGCCTCGAGGTTCTTGCAGTAACAGGCCGGGTCGGCCAGCGAAGGTATGGCTTGACGTCGCTTGAGCTCTTCCAGGGCAGAATCCCTGGCATGGCGCATTGCCTGGTAAGCCTCGAGGAGTTGTATGCGGAGGTCTTGGTCTTCGGTCTCCTGGACTCGCTTCAACAGGCGGTCCAACTTTCGGGAGACGATCGCAGTGAGGACGGCACGACTCTCGTCGATCGACTCTCGCCGGTCCCTGCGAATCGCGACCTTGCTGGGATGGTTGAGGTCGTAAGCCCACTCGGTGTAGAAGGCATCTTCAGTTAGGGGTCGAAGCTCGTCTCCCTGGAGGTCAAAGGATTGAGCCCAGATCTCGTCGCAAGGGTTCAGCAGACGAAGACCGGCAGCCCCGATGCCCGGCTTCACGCCCCGAACGTTATTGCAGTACCGGCATATATAAAAGCAATTCGAATAGCGGTTCCATCCTTCGGCCGCCTCGCTCTTCGGAGTGAAGTGCTCGACCTGCATGAAGTCCTGGCCCAGGATTTCCGAGATGTCCGACTCATGGATGAGGCAGAAAGCGCAAGAGAAGCCGAACTCCCAGCGCAGGCAGGGGCGGTACTTGGAGTAGCCCCGTTTCCCTCGAGCTGCGGGCGGCTGGTGGCGCCGGACGATCTTTTTCGACCAAGGCCGGGTAGAAGCCGGAAGAAGCTTCAGGACCGTCATTCGCCGAGCAACCGGTCGACTCGCGCCAAAGCGTCCCAGCCGGCACCCGCTTCGAGGCGGCGCCGCGGCTTGAGCAAACGCTCCAAGTCAACGGCTTCCCGTTGCTGCAACGCGCGAAGTCTCTGGACCAGCAAGTCGATCTCCTGACGCAGGTCCGGCTCCGCTGCCGAGCGAGCTACGAGCTCGCGGATCTGGACGTAAAGGCCGTCGATGTCTTCACTGATTTCCACGGCGCCCTCTGGTCCCCCAGGCTGCGCCCGCAGAACAAGACGAGATCGCCGGCCGCTTCCACGTCGCTCGGTCTGGATCTCGAGCAGGACGAGTTGGTGCTCCGCCAGCCCTGGATCTTCCAGCGGCCTCAGGACACCATCTTCATAGACTGCCTCGAGGATGCGAGTCACGGTTTCCTCCCCATCCAAGGTACCAGTTCCCTGGTGCGTGAGTCCAGAGGTTCTCCGAGACTGCGGGCTCGATGGGCCCCTCGCTGCTCTCCCTCTTCTCCCGGTCGGGGGAGGGCGATGGGAGAAGAGGGCCGGGGTGATGAGGGGCCGGTTTCGGCGGATGCGTCCGGGCGACATCCCCCTACGAAATGGATTCCCCCTGAGGTACACTCTCCGGGCAGATCAGAAGGAATCCCATGCCCAGACAAAGTGTGGCCGCGCAGACGCAGCGACCGGTGAGGCCCGGTGAAGGTGAGGGGAGCGTGCCGGCTGCCGGCTGGTTCCGCACCCTCCTGTCCGCGGCGGCGCTGGCTCTCCTCCTCCCCCTTGCTCCCGTGGCCACGCTCGGCGCGGCGCCTCCTCCCCCGCCTGCGCTCCTGAGGTCCTCTCCAGCGGCGGCTGCTCCCAAGGCTCCGGCTCCGGAGACGCCCAGGATCACGCTGAGCGCCGCCGAGCTGCCGGCGACCGGCGAGCAGAAGACGCTGCTCACGGTGGACCGCTTCGGCCGCTACTCGCTGCGCGTCGAGAATGCGCAGGGCAGCTCCGCCGAGCTGGTGGACCGCATGGCGGGCTCGCTCGGCAAGGCCGGCGAGGCCGGCACGGAGAGCGGCCGGCTCGACCTGTTCCTCGACCGCGGCCAGTACCAGGTGCGGGTGGAGAGCGCGAAGAAGGGCACCGGCAAGGTCAAGGTGACGGCGCGGAGCTTCCTCGAACGGCGGGCCGGAGCTCCCGTTCCGCGCCTCGTCGAGACCCGGCTGGTGCAGGAGGGACTGGACGACCTGGAGCAGATCTCCTACTGGCTGGAGATCGGCGACCGCCGCGGCGTGCGCCTCGAGGCCGCCGGCCGCAACCTGGCCGATCTGCGTCTGTGGCGCGACGGCTCGTGGCTGGAGGGAGTCGAGCCCCGGTGCCAGCCGATTCAGCCGGTCGTGGGGCAGCCGCTCCTGCGCTGCCGCCTGGCCGCCGTGCTGGAGCCCGGGCTCTACCTGTTGACCGCCTACGGCGGCGTCGCGCAGCCCTGGGCCGCGGGTGGAGACGAGCATCCGTTCTACCTGCGCTGGGGCGAGCCGAAGCTGCCCGACTCCGGCCGGCGGCGCTACGTCGTCAGCCCGTTCGGCGAGGACCACTTCCGCCTGCCCGACAACGTCAATTTCTTCCAGATCGAGCTGCCCGAGGCCCGGCCTGCCACTCTCGCCGCCGGCTGGGTGCGCGGCGGCAGCCACTACGAGCAGGCGACGTCCGTCAATTCGAGCGCCGTGACCAAGGAGTCCGTGCCGCCGGTCGCCCTGGTGCGCGCCGGGTCGAAGCCGGGCAACGAAACCCAGGAGCCGGCGGCCAGCGCCGCCGCGCCCGAGCCCGAGGCGCCTGCGGCCTCGCAGGAGGAAGCGC
>JBAPYB010000176.1:0-21781 GCA_049284515.1 Thermoanaerobaculia bacterium
GCCCAGCACGGCGGGCGCATCTGGGTCGAGGACGCCGCCGGGGGCGGCGCCCGGTTCGTGGTGCTGGTGCCGATCGCGCCAGGCGAGACCGCAGCAACGGATGCAAGGGTTTTCAATGGAGGAGCGGAATGGAGCCGAAGCGCCGCGTCCTGATCGTCGACGACGAGCCGAACATCGTGCTGTCGCTCGAATTCCTGTTGCGCCAGCAGGGCTACGAGGTGAGCGTGGCGCGCGACGGCGAGGAGGCGCTGGCGGCCGCTGAGGAGCAGCGGCCCGATCTCGTGGTCCTCGACGTGATGCTCCCCGGCCTCGACGGCTTCGAGGTCTGCCGGGGGCTGCGCGAGCGGCCGGAGAACGCCGGCTTGAAGATCCTTCTGTTGACGGCCCGGGGCCGTGAGGTCGAGCGTGTGCGCGGGCTGGAGGAAGGTGCGGATGCCTACGTGCGCAAGCCGTTTTCCACCCGCCAGCTCATGAAGACGGTGGCCGAGCTGCTGGGGAGGCCCGAGACGTGAAACGGCGCACCCGCCCTGCCGGTCGCGGCCAGGATTTCGAGCCGCTGGTGCGCGAGCTGCGGGGCTCGCTCGCCAGCCTGCGGGCGGCGTCCGAGGCGCTCGCGCTGCTGGCCCCGCCCGACGAGAGCTCCGAAGCCATGGACCTGCGTTCCGTCGTGCTCGCCGAGGGCGTCCGGCTGACCGGGCTCGTCGACCGTCTGGGCACCGCGGTCCTGCCGGTCGAGAGCCCGGCCCGGGGACGCCGGCCGCTCAAGGACCTGATCGCCGAGCTGGTGCGCACGGCCGGTGCGAGTCTCGACCTGATGATCGAGCCCGAAACTGGTGCGCCGGCGCCGGATGTGCGGCTCAGCGACGGCTCCGCCCTCGTCGCGACGCTGCTCGGGGCTCTCGGCCGGCTGCGGCGCGACTTCGCGGTCTGCCGCATCACGTTGCGGTCCCGCCTCCACCAGGACCTCGTGGCGCTCGACCTCCTGTGGCCGGCCTCCGAGCCTGAGCTGTGGCGGCTTCGCGAGTCGAACGCCGAGCTGCTCGATGCCGGCGGGCGCGGCGAAACGCCGCTACGCGAAGTCATCCAGGCCATGGGCGGCGAAGTCTGGCTGACGGTCGACCGCGCCGCCGCCAGCGCCGGCCTGCGGCTGCTGTTGCCGCCGGCGTAAAGTATGCTAGAGGGAGGATGGCGATGAGCGGAGAACAACAGCTTTCAGGACCTGACCTTTCCCAGGGAATTTCTCTCAGCGACCTGTCCGATGGCGGTCAGGTCCTGGGGCACTCCGGCGGCGAGGCGGTGTTGGCGGTGCGGCGGGGCGAGGAGGTCTTCGCCATCGGCGCCACCTGTACGCACTACGGCGGCCCGCTGGCCGAGGGCCTCGTGGTGGGCGAGACCGTGCGCTGCCCGTGGCACCACGCCTGCTTCAGCCTGCGCACCGGCGAGGCCGTGAAGGCGCCGGCCTTGAATCCCGTGGCGTGCTACAAGGTCGAGCGGCAGGGGGACCGGATCGTCATCTCCGGAAAGGTCGAGCCGCCCCGCCGCCAAGCCCAAGGACCAGATCCGGTCGTCATCGTGGGCGCGGGTGCTGCGGGCAACGCCGCCGCCGAGGAGCTGCGGCGCCAGGGCTACGGCGGAAAGATCCTGCTGATCGGCCCCGAAGAGGGGGCCCCTTACGACCGGCCCAATCTCTCCAAGGACTATCTCGCCGGCAACGCTCCCGAAGAGTGGATTCCCCTCCATCCCGAGGATTTCTACGCCGAGAAGAAGATCGAGCTGGTGAAGGCCTCGGCCAAGGCGATCGATTCGAAGGCGAAAACGGTGACGCTCGACGACGGCCGCACGCTGGGGTACGGCGCCTTGATCCTCGCCACCGGCGCCGAGCCCATCCGCCTGCCCATTCCCGGCGCCGACCTGCCGCACGTCCACGTGCTGCGGTCCCTCGCAGACAGCCGGGCCATCATCGAGAAGGCGAAGACCGCCAAGCGTGCCGTGGTGATCGGAGCGAGCTTCATCGGCCTCGAAGCGGCGGCGGCGCTGCGCGCCCGCGGCGTGGAGGTCACCGTCGTGGCTCCCGACGCGCGCCCGCTGGAGAAGGTCCTGGGGCGGGAGATCGGCGACTTCATCCGCGCCCTCCACGAGGAGCACGGCGTTTCCTTCAAGCTGGGCGCGAAGCCGAAGTCCATCTCGGCGACCGAGGTGGAATTGGAGAGCGGCGAGCGCCTCGCCGCCGATCTGGTGGTCCTCGGCGTGGGCGTGCGGCCCCGAGTCTCTCTTGCTCAAGCCGCCGGGCTCGACGTGGACAACGGCGTGCTGGTAGGTGAGCACCTGGAGACCAGCGCTCCCGGCGTCTACGCCGTGGGCGACATCGCCCGCTGGCCCGATCCCTGGTCGGGGGAGAGGATCCGCGTCGAGCACTGGGTGGTGGCCGAGCGCCAGGGACAGGCGGCGGCCCGCAGCATCCTCGGCCACGGCGAGCCCTTCGCCGACGCGCCCTTCTTCTGGAGCCAGCACTACGACGTGAGCATCAACTACGTGGGCCATGCCGCGAAGTGGGACGCGATCGAGGTCCACGGCTCCCTGACGGACAAGAGCGCCGTCGTCGTCTTCCGCTCGGGCGGACGCATCGCCGCGGTGGCCACCGTGTGGCGCGACAAGGAGAGCCTGGAAGCCGAGCTGGCGATGGAACGGGGGGATGCGGCGGCGCTGGAGAGGGTGGTGGCGGGGTAGGGGGAACACGGACAAACACGGACGTTCCACGGACTCACAAGGACATTGAGGACAAGCCTCCGATGTCTGCGGTGTCCGTGCATGTCCTTGCTTGTCCGTGTTTGTCCTTGACGTTCCTCTTTGCCGCAGCGCGTTAATCGCATTGCCGCAGCTTGACGTAACCTTCCCCCTGTGGCAGTCTACGGGAGGAGCCTGCTGCCATGCCCTCAAGCGTTGATACCCTGGAAATTCAAGCAACCAAGCCCCTGAGCCCCCACCTCGGCCGCGAACGGATCGCCCACCTGGCGTCGCGCCTCTATCATCTGGACCCGTCTCTCCCACCGCTCGTCGTGACGGCGCCGGCCACGGGCGAGCTCATCGGCCAGGTCTCCCGCGGCTCGGCGGCGGACGTGCGCGAGGCCGTGGCCCGGGCGCGCAAGGCCCAGGAGGCGTGGGCGCACCGCACGTTCGCGGAGAGGGCCGAGATCTTCGTCCGCCTCCACGACCTGCTGCTCGACCGCCAGGACGAGGTCCTCGACCTGATCCAGCTCGAAAGCGGCAAGGCCCGCAAGCACGCCTTCGAAGAGGTGGCCGACACAGCCATCGTCGCCAATTACTACGCCGAGAACGCCGAGCGCCACCTGCGGCCCAAGCGGCGCAAGGGAGCGCTGCCCGGCCTCACCCTCGCCTGGGAGCACCACCACCCGCGGGGAGTCGTGGCCATCATCTCGCCCTGGAACTACCCGCTGACGATGGCGGCCACGGATGCCATTCCGGCCCTGATGGCCGGCAACGCCGTGGTTTTGAAGCCGGACCGGCAGACGCCCTTCACGGCCCTCTGGGTGGCCGAGCTGCTGGCGGAGGCGGGCTTGCCGGCGGGCCTCTTCCAGGTGATTCCCGGCGAGGGCTCGGAGCTGGGGCCGGCGATGATCGAGAGCTGCGACTTCCTGACCTTCACCGGCAGCACGGCGACCGGGCGGATTGTGGGCCGGCAGGCGGGCGAGAGGCTGCTGAGCCACGCCCTGGAGCTGGGAGGGAAAAATCCCATGCTCGTGCTGGCGGACGCCGACCTCGACGCGGCGGTCGCGGGGGCGGTGCGCGGCGGCTTCTCCAGCGCCGGCCAGCTCTGCATCTCGATCGAGCGGCTCTTCCTCCACGAGTCGCTCCATCACAGCTTCCTCGATCGTTTCGTGCGCGAGACCCAAGGCCTGCGCCTGGGCGCCAGCTTCGAATACGACATGGACATGGGCTGCCTGATTTCGGAGGCTCAGCTCGCCAAGGTCGAAGAGCACGTGGAGGACGCCGTGGCCAAGGGCGCCACCGTGCTCACCGGCGGCCGGAGGCGGCCGGACCTCGGCCCCACGTTCTTCGAGCCGACGATCCTCACCGGCGTCACCCCCGAGATGAAGCTGTTCGCCGAGGAGACCTTCGGCCCGGTGGTGGCGGTCTACTCCTTCGACTCGGTGCACGACGCCATCGAGCGCGCCAACGCCAGCCGCTACGGCCTGAACGCCAGCGTCTGGACGCGCGACCTGGAGCTTGGCCACAGGGTGGCGGCCCGCCTCCAGTGCGGCACGGTGAACGTCAACGAGGCCTACGCCGCGGCCTGGGCCTCCGTCGACGCGCCCATGGGCGGCTTCAAGGATTCCGGCCTCGGCCGCCGCCACGGCGCCGAGGGCATCCGCAAGTACACCGAGCCGCAGACGATCGCCATCCAGCGCGGCCTGCCGCTCGCGGCCCCCGCAGGGGTGAACGACGAGATTTTCAGCCGCGCCCTGAGCGTGACGCTCAAGGTTCTACGGCTCGTTCCCGGCCTGCGCTGACGCGCCGGTCTGGGGGACACCAAGGAGAGGTAAAAAATGGCGACTCAATTCTTCACCGGTTTTCCCGGTTTCCTGGGCTCGGAGCTCGTGCCGCGCGTGCTGGCCCGCTCCGAATCCGATGAGGCCGTGTGCCTCGTGCAGCCCAAGTTCGCTCCCCTCGCCCGCCAGCGGGCCGAGGATATCCAGGCCCGCGAGCCGCGTCTCCAGGGCCGCATCCGCCTCGTGGAGGGAGACATCACCGTCCCCGGCCTGGGGATCGCGAATCTTGCTGAATTACAGCGCGACGTCGCGGAGGTCTACCACCTGGCGGCGGTCTACGACCTTTCCGTCCCCCGCCGGGTGGCCCTGAAGGTCAACGTCGACGGCACCCGCAACGTCCTCGATTTCGCCGAAGGGTGCGCGGGTCTGCGCCGTTTTCAATACGTCAGCACCTGCTACGTGAGCGGCGCCTACGCCGGCATCTTCCGCGAGACCGATCTGGCCAAGGGGCAAAAGTTCAACAACTATTATGAAGAGACCAAGTTCCTGGCCGAGGTCGAGGTTCAGGCGCGGATGAAGAAGGGACTGCCGGCTACCATCTACCGGCCGGCCATCACGGTGGGCGACAGTCACACCGGCTCGACCCAGAAGTACGACGGTCCCTACTTTGCCATCCGCTGGCTGCTGCGCCAGCCGGGAATCGCCATCATGCCCGTAGTGGGGAACACGAAGCGCACCCGCCTCAACGTCGTGCCGCGAGACTTCGTCATCGGCGCCATCGCCTACCTCTCCGGCGAAGAGAAAGCGATCGGCAAGGTCTACCAGCTCGCCGACCCCGATCCGCTGACCATCGAAGAGATCCTCAACGCCATCGCCAAGGCCAGCCACCGGCTGCTGGTCAAGATCCCCCTGCCGGTGGGCGTGGCGAAGAAGATGATCGACTGGGTTCCCTTCGTCTACCGGGTGATGCAGATCCCCTCGAGCAGCATCGACTACTTCGTCCACCCAACCTTCTACGACACCGCCAACGCCCAGGCCGACCTCGCCGGCACGGACCTCCAGGTGCCGCCGTTGCGCTCCTACCTGCCGGCGCTGGTGTCGTTCATGAAGGTGCACCCGGAGCTGGGATCGGAGGCGATGGCGTAGGGTGGCTCTGGCCATTTAGTCCGTGATCAGGATCTTGGCTTTTTCGGCGAGCTCCATCACCATCGCCAAGCCCTTCCCGACCGCAAGAGGGATCGGTCCTTCGAGGACAGAGAAGTCCTTCTCGGTGACGCGGTCACCAAAAAACACCATCGCCGGGGGGTCAGCGAGCCGAGCGATCCATAGGAGGCCCGCCGCGGCCGGTGCTGCCTGGTAGAGAGCCCTGGCCCAGCGAGCGGTTCGCGGGTACTGGTCGGCCTCAGTATCGATCAGCTCCCGCCGATGCAACTGAATGCGTCTCAGGCCCAGCGTCCGAAGATCGATGAGCGACACTTCGCGAGCCAGCCGCACTCGTGACATGGCGCGGATTTCGAGCTCGGCTCGGGCTTTTCTGCGGTCCGAGCCGCGCAGCGGCACGTCTCGGAACAGAGTTTCGCAAATGGCTCCTTCCCAGGTAGCCGCCGCATAGAGGGTCGATACAGGCGTACCGTCGGACCCCTGAAACGGGTGAAAGCGACCGCGGTCCAAGCCGGGATTGAACTCCGCCGGCCGGCGCTTGATCTTGTGAACGCGCCAGAGGTCGGTTCCGCTCGGCCAGACCTCGAGCAGGGGGTCCAGCGTCGATGGATCGGGGGGCTCAGGGCTCTCGGGAGCGTCAGTCAAACGCTTCGGTCTCCCGGCGCGCCGCCTCCACCACAGCTTCCGGGTCGGACTTCAGGACGTCCACCGGCCGCTTGGCTCCGAGCCAACTGTTTCGGCCCGTAAACCATAGCGCGGTTTGCCATCCCGAGAACCTTGGCTGAAGGAACGTCAGAACCTGGGCAACGACCGATCGGGGCTGGCTGTCGTCCTCGGAGAATTGGAAGGCAGGAAAGAGGGTCTGCCCTCCGACTTCGACTGCGAAGATCCGGCCTGCCGCCTTCCAGCGATTCGCCAGGGCTGCTTGGTTCGTTGCGCGTGAACCCGCGAGCTCGGCCACCTCTCGACTCGTCAGCGTTTCGAACTCGGCGAGAAAGGCCTTTCGCGCCCGAGCATTGCGGCGTAACTGCGAGGTCTCGGCGGCGGACGGTGCATCCGCACGAAGAGCCTTGAGAGTCTTGTCGAGCTCCTGGGTGAACCCCTCCCAGGAGTCCTCGGCCTTGTCGTGCGCCTCAATCCTACGACCGCGATCCACCAGGCGGCTGAACACCTTGGAGCCCTCCTCCTCGGCCGCCGCCAGAGCGCCGAGGCCAGCCAGCCAGATACTATGGACTAGGGATGCAGAGTCCTTGAGCTTCCTATGCCCTGCCTGCACGCTTCTTGCTTTTGGCACGGTTCCCTTCTTTCCAACTCCACGATCGCTTCGAGATCATGGCCATCACGCCCATCACTTGTATCATAAAACCCATCTGGCTCTCTGCTACAATCTGGCATGGCTACCGCCAAAAAGGATGGAGAAATGGCGACGGTAGGGCGATTTTTCCGGGCGCCCTCCACCCATTACTTCCTCTTCGGCCCCCGTGGCACGGGGAAGTCCACTTGGCTGCGGACCGCCTATCCGGACGCGCTGTGGGTGGACCTCCTCATGCCGGAGGTTCACCGGCAGCTCCTGGCACGCCCCGAGAGGCTTCGCGAGCTGGTCTCCGGCAATCCGGACAAGCCGGTCGTGGTGATCGACGAAGTTCAGAAGGCGCCCGTCCTGCTCGACGTCGTCCACGACCTGATCGAGAAGCGGGCGGGCCCCCTCTTCGTCCTCACCGGCTCCAGCTCCCGCAAGCTCAAGAGGGAAGGAGTGGACCTGCTGGCGGGGCGGGCCCTGCTCCGCTCGCTCCACCCGTTCATGGCGGCCGAGCTCGGGGACCGCTTCGATCTCGACTCGGCCCTCGCGACGGGGCTCGTGCCTCTCGTGTGGAGCTCCCCGGAACCCGCCGAAGTCCTCAAAGCCTACGTCGGTCTCTACTTCAAGGAAGAGGTCCAGATGGAAGGCCTCGTCCGCCGGTTCGACGGTTTCGCCCGCTTCCTCGAAACCGTCAGCTTTTCCCACGCCGCGGTCCTGAACGTCTCCGAGGTGGCCCGGGAGTGCCAGGTCAGCCGCAAGACGGTGGAGGGATACCTGGAAATCCTGGAGGATCTCCTTCTGGCGTTCCAGGTCCCCGTGTTCACCAAGCGGGCTCGGCGCAGCCTGACCGCCCATCCCAAGATCTTCTGGTTCGATGCCGGCGTCTTCGCGTCCCTGCGCCCGGCGGGTCCGCTCGACCGGCCGGAGGAGATCGCGGGAGCCGCCCTGGAGGGACTGGTCGCCCAGCACCTGCGAGCATGGATCGACTACTCGGGCGAGGACTACACCTTGAGCTTCTGGCGAACCAAGGCGGTCAGCGAGGTGGATTTCGTCGTCTACGGCCAGCATGGGTTCTGGGCCCTGGAGGTCAAGCACTCGGCGACGATCCGCCCGGTGGACCTGCGCGGCCTCAAGGCCTTCCGGGACGACTATCCGGAGGCGGAGCTGTGGCTCCTTTATCGCGGCAGCGATGCCCTCGAAATCGACGGTATCCACTGCCTACCCTGCGACACTTTCCTCCGCGGTCTGGTCCCCGGCCAGCCGCTGCCCTGAAGTCCGGTCAAGCCGGGATCGGCTAGAATCACTGGGGAGACGGTCCATGAAAACGGCGGAAATCCGGCAGCCTGCCCATATCGGCAAGGTGGTGCGGAATGCCCGCGTCTTCAAGTTCCGGAACCCGCAGGGAGGCAGTTTGAACGACAGCGCTCTGCTGGAAGCGGTGGCCCGGCTCTTTGCGCTGCTGGACGAGCGGGGGATCGACTACCTGCTGGTGGGCGGCATCGCCCTCCTTCAGTACGTCGAAGGACGCAATACCGAGGACATCGACCTGATCATGGCACTTTCGTCTCTGGAGCGCCTGCCCGAGCTGCGCAAGGTGAGCCAGGAGGACGATTTCGCCCGCGCCGACTTCGCAGGGCTCCAGATCGACCTCTTGCTCGCGCATTCCGGCCGGTTCGAGGGTCTGGCATAATTTCGCCATGAACGCCAACGGCCGCTTTTCCGCCCGCGTCACCGAGCTCGTCGCCGAGAACCGCATCCGCACGGCGATCGAAGAGGGGAAGTTCGAGAACCTCGCCGGTGCCGGGCTGCCCATCTCCGACATCGACGAGCCTTACGATCCCGACTGGTGGGTCAAGAAATGGATCCGCCGCGAGAAGGTGGGCCAGGTCCTGGCCGACAAGTTCGGCAAAGAATGGCGCTGGTCTAGCTGATATCCCACTTCTCCCAAGCCGGCACGCTCGCGGCAGCCGGTGCTAGCATGATCTTCTGGACCTTCCAAGAGGGGAACCACCCATGCCATCGGAACCGTCGACGCCGGCTGCGGCCAAGCCGGACCACATGCGCTTCCACACCCCACATCTCCACTTGAATTCGGTCTTCGGCGGCGACTGGTTCGGCCGTAAGGCGGAGATTTTCGCCCGCTTCTTCGGCACGCCGACCTTCATCATCGTCCAGACCGTGCTGGTGGCGATCTGGATGGCCGCCAACATCTGGGGCCTGGCCCACTTCGATCTTTATCCCTTCATCCTCCTGAACCTGGCCTTCAGCCTTCAGGCCGCCTACGCGGCGCCGCTCATCCTCCTCGCCCAGACCCGGCAGGCGGACCGCGACAAGGCGATGACCGAGGCCGATGCCCAGCACCGCGAGGCCCTCAGCCAGGCCAGCCTCGAGCGGCAGCGGATCGCCACCCAAACCCAGGAGCAGATCCTCAAGCTCCTGGAGCAGAACACCGAGCTGACCCGGATCACCCGCGAGCTCACCCAGCGCATCGAGGAGCTGACGCGGGACATCCACAATCGCACCTGCGAGGAGGGGCGGGCTGGTCCGGCGTGATTGAGATAGTCGAGACCCTCGACGCCCTGGTCGTCGGTGCCGGCATCTCCGGCCTCACCACCGCCTTCCGCCTGGTCCGGGGCGGCTGGCGGGTGACAGTCGTGGAGGCCTCCGGCCGCGTGGGCGGAGCGATCCAGACCCATGCGGACGGCCCCTGGCGCTTCGAGCTGGGTCCCAACACCGTCGTCGAGAGCCACGAGACCGTGGGCAGGCTGATTCGCGACGCCCGTCTGGAGGGCGAAAAGATCGCCGCGACCCCCTCGGCCAAACGGCGGTATCTCTACAAGGCGGGCCGGCTGGTTCCCCTGCCTTCCGGGCCGGGGAGCTTCCTCACCACGCCCCTTTTTCCGCCCGGAGCCAAGCTTCGCCTCTTGAAAGAGCCGTGGATCGGCCGGCCGCCGGAGGGAACAGAGGAGAGCATCGCCGCGTTCGTCCGCCGCCGGCTGGGGCAACCCTTTCTCGACGACGCCGTCGGCCCGTTCGTCTCCGGCGTCTACGCCGGCGATCCGGAGCGGCTCTCCGTGCGCTGGGCCGTGCCCAGGATCTGGAGCCTGGAGCACGACCATGGCAGCCTCCTCCGGGGTGCTTTCGCGCGCCGCAAAGGGCCGGCACCCGGAGGCACGATGATCTCCTTCCGCGAGGGCCTCGAAGCGCTGCCGAGAAAACTGGCGGCCGAGATCGGCGACGTGCGCACGGGAGCGGCCGTCCAGCGGATCGTCCGCGTTGCTGGAGGGTTCCGCGCGGAGACCTCGGCCGGGCCCGTCGAGGCGAAGCGGATCGTGCTCGCCGTGCCCGCAGACGTGACCGCCCGCCTCCTGGACGAAGCGACGGCCGGGGCCAGCCAGCTCTTCGCGCAGATTCCCTACGCTCCAGTGGCCATCCTCGCGCTCGGCTGGCGCCGGGCGGACGTGGGCCACCCGCTCGCCGGCTTCGGCTTTCTCGTTCCCCGCAAAGAAAGCCTTCGTACCCTCGGCTGTCTCTTCCCCTCCGAGCTTTTCCCCGGTCGCGCTCCGGAGGGCCACGTTGCCCTCGCCGCCTTTGCCGGCGGCCGGACCGATCCCGAGATCGTCGGCTGGGACGAGGACCGCATCGCCACCACCCTCATCGACGAGCTGCGAGGCCCATTGAGCCTCCGCGGCGGGCCTGCCTTCCGCCTCGTCCGCCGCTGGCCCCGGGCCATCCCGCAGTACGAGATCGGCCACGGCCGCTTCGTGGACCGCGCACGGGAGATCGAAAACGCCCTCCCCGGCCTCCACATCGGCGGCAACTTCCTGGGCGGCATCTCCGTGCCCAACTGCATCCAGAACGGCACGGAGCTGGCGGAGCGGATGCTGCGGGCCGGGTGATCCACGTTTCAGTCAGTCCTGAAGTATCCTCAAACCCCCTTTGCAAACTCAAGCCCGGCGGGCACTTGCAAGATGAGCCACAGTTTTTCCGTCTATATAGGGTATGAAACCACGTGACCGGCAACCCAAAGACAGAAAGGCAGAGCACGATCGGAGCTATAAGCGGCTCTTCTCCCATCCCGCGGTGGTGGAAGAGCTACTCCGGGGATTTCTCCGCGAAGAGTGGGCAGCGGGCCTCGACTTCTCCACGCTGGAGAGGGTGGGAGGTAGCTTCGTATCCGACAACCTGCGCGAGCGCCACAACGACCTCATCTGGCGCCTGCGCCTCGACGACGGTGAGAAGGGAGGGTTCTTCCTCTATGTGCTGCTCGAGTTTCAATCGACGCCCGACCACTTCATGGCTGTGCGTCTGCTGAGCTACGTCGGCCTCCTCTTCGAGGCCATCGTCCGCCAGGAGAAGCTGAGGGCAGGCGACCTGCTGCCGGCCGTTCTCGCGATCGTCCTGTACAACGGCAAGCGGCCGTGGAGAGGACCCCGGGATCTTGGTAGCTTCTATCCACAGGCACCCGCTGGCTTGCAGCGCCGCCTTCCCGGACTTAGCTACATCCTCTTGGACGAGAGCCGTCTGGATCTGAACCGGCCGGAGCTCGCCTCCAACCGGGTGGCCACCTTGTTCCGGATCGAAAGATGCGATCTCATGGAGATTCCGCACCTTATCCGCCGGCTCAGGGTGCTGTCGAAGGGTGAAGAGCCCGGGCTATGGCGCGCCTTCATGATCTGGATCGGCTCGGTGCTGCGCAGGACATCTCGCGGGAGTATAATTGCCTCGGCGGGAGAGTTCTCGGAGGAGGAATCGATGCTGGAAGATAACATCCGGGCCTGGGAGAGAAAGGTTCGCAGGGAGGGGAAGCGCGAGGGAGAGGTCAAAGCCCTCCGCGATGTCCTCCTGTCCCAGATGTCCCTCCGATTCGGGCGCATCCCTCGCCAAGTGCGCGACAAGATTGGGGAGATCACCTCCCCTCCCAAGCTGCGGAAGCTGGCCCGGCGCCTGATCACCGTTGAGTCCCTTCAAGAGCTGCGGCTCGGGTAGCCGCGTTCCGCATCCTGAAACACTTCCATAGCTCCTCCGTAATGAATGGTAGGCTTTCGCCCCTTGTCGTGAACCCTCGGGTTCCAGATCGGAAAGGAGTCTCGGAGATGAAGAAGAGAATGGTGTTGTTCCTGATGGCCGTGGCCCTTATCACCGCGGCCGTCGCCTCCAGGCCGGTGGCAGCGCAGCGCTTGTTCTGTCATCCTCACATTGCCTGTCTCATCGGCCCAGTCTGTTGCTCGGACGACATGTGCGCCACCTTCTGCAACAATCTGAGCCCTGGCAGCGTCCCGCATTGCAGTGACCCGGATGGCGGATGCTGCAGTTGCGAACCCCCGGAAGGCTGAGCTCCTGATGAACGGTCCTGGGGCGTGCCGCGTGCCGGCCGCCCCGCGAACCCCTCCCTTCGGGTAGAATCTTCCCGAGAGGAGATCGGAATGTCGTGGAGAGTTGAGAGACTTCGCCGGATTGGAATCGTCATTGTGCTGGGAGCCTGCCTTCTTCTCCCGGCGATCGCCGCCTTTGCGGATAGCGGGGAGGCTGCTCCTCCCTTCTCCCTCCAGACTCTCGACGGCAAGACCGTCACCCGCGACAGCTTCAAAGGCAAGGTCGTGCTGCTGGATTTCTGGGCCACCTGGTGCGGCCCCTGCATTCAGGCCCTGCCCGAGCTGAAGGATCTGCGGCAGAAGAACGCCGGCCAGCCGCTGGTCATCGTCAGCGTCAGCGTGGACGACGACAAGAAGACGGTCCAGGAATTCGCCCGCAAGAACGGCATGGACTGGACCCAGGCCTGGGACAGCCAGATGAAGACCGTCAGCGCCTTCCGGGTCGACAGCTTCCCGAGCTACGTGATCCTCGATTCCGAGGGGCGCATCGCCTATCGCCAGAAGGGCTGGTCGCCGGGCCGCTCCGCCGCCGCCCTGGGCGCGGCGGTCACCCGAGCGCTGGAAGCCGTCCACAAGCCCGCGGCGAAGGGCGTCGCCTCGACCCGCTGAGACCGGGGCCCACCGCCGAGGTTCACGATGAGCGCCGCGCTCTCGCAGATCGGCCAGATCTCCGTCAACGTTCACGATCTGGAGCGAGCGGTCGGCTTCTACAAGGAAGTCCTGGGGCTGCGGCTCCTCTATCAGTTTCCTCCCAAGCTGGCGTTCTTCGATGCCGGCGGGGTACGGCTGATGCTCTCCCTCCCCGAGGACCCTCAGCTCGACCACCCGGGCTCCATTCTCTACTTCAAGGTCGGCGACATTCAGGGCACCTGGTCTGCCCTGCGCGAAGGCGGCGCCGATCTCATCCGCGGGCCCGAGCTCGTCGCCCGGATGCCGGACCACGAGCTGTGGATGGCGTTCTTCAAAGATCCGGACGGCAACACGCTGGCGTTGATGAGCGAGGTGCGGGGCGGATGACGCTCCCCTCTCCGTGACCGCGAACGACGAGTTTGCGCGCCGGGAGGCGGCGCCGGCGGGGACGGAGCGCCTGGGCTCGCTGGACGCGTTCCGGGGAGCGACCCTCGCCGCCATGATCCTGGTGAACGACGCCGGGGACTGGGACAAGACCTACGCCCCTCTCCTCCACGCCGAGTGGAACGGCTGGACGCCGACCGACCTCGTCTTCCCGTTCTTCCTCTTCGCGGTCGGCGTCGCCGTCCCCTACGCCTTTGCGGGGCGGCTGGCGCGCTCCGGCGGCGACCGGAGCCCGCTGCACGGGCAGATCGTGCGGCGGACGGCGATCCTCTTCGCCCTCGGCCTCATCCTGAGCTGGTTTCCGTTCTACACCGTCGATTGGGCGACGGCACGCATCCCCGGGGTCCTGCAACGGATCGCCGTCGTGTATTTCGTCGCCGGCCTTGCCTGGCTCCATCTCGGCGCCCGGGCGTGGGTGGCATTGACGGTCGCCCTGCTCGCCGCCTATTGGCTGGCGATGGTGCTGGTGCCGGTTCCCGGACACGGCGCCGGGGACCTGAGCCCGAACGGCAACCTGGCCGCCTGGGTCGACCATCTCGTCCTCGGCCGCCACACCTGGAAGAAGGCGCCGGGGCCGGGAGATCCGGAAGGGATTCTGAGCACCGTGCCCGCCGTCGCCACGGCCCTGATCGGGCTGTTCACCGGAGACTGGCTGCGGTCGCCGCGGACCCGGCGCGAAAAGCTCCGCGGCCTGCTGCTCTGGGGAGGCGCGGCCACGGTGGCCGGGCTCGCGCTCGCCCGCTGGTTCCCCATCAACAAGAACCTCTGGACCAGCACCTACGTCGTCTTCACCGGCGGCATGGCCCTGCTGCTGCTCGCCGCGGCCTACTTCCTGGTCGACGTCGAGGGCCGCGCCGCCTGGGTGCGCCCGGTCACCGTTTTCGGCACCAATGCCATCGTCGCCTTCTTCGGCAGCACCCTCATGGCCAAGATCGCCCTCCTGATCCGCTGGCCGGAGACCGGAGGCGGGACGTTGAGCCTGCAACAGTGGCTCTACCGCCATCTCTTCGCCTCCTGGCTGCCGGACTACGTGAGCTCCCTCGCCTGGGCGCTCCTCTTCACCGCCTTCTGGTGGGGAGTCATGGTCGTCCTCGACCGCCGCCGGATCTTCCTCAAAATCTAGCGCCGTCAGGGGCGCAGTCAAGCCACCGCGATCGCCCGCCCGATGATCGCCTGCGCCTCCTCCTGAATGCGATGCAGGTGGTCGCTCCCGGTAAAGCTCTCGGCGTACAGCTTGTAGACTTCCTCGGTTCCGGACGGACGGGCGGCGAACCAGCCGTTTTCCAGCACCACCTTCAGCCCCCCGAGAGGCGCGCCGTTCCCCGGGGCGGTCGTCAAAAGGCCGGTGATCTTGTCGCCCGCGATCTCGGCGACCGTGATCTGTTGCGGCGAGAGCTTCAGCAACGCAGCCTTTTCAGCCGGAGTCGCGGGCGCGTCGATGCGCTCATAGGCGAAATCGCCGAATTCCCGGGTGAGGTCGTCGTAGAGCTCGCCGGGATCGCGGCCGGTCACCGCCGTCATCTCGGCGGCGAGCAGTCCCAGGGCGATGCCATCCTTGTCCGTCGTCCAGACGGTGCCGTCGCGCCGCAGCAGGGATGCGCCCGCGCTCTCCTCGCCGCTGAACGCCAGGCTGCCGTTCGCGAGCCCTTCGACGAACCACTTGAAACCCACCGGCACTTCGACGAGCGGCCGCCCCAGCCGCGCCGCGACCCGGTCGATCAGGCTGGTGCTCACCATCGTCTTGCCGACCCCCGCCGCCGCCGGCCACTGCGGGCGGTTGGCGAAAAGGTACGCGATGCACACGGCGAGATAGTGATTGGGATTCAGCAGGCCGGCCTGCCGCGTCACGATGCCGTGACGGTCGTGGTCGGTGTCGCACGCCCAGGCGACGCCGAAGCGATCCTTGACGTCGAGGAGGCGCTGCATGGCGTACGGCGAAGAGCAATCCATGCGGATCTTGCCGTCCCAGTCGACGGTCATGAAACGGAAGGTGGGATCGATCACGTTGCTGACGACGGTGATCGGAATCCCGTAGCGCTCGGCGATTTTTCCCCAGTAATGGGTCCCCGCGCCGCCCAGGGGATCGACTCCGAGCGTGAGGCCCGTCTTGAGGAACGTACTGCGCAGCACCTCCAGGTTCACGACGCTGGCGAGGTCGCCGATGTACGAGCCCATGAAGTCGTGGCGGTGCGTGGTGGCGGCGGCCTGCGCGCGAGCGAAGGGAATGCGTTTCACGCCGCGGAGATCGTCCGCCAGGAGCTCGTTGGCGCGGTTCTGGATCCAGCCGGTCACGTGCGTGTCGGCGGGACCGCCGTTGGGCGGGTTGTATTTGAAGCCGCCGTCGCGCGGCGGGTTGTGCGACGGGGTGACGACGATGCCGTCGGCAAAGCCCGAGGAGCGGCCGCGATTGTGGGTGAGGATGGCGTGCGAGACGACGGGCGTCGGCGTATAGCCGTCGCGGTCGTCGATCATGACGTCCACTGCGTTCGCCGCCAGCACCTCGATGGCGCTCGACCAGGCGGCTTGGGAAAGCGCATGCGTGTCCGCTCCAAGGAAGAGCGGTCCTGTGATCTCTTGCCGCAGGCGGAATTCACAGATCGCCTGCGTAATGGCGAGGATGTGGTGCTCGTTGAAGGCGACGTCGAGCGCAGAGCCCCGGTGTCCCGACGTGCCGAACGCCACGCGCTGGGCGGCGATCGCCGCGTCGGGCCGCAGCGCGTAGAAGGCCGTCATCAACCGCGGCACGTCCACCAGCATCGACAGCTCGGCGGGTTTTCCCGCCCGTGGGTCCACTCTCATGCGCCGCTCCCGACGTGTCGTCCGTCCGATGGATTGCTGTTAGAATACAGGAGTTACTCGATTCTGGAAGGAGTTTCAGCGTGCACAACCGCCTCGTCCTCTCGCTCGCTTCCACCGTCCTCTGCCTGGCCTTCTCAGCTCCGCTCGTCGCGGGTTCCGGCCCTGTAAGCTCTTTCGATGCCGCGAAGGCGGGACCCGCCGAGGTGGCCAGCAAGGCTCGCGCCAGCTCTCCGGGCGCCCTGTTTCGCATCGCGGGCTTGCGGGGCGCCGAGGGTGAGGCCCTGACTCTCGACCTCGAATCGGCGCCGCTCTTTACGGCCGATTTCCATCTTTACGTCGACGGCCGCGACCGCGGGAAGGACGCTGCGGCCCGGTTCTCTTTTCTCCGCGGCACCGTCGAGGAGTGGCCGCGTTCCTCCGTGGCCCTGACCGTCAACGTCGCGACCGGGGCCTGGAGCGGCTATCTCGTGGCCAAGGATCGACTCTACGAGATCACCCTGCCGGCCGGCGCCGCCCAGGGCTCGATCGCCCAATCCGCCGTGGTGAGCAGGAAGGAGGTCGAGCCGCTGGCGAAGAGCGGGCGGCTGTCCGACGTTCTCGAGCCTCCCGCCGGCCTGCTGGAGAAAATCGGCGGCCTCGCGAACAAGACCGTGACGGCTCCGGGCGCCGACTATCAGGCCGCCGTCGCCATCGACTCCGACTACGAGTTCTTCCAGTTGCTGGGTGTGGACGCCGATGGCGCGACGGAATATCTCGCCGACGTCATCGGCGGGGTCTCGGAGCTGTATTTCCGCCAGCTCGGCGTCTCGCTGGTGATCTCGAGCATTTCGCTTTACACCACGCCGGACGATCCCTGGAACGCGCCGAATCCCCACAGCGGCGCGACGGCGGACGTGCTGTGCGAGTTCTCCAGTTTCTGGCAGAAATTCCGGCCGGCCAAGACCCATCCACGCAACGCGGCGATGTTCTTCACCGGTAAGCGCTCCACTGACATCAGCGGGCAGGCCTGGCTGGAGAGCCTCTGCAACTACACCGCGAAGCCTACGGCGTGCCCCTATGGCGGCTATGGCATCGTGGTGACGTCCAGGCGGTCGGCGTCCGACGTCTTCACCACCGCTCACGAGCTCGGTCACATTTTCGGATCGCTTCATACCCATTGCTACAACCCTCCCATCGATGAGTGCCACTCGGGAGAGGCCAATTGCTATGACGGGCCGGAGTCGACGCCTGACGATGGGGGCTCGGTGATGAGCTATTGCTCTCCCAGTAACCTCTCCATGGGGGAGGCGGGGAAGTACGGGCTCGACAGCGAGCGTGTGGAGGGGGTCATTCGTGGCTTTGTGGATACCGTCGGCGCCTGTCTCACGCGCACCAGCGATCCCTTCGCGCTCACGGGAGAGCCCGGCACCGGCAAGGCGACGCTTTCCTGGCTCGATCTCTTCTCGACGGAGTCCAACTGGCTCGTCGAGCAGCTCCAGTCCAACGGCAAGTTCAAGCAGGTGAAGACGCTGCCCGCCAACACGACCAGCGTCACCATCGCCGGGCTCAAGCACGGCGTAACCTATTCGTTCCGGGTGCGCGCGAAAATCAAGAAAGACTTCAGCGTCTACTCGAACGTCGTGTCGGTCACGGAGCCCTGACGAAGTCGCTCCAGCCAGTGGTAAAAGCTCGCGCTCCGGTCACTCGTGGCGCGGAGACTATGGCGAATTTCGCTATAGCGAGCAAAAGGAGTAAGCGGGGGCTCCGATCCCACTGACTGAGGCGCAGGAGGTCGAGGAGGACTTTCTGCTGGTTCTTTTGCTGAAGCGGCTCACTATTGGCCGCCGCCTGCACCCTATCCTTATAGACCTCCTTGAGGGAGCCTGCCGCTCAGTCGACGGGCCCTTTGGTTAAGATGATGCGAATTTCCGAGCACCTCTTCCCATCCAGTCGTTCCAGAGCCGGCGAACGCTCGCCGTCTCATCACACTAGCCCCCAGGGCTCAGCTCTCACGCGGAGAGCTCGGCCCTCCTGGTGGCGCTTTCAGGTTTCTGGAGGATGCGAGTAATGAAGAGCAGAGGTTTGAAATTTGCGTTGGCCCTGTCCTGTGGCTTCCTGGCCATCGCCGGAAACGCCGCAACCGTAGAGAAGCAGATGGCGAAGCCCTTCGCGGACGCCGATCACGTCATCTACGCCCCCACCAATCATGCCGTCATTTCCAAGGCCAGGAACACCCTGACGAACCATGGCGGCGGCGTGCTCACCTCGGCCAAGCTGGTCTTCATCTTCTGGGGCCCGAGCTTCGCGAACGCCGCGTCTCCCGACCACGCCTACGCTACGACGCTGCAGGCCTTCCGCAATCAGTTCGGCACGACCGGGGAGTACAACACCATCACGCAGTATTCCGGCATCCAGTTGACGAACCTCGGTTCGGGAACCGCCGACTGGTTCGACACCACGACGCCGCCGACCAACGTCACCGACGCCACGGTTCAGGCCGAGGTCAACCGGTATTTCTCGGGCGGCCATGGCGCCTACAACTCCAGCACGATCTATGAGGTCGTCATCCCGAGCTCCTCGTACTCTTCGAGCGGCTCGAGCACCTCGTGCGGTGGACCGAGCCTCGCCTACTGCGCCTATCACGGTGCGTACAGCGGCTCCTCCGGGACCGTCATCTACTCCATCGAGCCCTATCCGAGCTGCAGCGGCTGCCAGGTCTCGGGCTGGTCGGCCGTGCAGAACCAGGAGCACTTCGTCTGCCACGAGACCCGCGAGTCCGTGACCGACCCCGTGAACGGCTGGTGGAACAGCCGCACCGGCGCCGAGGCCGACGACGAGTGCGCCTGGTCGCCGACGCCGTTCATCGGTACCGGCGGTTATTCCTACCAGTACGAGTGGTCGAACGCCAACAACGCGTGCATCAAGACGCGCTAAAACGCCAACCCGAATCGGTTTGCAGGGAGAGCCCCGGCTTCGCGCCGGGGTTCTTTTTTGCTCGGAAAGCGGTCAGCCCAGATTGTGGAAGACCTTCTGCACGTCGTCGTCCTGTTCGAGACGGTCGACGAGGCTCAACACTTCCGCCGCCTGGTTCTCGGGCAGCTCGGTCGGCGTCACGGGAATGTACTCGGACTCGGCGGAGAGCGGCGTGATGCCGCGGTCTTCCAGCGCCTTCTGCAGGTTGCCGAAGTCACCGAAGGCGCAGCGGACGACGAGCTGCGGCTCACCTTTCTCGCCCGCGCTCTCGCCGATCTCCTCCAGCCCGAAGTCGATCAGCTCGAGCTCCAGCTCGTCCGCGTCGAGGCCCGCCGGGTTGAGGCGGAAGACGCCCATCCGCTTGAACAGGAAGCCGACGCTGCCCGGGCTCCCGAAGTTGCCGCCGCCCTTGTTGAAGTGGGCCCGCAGGTTCGAGACCGTGCGCGTGGGGTTGTCGGTCGCGGTCTCGACGATGAGGGCGATGCCGTGCGGAGCGTAGCCCTCGTAGAGGATCTCTTCGTAGTTGGTCGAATCCTTGCCCGACGCGCGCTTGATCGCCGCCTCGACCTTGTCCTTCGGCATGTTGACCGAGCGCGCGTTCTGGATGACCCGGCGCAGGAGCGGATTGCCCGCCGGATCGGCACCGCCCGCCTTGACGGCGATGGTGATCTCCTTGCCGATCCGGGCGAAGGCCTTGGCCATCCGGTCCCAGCGGGCGAACATCGTGTGTTTTCGGGTTTCGAAAATGCGTCCCATGGTGCGCGGAATCTAACCCGACTGTCGCCGGCGAGTAAAGGCCGGGAGCGGGGGGACCCGGGGGGACCGGCAGCCTAGCGGCTGCTCGACGCGCCGCTGCGCGAGGTCCGGGCCGGACCCGAAGAAGCCAGGGAGGCGCGGAGCGTCGTTGGCGCCGCTCCGGAGTAGGCGAAGACGAAGCTCCCGCCCTTGATGACGTCGATGACGGGCTTCGCGTCCTGCTGGGAGAGGGCCGGGCAGCCCCAGCTCCGGCCCAGCATGCCGTACTGCCGGGCATGATCGGCGCTGACGTACCAGGCGCCGTGCATCACGATGTGGCGCTGCTCGGCGCGGTCGTTGATTCCCTCGTACAGCCCCTTCAGCTTGAGCGAGTAGCCGTTGCCGCCCTCGTAGGTGTCGCCGGTCAGGAACAGGCCGAGGCTCGTCGCCCGGCTCTCATCGACGTTCGAGAAGCGGGTTGCAAATTTTTCACCGCTGCCGGCTCCGTGCGCCACCAGCTCATGGAAGAGCACCTTGCCGCGGGCGAGGTCGAGCACCCAGAGGCGCGGCTCGGTGGACGGCAGGGAATAGTCGATGACCGTCAGCAGGTCGCCCTTCCCGACGATGCCCTGCTCGCGGGCGGCGGAAACGGCGCCGAGCGCAAGGTTGAGAACCCGGGGCGAAAGGCCTTCGGCCCCTTGGGAGAGGACCGCCGGCACCGCGGCGCTGGCCGCATTTGCGGCGGTACCCGCAGAGGCCTGCGCAGAAGCGCCGAGGCTCAGCAGGAGAGCTAAACAAAAAACGTGGGCACGGTTCTTGAAGCTCAGGCTCACGGAGAAGGGGGCTGAGGACCAGGTCAGTATCACGAGAAGTAGGCCTCCTGAACGTCTGTCACGCGCTGTCTTCGCGGACGCACTGGCTTGGACACTGTAAAACTCGCCTGCACGCAGTAGAAATTCCTGCGCATTCTGCGCTTTCCGTCTCGCCTTGTCCAGCCCTTATTCCCACCGGGATTCAAAAGCCCGCAGCCGGCGCTCCAGTTGCAGTTGGACGCGGGCTTTATCTCCCTGGCCCTGCGCCCAGCCGGCGCAGCGGTCGAGGTCGAAACCGCCCGCCGCCGCACGGCAGGCCGCGACCGGCCGCCGGTAGGCGCCAGGGTCTTCCCAGAGGGAAGCGCCGGCCAGGAAGCTGTATTCCAGGCTGTTGCGGTTGAGCGTGCGCAGGTCGGCGTAGCGCAGTTGCGGGTAGCCCAGGCCCGCCGCCCGGTACTGCTCGGTGAGGCTGGTGCGCATGATCCCGGGATCGTCCGTCGAGAGCACGACCGGCACGCCCGCCTCGCGATACAGCGGGAACGGGTGCTCCTTCCCCTGGACGCCCAGGAGCTGGGCATTGCTGACCAGGTTGACCTCCAAAGCGACCGGTCCGGCAGAGCGGGAAGGGCACCAGCCGGCCTTGCCGGTCATGGCGCGGAGCACCGGGCCCGAATCGGCTTCGTAGGTGATGTCGACGCCGTGGCCGATGCGCTGGGCCCCCCCCGTGCAGACCGCGGCGCCGATGTGGAAACGCAGGTCGTTGGGCGGCACCAGCCCCTCCGCGAGCTCGCCGGCGTGGAGGGCGCGCCCCACGTCCGGATGGATCCGTCCCAGGTTCCCGATGAGATTCATGTGGGGCAGGTAGTCGATGCGCGAAACGTAGGCGTCCTCGGCGGCCACGATATTGATCCCCACGATGTTCCGGCGGTCCGCGTGGGAGGCGGCGAAACCCAGCAGCGCTTCCTGGCAAACGATGACCGGAGCGAGGGTGCGGTGCATCTCGATCTGCCGGCGCACCGTCACCTCGCAGCCCGGGGCGTCCGGCTGGGCGTCGCAGCCCAGGAG
>JBAPYB010000177.1:0-1798 GCA_049284515.1 Thermoanaerobaculia bacterium
TGACCTACACGGGGACGCAGGACGCGACTTGCGACGGCAAAAAGCAAGGGGGAAAGGTTTTCGCCACGTCGATCTGGCAGAAGAAAGGCGGCAAATGGTTGTCGCCATTCCACCAGGAAACCGAAGCAGGGAACATGTAGGTGGTGACGAAAATTCCTACCCAAGTTCAGACGGAGCTTGGGTGGGGCAGGCTGGAATCTCGGGCAACTCGCAAGTGACTGTTGAAATCAGGCGTGGCTGTTGAAAAAAGTCCGTGATCGGAATGTACTTTTGGCTGCGATTATCACTGCCGTCGAGTTTTTCCTCTCACCTCAGCTAAATGGCAGCCTCCACAGTGGGTGTTGTCGGTTGGCTGAGGAACCGCACTAACCGCTTGATGTTCTGGGCCGCCGCTGCAAGGAAGAACTGCTCCCGCACGAACTTCAGTCTCCGCAGGCGCAAGCGACGCAATCCGATCTGATTCTTCAGTTCCGCGAACAAAGCTTCCACCTTCTTTCTTTGCCGCTGTGCGTGGGCGAACTCTGGCGTCTTCGCCAACTCCCGTGCGCGTTGCCGGGCGGGTTCGTCCATGTGGATGGCAAGAAAGCGAAACGCTCCGTTGGTGCATTGGGCTTTTAGCGCACACCCACCGCAACGTTTGCGGGTCCCGATGTAGGCATAGGCGCGGTTCCGCGTGTTGCGGCCACCATAGTTCAGTGGCTGCCCCGCAGGACAGAGATAGCTATTGCTTTCGGGTTGATACGTGAACCGCTCGGGACCGTAGAATGGGCTGTTCTTTCTGTGGATACTGTCGCGGGTTCGCATATAAGGCGTAATGCTCCGATCCGCCAACCATTGCAAGAACTCCCCGTTCCCGTAGGTCGTGTCGGCCGCTACCGATTCTGGCTCTCGTCCTTGCCATTGCGTGAAACGAGTGAGCATGTCCTGCGCGGCCACGGTTTCCTGACTCATCCGGGCGGCGGTCGCTTGCACTCCCACAATCACGCAGCTGTGATTGTCCACCAGATAGTTGTCGTAGTACCCGAGTCGGGCCGGCGTGCCGCCTTTGGTGGCGTAGGTCGAGTCCGGATCGGTAGTCGACACCTGCTCTTGCTTGTGCACCGGTTCCTGCAGCGGGTTCAGCTGTTCCAGTTCCACCAGATACTGACGCACCGGATGGCTGACTTGTGCCGCTTCCGCTAGCTGCTCACGTGGAATGCGGCTCTCTTTGGCCGCGTTCGCCTCGATGAAGCTACCGTCCACCGACAGCTGCTTCCCCTGTACCAGGCCCACTTCTACACATTGCCGCACGATCTGTTCAAACAACTCCTCGAACAGCTTCGATTCTTGAAACCGTCCGTGCCGGTTTTTCGAGAACGTGGAGTGATGCGGGATCTCCTGATCGAAACTCAGACCGGTGAACCAGCGCCACGCCAGATGCATGCGCAACTCTTCCACCAGCTTCCGTTCACTCGTGATGCCGTACAAATAACCAATGAGCAGAATGCGCAGCAGAAGCTCGGGATCAATCGAAGGCCGACCGTTCTCGCTGTAGCTGTCTTTTAGCTTTTCGCGCACAAACGCAAAGTTGATGTGTTTTTCGATGAGCCGCAGCAGGTGGGTCTCAGGAACCTGATCTTCCAGGCGGAAATAGTAGAACAACGCTTCCGAGCGAGAATGATACCCCATCATGATGATCACGCCTCCGAGAATGGTGATCCAGCACAGCATGGCAAGGATTTCTTCCTTGTACCACCCTTCTGCTCCCACTCCGCGTGCTAATCACGGTGACTTTTTCAACACCCACAGGCGTTTACAC
>JBAPYB010000178.1:0-12886 GCA_049284515.1 Thermoanaerobaculia bacterium
GGCTCAGGGCGTACCGCCATGGGTGGCGGCGGCGAGACGGTCCGCGGCTCCGGCGGCCGGCCGGTGAGCTGGCCGTAGAGGTAGACCACCAGCAGCACGGTGGCGGCCCCAAGGATGAAGCCTCCCAGCCCCGCCAGGGGAACCCTCCAGCTCCCAGGCTTCTTGTCCCGGCTCATGCGCCGCCCCCTTTCGGTCGAGAGGGTGTGACTCTACTCCTGAAAGAGGACCGGCGTCCCCGATTTCACCAGCCCCGCCACGGTGAGGGCGTCCCAGTTGGTGAGCCGGACGCAACCGTGGGAGAAGCTCTTGCCGATCATGTTCGGCACCGGCGTGCCGTGGATGCCGTAGTGCTCTTTGGAGATGTCGATCCAGACCACTCCCACGGGATTGTTGGGGCCGGCGGGTATCTTCGCCTTGGCTTGGGTGCCATCGGAATCCCAGAACAGGGCGGGGTTGTAATTGAAGGTCGGATTGAGGGCGATCCCCTTGACCTTCCACTCGCCCAGGGGGAGAGGATCGTGCTCGCTGCCGGCGGAGACGGGAGCGAAGAAGAGGACGCCGTTCGGACCCTGCACGGTCAAGCTGTGGGCGCTCTTCGAGACCACGATCCGCGTGCCGTCGGGAGCCTGTCCCTTCTGCGGCGGCCCCACCTGCCGCACGTTGGGCACGCGGAGCTGCTGCCCGGCCACGTCGAATCGGGCGCCCGGATTGAGTTTCTGAAGGAAGCCCTCGGTCGAGTGGAACTTTTCGGCCAGCATCTCGAGCGGCGAGCTGTAGCCGAGGGCCGGAAGCTTGGCCTTGTCGTCCATCTCCTCCGGGATCGGGAGGAACGGCCCCTTCAGGTCCTCGGGCGTGATCGTGTAGAGGAGGAGCACCTGGTTGCCCCCGGCCTGCAGGGCCTGCCAGGTGGCCGGGTCCACTTTGCCGGTGGGCTGCAGGCCGTGGGCCGACTGGAAGGCGGACAGGGCCTTGGTGGAGTTCGATCCCCAGCGGCCGTCCATCACACCTGGGGAAAAGCCCGCCCGGTCGAGGAGAACCTGGACGTCCCCGGGAACTTTGGGGGAGAGGCCGCCCTGGACGCCCTGGGCCGGTCCCGGAGTGGGCGTTGAAGCCGGTGGAGGTACCGGAGCCGGAGTCGCCGTCTGGGGTGGCGGCACCGGGGCTGGAATCTGGGCAGGCGCCGGAGTTGGAGCCGGGGTAGGAGGCGCGGTCTGGGGTCGCGCCTGCGGCAGCCGGGCGGGAGCCGGAGTCTGTACAGCCGCCGTCCCGCTGGAGAGAACGGCGACGAGTAGAAGGGGCAAGGACACGGATCTGAGCATGGCCCCTGCCCAATGCAACCTGCGGGCCATGGGAGGGGCCTTCATCAAACCATGCCGATATGCTAATGTGCGCCAAACTTGAGGAGGAATCCCATGAGCAAAGCAGTGAAGACCAGCCTTGTCGCCCTGCTGTTGTCCGTCTGCGTTCTGCCCACCGGAGCCTCGGCCATCATCTTCTTCTGCGGCGACATCTGCACTCCCAGCACGAGCTGCAACCGGAATTGCACGGACGACAACACGGGCAATCCCTCCAACTGCGGCGCCTGGGGCTGCTGCGTCTTCAACCAGAGCTGCGGCGACGGGCTCTTTACGACGGCTCCCAAGCCGAACGCCACGAGCGCGGTCTGCCCGGCCGCAGACCCGGAGACGACGTCCGCCCCGCTCTTCTTCGCGGCGCCGTGACGGCGGCTACTGGGTGAGGTCCGGCCCGGACCGTTCCGGAAACACCACCACCCGCCGGTAGGGCTCCTGGCCTTTGCTCTCGGAAGAGAGGCCGAAGCGTTCGACGAGCTCGTGCTGGAGCCGGCGCAGGTGGTTGTTCTGGGGGGAGAGCTCGACGGGCCGGCCCAGCTCCAGCACCTCGTCGACCGCTTCCTCGACCTCGCTCACGACGGCCTCGTCGAGGCTCGGGGAATCGCCGGCGCCGAAAGTGGCACGGAGGAAGCTCTCCATCTGCACGATGGTGTTGCTGCGCACGACGTAGAAAGGAATGCCCCGGGCCTGGGCGTCGCGCAGACGGCGCGGCTGGCGGCGCTCCTGGGCCTTGATCGTCACCACCACGTCGGCGTCGTCCAGGTCGTCCACCAGGTAGGCAGGCACGCGCAGCTTGCGCAGCGCCCGCTCCAGCTTGTCCTTGCTCACGGCGTAGGGGAAGATGCGCACCGTCCGGCCGCGGGCGAGCTGCGGCCGCAGGGCGGTGTGGGCTTCGTCTTCGCCGGATCTCTCGGAGCCCTTTTCGGGCCGGCTCTTCTCCGGCCGCTCGGCCTGCCGGATCTCGACGCCTCCCCCCGCGGTGCGGGTGCGCAGCTCGGGGCGGGCAGGAATGTCGCGCAGGAAGCGGTCCACCACCTCGGCGACGTCGCGGTGGACAGCGAGGCGCTCCTGGTCCTGGATCTCGATCAGCACGTCGAAGGTCGGCGGCGCCTTCCTTTCGAGCACCGTCTTCTGGGTGCCCCGCCGCCGCGCCTCGTCGTCGGAGAGGGTCACGGCGTGGATGCCGCCCACCAGGTCGGACAAGGTGGGGTTCTGCAGCAGGTTTTCGAGGGTGTTGCCGTGGGCGGTGGCGATGAGCTGCACGCCGCGCTCGGCGATGGTGCGGGCCGCCAGGGCCTCGGCGGCGGTGCCGATCTCGTCGATGACGATGACCTGCGGCATGTGGTTCTCCACCGCCTCGATCATCACCGCGTGCTGCTCGTCGGGCGAGGGCACCTGCATGCGGCGGGCGCGACCGATGCCCGGATGGGGAACGTCGCCGTCGCCGGCGATCTCGTTCGAGGTGTCGACGACGATCACCCGCTTGTTGAGCTCGTCGGCGAGCACCCGGGCCGCCTCGCGCAGCAGGGTGGTCTTGCCCACCCCGGGCCGGCCCAGCAGGAGGATGGACTGCCCCTCCTCAATGACGTCGCGCAGGATGGCGACGGTGCCGAACACCGCCCGCCCCACCCGGCAGGTGAGGCCGACGACGTCGCCCACCCGGTTGCGGATGGCCGAGATGCGGTGGAGGGTGCGTTCGATGCCCGCCCGGTTGTCCTTGCCGAAACGGCCGACGCGGGCGACCACGTAGGCGATGTCCTCGGCGGTGACGGCGGTCTCGGCGAGGATCTCGCCGCGGTCGGGGTAGCGCGCCTCCGGCAGCCGGCCGAGGTCGAGCACCAGCTCCACCAGGTTGTCCTGCGCCTGACGGCTGAGCGCCTGCCGCAACGGCGGCGGCATCACTTCCAGCAGCAGCTCCAGATCGTCGGTGAGGGGTCGTCCCGCCACGGTCCAAGGCTACACCTTTTCAGACTTGAAACGTTTGTCCCGCCGGATCGTAGGGGAGAGTGAAAGGAGGATTTTTCCATGTCCAACCGTCCTGTCCGAAGGATTTTGCCGGTCCTCTGCGGTCTTCTTTTCCTGGCCTCGACCGCCTACGCGGCGACGCTGAAGGATCATTTCGACAAGACCGTCCCCTTGAAGGGCGGCTCCCAGGTCACGCTGCGCAACGTCAATGGCTCCGTCAAGCTGGAGGCGTGGGACCGCGACGAGGTGCGGATCGAAGCCGACAAGCAGGTGAAGGCCGGCACCGACTCGGCCGCCCGCAAGTTCATGGACCAGTTGCGGATCGACGTCACCCCCGGCGGCGGCGGTCTGCGCATCGAGACCCACGCCCCGAAGCGGGAGAACGGGATCTGGGAGGCGATGTTCGGCAACAGCATCAACTACCACGTCAACTACACGCTCCACGTGCCGCGCCAGGCCGCGGTGGACGCCGAGAGCGTCAACGGCGGCGTCTCGCTGGCCGGCACCCACGGCAAAGCGCGCCTGGAGACGACCAACGGCGCGGTCGACGTCAAGGACGTGACGGGCGACGTCAACGCCGGCTCGACCAACGGCGGCATCAACGCCACCCACGTCGCCGGCGCCGTGAAGGCGGAGACCACCAACGGCGCGGTCGACGTCGAGCTGACCTCCCTTCCGGCCGGCAGCGACCTGCGTTTCGAATCCACCAACGGCAGCGTCCACGTCCGCCTGCCGCGGGACGCGCGCCTGTCGGTGGACGCCGAGACCACCAACGGCCACGTCAGGAGCGACTTCGAGGTCGCGGGCGCCAAGTCCGGCAAGCGTTCCCTCAAGGGGGACATCAACGGCGGCGGCGGGCAACTGAGGATCCGCACCACCAATGGGGGGATCGAGATCCTCGGCCACTGAGGACCGATCAGGCCGGGAGCTGGGTTTTTCCCACCCCGCGGCGTGGGTGCGCCGGAGCCGGCAGCGGTTACACTCAGGGCGCGTCCACAAGGAGAGCACGCCATGACGTCCCGGACTTCCTCCGCTTCCCCCATGCCGGTCATCCTCGCTGCGACGGATTTTTCGGAGACGGCCAACTCGGCTCTGGGCTGGGCGGCCGAGCTCGCCCGCCAGCAGGGGGCGCGCCTCGAGCTGATCCACGCCGTCACCATTCCGCCGTCCATGCCGGGGTACATACCCCCGACCAGCCTGGATTTTTCGGACGAGCTGCGCAAGGCGGCCGAGTCGCGGCTGGCCGAGGCCGCGGCGGCGCTGGCAGGCAAGGGGGTGACGGTCTCGACGTTCCTCGACATCGGCACGCCATCGCAGGTGATCGTGCAGCGGGCGGAGGCGCTGACGGCGCGGGCGATCGTCATCGGCACCCGGGGCCTCACCGGCCTGCGTCACCTGCTGCTGGGGAGCACGGCGCAGCGGGTGGTGCACGGCGCGCGCTGCCCGGTGCTGACGGTGCACCCTGGCGACGCCGGGGGCCACCGCCCCATCCGCACCATCCTGGTGCCCACGGACTTCTCCCAGGACGCCGAGCTGGCGGTGACGACCGCCCATCACCTGCTGTCCTTCCTGGAGCAGGACGCGAGGCTGGTCCTCCTCCACGCCTACAACCTGCCGATCGAGTACACGGCCTACGGCCCGATCCCCACGTCCATCTCCTATCTCCAGGACGCCGGCCTCGAAGCCGAGCGGCGGCTCTTCGACATGGCGGAGGCGCTCAAGCGCGAGGGCCTGACGGTCGAGACCGTGGCCCGCGAAGGCGATCCGGCCCACGTCATCGCCGAGGAGGCCCAGAAATGCAGTGCGGACCTCATCGCCATGGGCACCCGCGGCTACAGCGGCCTGCGCCACCTCTTCCTGGGCAGCACCGCCGAAAGAGTGGTGCAGCAGGCGCCCTGCCCGGTGATGACGATCCGGCGGCCGGAGGAGTAGGGGAAGCAGTTCGACGTATCGGATAGCTGTCCGAGTCGGCGGAAGACCCTCATCACCCCGGCCCTCTTCTCCCAGCCTCCCCCCCACCGGCCGGGAGAAGAGGGAGAAAGGCAAAACGCTTGAGCTGCGGCCCCCTCTCTCCCGTCAGGCGGGGGGGAGGCTGGGAGAGAGGGGGTTGGGGGAGTGAGGGTCCGCCCCGAAGGGGCGTGGCCTGTTTTCACCCCGCCTGAACCGCCGCCGCCACGGCGACCGGCCCCGGCACGGCCCCGAACCGCCGCTCCCGGCGGTGGAGCTCGCGCACGGCCTCGGCGAGGTCGCCCTTCTCGAAGTCGGGCCACATGCGGTCGGTGAAGACCAGCTCGGCGTAGGCGCACTCCCACAGCAGGAAGTCCGAGAGGCGCTTCTCGCCGCCGGTGCGGATCAGCAAGTCGACGTCCGGCACCGGCCGACCGTCGTCGTGAGGCGGATCCGCGAGCAGCCGCGAGAAGGCTTCGCGGGAGAGCTCCTCGCCGGCTCCCGGAACCCGGCAGCGGCCGGCGGCGCGGAGGATGGCGTCGCGCGCCGAGTAGTCGACGGCGATCCTCAGCAGGAAGCGATCCGATCCGGCGGTCACCGCTTCGGCGTTCTCCACCACCCGCACCAGCCCCGGCGAGAGACGGTCCCGCCGGCCGATGACGGCGATGCGGATGCCGTTCTTCGCGCACTTCGCCGCCTCCGCCATCAGGTAGCTGCGGAAGAGGCGCATCAGGGCGCGCACCTCGGCGTCGGGCCGGCGCCAGTTGTCGGAGGAGAAGGCGAAGAGGGTGAGCGTGCCGATCCCTAAGTCCTTCGCGGCCTCGACCGCCCGGCGGACGGCCTCGACGCCCGCCGTGTGGCCCGCCGAGCGGGGCCAACCGCGGGAGACCGCCCAGCGGCCGTTGCCGTCCATGATGATGGCCACGTGCAGGCCGGCGCCCGGAGCGGTGCTGGCGGGCGCAGCGGGAGGGGCCAAGCGGAGAGTCGCGCTCATTTCGGTTCCTTTCCGGTTTTTCCCGCAACGTGAAGCAGGGCCAACACGTCCCGGCGGCCGCGCAGGCGGGCGACCTTGGGCGCCAGCCAGTCCTTCCAGGTGTGCCCGAGCCGGAGGTCCGGCGCCCTGTTCAGCAGTGCCTTGACGCTCCGGGCGTCCGCCGCAGTGGCGGCGTAGGTGAGCGCGGTCTCCCCGCCGGGCTGCTTCAGCCGCGGGTCGGCCCCGCAGGCCAGCAGCTCCTCCACGATCTCCCCCTCGCCCTGGGCCGCCGCCAGCATCAGGGGCGTGAGGCCGTCCGGGTTCGCGAAGTCCGGCTCGGCGCCGGCCGAGAGGAGGGCGCGCACGCTGCCGAGCTGATTCTTGTGGACGGCATGCATGAGCGGCGGCCAGCCGTTGGGACCCGAATCCTGCTGATTGGGATCGATGCCAGAGCGCACCAGCTCTGCGATCGAGTCAGTCCGCCCCGTGCGCGACGCCCAGATCAGGGCGTCCAGGCTGTCATATCCATGGATGTCCGGATGCACCGCGAGCTCCCGCCGCAGTTCCTCCGGCGAGCCGCTGGCCGCCGCCACCGCCAGAGGGGTGTGCGGCCGGGCGCGCGGCAGTGAGCTGAGAATCCAGAGCCCCACGGCGGCGAGCATGGCGAGTCCCAGGGCCAGGAAGGCCAGAACCCGGATGGTCTTCACGTCAGTCGCTCCTCCTGTAAATCACTTTGCATCACAAAGCACCTGGGCGCAAAAGAACCCCGCAAAGGCCGCAAGTCACCCTTCCCGGGTGGCGTGGATGATCGTTTCCATGCGCTCGAGATAGTGCTCCAGGGCGCGGCGGCCGGTGTGGGTCAGCCGGTACTCCGTCTTCGGCATCCGCCCCTCGAAGTACTTCTCGCAGGCGATGTAGCCGGCCTCCTCCAGCTTGCGGGCGTGGACGCTGAGGTTGCCGTCCGTCGTCTTGAGCAGCTTCTTGAGGTCGTTGAAGCTCAGGTGGTCGTTCACCGCCAGGCCGCTGACGATGCCCAGCCGCATCCGCTCGTGGATCAGGCGGTCGAGGTCGAGCGCCGTCTGGGGAGCGGGACCGGCGACGGTCACCTCGGCCTCCTCCGCGGGGCCGGCGCCGCCGTCCTCGTGCTTGAGCGCCCTAGCCACCGTGCCTCCAGGCGATCAAGGCGCCGAACGCGAGGTGCAGGCCGCCGAAGCCGGCCGCCAGCAGGGCATCCCCCCAGGCGGGTGGCGACACCAGCGCCACGGCGCCCAAGGCCATGAAGGCGAGGCCCATCACCGGCACCGTGCGCACCGAGAAGGCGCCGCCCGTCACCACCGCAGTGCCATAGAGCAGCAGCCACACCCCCGGCAGCACGGCCACGGTGGCGGTGACCAGCAGCACCGCCGTCAGCACGGCGCCGGCGAAGAGCGGCGGCAGCAGGCCGAGGACGAACCGCCGGCCCGGCGTGGAGAAGAGGCTGATTTCCGCCCGCCGGGCCTTCCAGACGACGGCTGCGGCGTTGACGAGGACGGCCAGCAGAGCCTCGACCAGCCAGGTGACGAGCCAGCCGAGGAAGCTCGGCTGGCGCGACGCCAGATAGGCCGCCACCAGCGCCGTCACTCCCACCGCCATCTCCCCCAGGCCCGACACCGCCGTGAAGAAGGCGGCGCCCTCCATGGTCTCGCGGATGAACCGCAAGTTGTCGATGGCCGTGATGTGAAGCGGCGGCGGCGGCACGAGGCGAGGGCGGGCAGGCTGGGGATCGGTCACGGAACGACTCTACGCCGGCTCTCGGCGAGCGTCAAGTACTTTTCGGCGCAAAGTGGCCCTTGGGCTCCGGCGGTGGCGGCTTCCCGAAAACCGGGGAGGTTGTCCCTGTTTCTACACGCATCGGCACGAAATTGTCAAGACAAGCTATTTTCCATCCCCTTGCCACGAATACCTGGTCCGGTGTACACTTGCCACCATGTCCGACAACCTTGAAAAAGAAGAAGTCGACCGACTGCTACTCGTCCTCAGGACAGCGATCCGCCTCCTCGGGCTCACCAATCGGGAGATCGAGCGTCGCCTGGGGATGACTCCGAGCTACCTGGGGCGGCTGTTTGGCGGCACCATCGAGCTGAAGGTGGAGCACGTGCTTGCCGTCGCGCGGGCCCTGGGCCTCGCGCCTGCGGAGCTCTTCGAGCTGGCGTACCCGCGGCGGCCGGAGCCGCCCTCCGAGTCTTACAAGACGATCCGCAAGCTCCTGCGGGACATGCAACCGGCCGAACCGGAGGCGCGGCCCGCCACCGCGCTCTCGGAAGAGGAGCTGCAGCGGAAGATCCAGGATTCCGTGCGGCAGGCGCTGCGGGACCTGGCCGGCGGCCGGTGAGGCGTTCCGCCAGCTATTCGAAGCGGGGGCTGAAACAGGCCTCAGGGTCGATCTGCGACCGCCGGAGGAACTCGACGACGCTCTTGAGAAGGACGACGTTGCCATGGCGCTTCTCAAAGGCGTCCTTTAGAATCATGACCGCGCCTACTGCTTCGCGACGAACTCCTACGGCGAAGAAAACCTCCGCCGCCTCAGCCACTAGGACTTCAGTGTCATGATATTTCTCTCGGCTCAGCCACACCAACGCCAAGTCGAGCGCTGCAAGGGCACTTGCAAAGCCAAGTCCCGCGCTCTCGAAACCATTCTTGACTTCCAGGAAGGCTTCCTCCGCAGAATCCAGCTCGAGTAGACCTTCAGAAATCTGCCCCTGAAGCCACCTCAGCTTAAGCTGGTTAACTTTTCCAATTTCTCGGCCGAGTTGAGGTTGATGATCGAAAAGTGCTCTTCTCGCATCTCTGAACCTGCCGCAGGCGACCAGGAAGGTGAGCTCATTGTGGACAGCCTGGAATAGAAGATCAGGCTCTCGGGCCGAGTCTATAAGCGGCAACCCAACTTTGCAGGTCTTAAGCGCTTCTTCAGGAGAACCACTGTAATACTGGTAAATCGCCTTGATTAACAGTGCTCTCCCTGCAAGATGTTTATCTCCGAGCTCAATGTAGGTATTGTAAGATAGATCCAGAGCAGCAAAGGCAAGCGCAAATTCTCTCCGAGTTCCGAGAAAGGAGGCTTGAAGATCGTAAAGCCGAACCTTTACGCAAGGATCGCCTGTCCCTTTTTGGAAGAGTTCGAAGGCGATCCCGAAGGTACGCTCCGCCTCGGCTAAATCATCCGCAACTCGGAAGGCATTTGCCAGTTCACCCCATGCCCGGGCCTGCAGGTCACAGATCCGATCAGCACCATAGCGCTTGGGATTGAGCTTACCGGCGACCTCGACTGCCGCTCGTGCAAGGCACACCATCTCGCGCGGGTTCTCGTGTCGCAGGGCCCAACTCGCGTCGAGCAAGGCGAGATACATAGCAAGCCCTGAAAGAGGGAAGTCCGCCTCCTGCACGACCGCCATCAGCCCCGCGTGGATGAGCATGGGAGTGATTTCGCGCGCTCGAGCAGTCTCTCTGGCGAGATGGCGGGCTGTCCTCTCAGCGCGCTTTAGCGCCTTTGAATAAGCGTCGTTGGCTGGGGGTATCTCTGGCCTGCGAACTAGCACCAAGCGTGCGTATCCCTGCCTCAACTCGGCAGCACAGAGGCGGCAGCCACGAACGAGGTGGCGGATTACACCTTGAGCTTTCTCTCTGGCCAAACGCCCCTTGAGGAACGCTGCCAGATCGGACGCAGGTGGGTGTTCGTGCAAACGAACCTCCTTAGGGCACCGGCTACGGACTCCACTTTCCCGCGGAGCACTATCTCTCGGAGTCAATCCATTTTAGCATGAAGGGGGGCAATGGCAACGCGCTCATTGCCCTCCTCGCTATTCATGCTCTCTAGCCGTTCGGATCAATACAGATGCCCTGCTCGTTCGAGTCCCGGCATAGAGGCCCAACCGTCGAAGTCATAGAGCGGGGGGAACAACCGTTGGGGTCGATGCAGACCCCTTGTTTGCGCTCTGTAGGACTCTCTGAGGAGAGATGCCCCGCCCCCGACCGCTCCCATACAACTGCTGCTCTCTCCTCCCAGATCTGCTCCAACCACTTCCAGACCGCTCGAGGTCCCGCGGCGGTCGCGGCGTGGACCTGGGCCGGGCCTGCGACGGCCAACACCCCTGTCAGAAGCCCCAGCAAAAGGACACGCTTCATAGAACGATGATGCATGGTGCACTCCTCCCTAGTCCGCGGAACGGTCTGGAACCCTCATGGCCCGACGCCCGCGGGCGACGACAAAGTGGTATCGGCCACTGAGTCTGCCAGCAAAGGGCAGGACTGTGCTCTGAGCCCCGATCAAGTTGCGGCCTTCCGCATCCCCTCCGGCGCTGCCATGATCCTGAGACGTAAAGACGACTCCGAAGCTCATATCATGGGAGCTGCGGATCGCGCAATGCCGACAAATTCCGCACTTGAAGCTAAATAGGCCCCGCGGGAGCTATTTGGAACAACAAAAGGTCTCCTGATCACACAATTCAAGCCAACGGCTTGCCACTTTCAAGCCGATCCGGCTACTATTCGGCTGTCGCAAGCTATAACAGTGCCGAGCGGCTTGTTCCGGAGCGTGCCGCCCGGCACGCTCCGGGTTGTTCTGTGATCCTGTTCCGGTTGAGGCTCAGCGCTCCGCTCCCCCCGCGAATTTCTTCTCTCCGGCCTCGACGGCGAGGGCCAGCTTGTTCTGCGCGGGGGGCAGCGGGCAGGTGGCGAAGGCGGTGAAGGCGCAGGGCGGGTTGTAGGCGGTGTTGAAGTCCACCACGACCTTGCCGTCCTTGACCGCATCGGTGTCGAGGAAGCGGCCGGCGCCGTAGGTGAGCCGCCCGTTAGTGGCATCGCCGAAGATGAGCGACAGCCCATCCTTGGGATCGCCCAGGGCGTCCAGCCGGTAGGTCTTGCCCTGCCAGTCGAACACCACGGCCCCCGGGGAGGCCTCCTGCGAGACCTGGCCGAGGACGTTGGTGATGGCAATCTTCTTGTCCTGGTACGGCTCGAAGCGGGCGACCACCCGCCATTTCGGGTCCGGAGCAAAGGTGTCGACCCCGTGGAACGCGGCGCGCACCGGGCTCTCCTTGTCCTTGATGCGCACGCCGACGCGGTCACCCCGCTGGATGGCGTAGAAGGAGAGGGAGCCGAGCGCGAGGACGGTAGGCTTGCCCTTGGCGTCCGTGTCGAGGGCCAGGTCCGCGGTCACCGGCTTGCCGTTGGCGGTGATCGTGACGCCCGGCTGGACTTTCAGGGTGACGGCGTCGCCCGCGCGCACCAGCGTGCCGGCCACGGCCGGAGACTTGCCCTTCGGCAGGATGACCGGATTGCCCGGATCGCTGCCGAAGCGGTTCTCGCCCGGCTTGAGCCAGTAGAGCCCCACGAGGGTGAGCCAGCCGTCCTCTCGCATGAGGCCTGCGGTCCGCTCCTTCTTCCAGGTCTCGAGCTGCTGGTGCCAGGCCGTGAGATCCGGCTTGTCGGCATTGGCTGCAGCGGCTGCAGGATTGGCGGCGCCGGCGGCGACGCTGGCGGAAAACATCGCGGAACCTCCGGCGGCCAGGGCGGCCAGCAGGAGGAGGGAAACGGCGGTCTTGAGCTTCAGGATCATGGAATTCTCCTCGGGCGCTCGGATCTTGGCGCCGGAACAGGATAACCTCCCCCGTGGGAGAGTGCATTCCGTAACCTTCTTACTGTCTCGCTCGTATTGGTGCCAGGCGGGGGCGCCGCTGCGCCTCCGGACTCAAGGAGAAGCTTCCCATGTTGACGATCCGCGAGCTCGTGAAGGTCTATCCCGGTCCCGTGACGGCCCTCCAGGGTGTCAATCTCGACGTGCCGCCAGGCATGTTCGGGCTGCTGGGCCCCAACGGCGCGGGTAAGTCGACGCTGATGAAGATCCTCGCCGGCTTGCTCGAGGCGACCTCGGGCCAGGTGACGCTGGACGGCGAGGACGTGCTGGCGCGCCCCGAGCAGGTGCGCAGCCGGCTTGGCTATCTCCCCCAGGAGTTCGGCTTCTATCCCCACCTGACGGGAGAGAAGATGCTCACCTATCTCCTCCAGCTCAAGGGGGTCGAGGCGCCCGGCGGCCTCAAAGGAGTGGTCGCCGAGCTGCTGGAGCGGGTCAACCTCTCCGCGGATGCGAAGCGCAAGGTCAAGACCTACTCCGGCGGCATGCGCCAGCGGCTGGGGATCGCCCAGGCCATCGCCGGCGATCCGCGGCTGATCATCGTCGACGAGCCCACGGCCGGCCTCGACCCCGTGGAGCGGCTGCGCTTCTACGGCCTGCTGGCCGAGCTCGCCGCGGACCGCATCGTGCTCCTCTCCACCCACATCGTGGAGGACGTGGCCGTGCTCTGCCCTCGCTTCGCCGTCATCTACAAGGGTCGACTGGTGGCCCAGACCTCGCCGTCCGAGGCCCGCCGGGCGATCGACGGCAAGATCTTCGAGGGCCGGGTGTCGCGCGAGGAGATGGCCGAGGTCCGCCGCCGGCTGCGGGTCACGCAGGCCGTGCTCGTCGAAGGCAGGAACCGGGTGCGGATCTACCAGCCGGACGGCGTGCCGCCCGCGGGCTTCGAGGCCGCCCCCGCCACCCTCGAGGACGCCTACTTCCTGTTGATGCCGGAAGCCGCAGCGGGCCAGCCGGGCCCGCCGCAGCCCCACGACCGCC
>JBAPYB010000179.1:0-18403 GCA_049284515.1 Thermoanaerobaculia bacterium
TCGGCATTCCCTACGAGGTTATGGTTCCCGTCAAAACCTGGCTGCCCAACCCAGAATAGTGACGAAAAACTGACCATGTCTCCTTTCCCCTCAGTGCTTTACCGCGCAAAGCGTGGAAGTCGGGCTAGGCTTGGGTGACGTCATATTGAAGGACAAGGAGCGGAGCCAACCCAGAGCCGGGAGACTTGATCTTTTGCTACAGGAGGTTGAGACAACCCGCCGATACGAGGTTGAGATTCAACTTGGCAAGACAGACGAGTCCCATATAGTCCGTACCATCGAGTACTGGGACATTGAAAGAAGGCGCTATCCTCAATACGACCATACGGCTGTCATTGTCGCCGAGGAGATCACTGCGAGATTCCTGAATGTCATCAGTCTCTTCAACGGCATGATTCCGCTGATAGCTATACAGATGAACGCCGTGCAGCTTGAAGATACTATCTCCCTACTTTTCACGACCGTCATTGACCAACTACGGCTTGGCTTAGTTGACGAGGACGAGGAGGTTCACGAAGTTACCGACAGAGCATATTGGGAGCACCGGGGTACCAAGGCGACTGTCGCTATGGCCGACGAACTCTTAGAGATTGTTCGGGAACTTGACCCCAAGCTCGAGCTTAAGTACAACAAATTCTACATCGGCTTAGCCAATCAAGGGCGTCCTAACAATTTTGTCCAATTCCGCCCACAGAAAAACGCGATAAGAATCGAACCTCGCCTAAGTAGAAACGACGCAGTGGAACAGAAGATAGAGTCGGCAGGTCTCGACGTAATGGACTACGACAATCGCTGGGGCCGGTATCGCATCAGACTCGCAAAAGGAGACGTCAAGAAGCACGCTTCAGTCCTGCGCGAACTCTTCGAGGCTGCGTACAGAGATGCCGATAAGAGTGAGGGATGACAAGCATCTCAAACTCGTCAGTCCTACTCAGCCCTCTTCAGAATCTCTTGCCAGATTTCCAAAGTTCCCAGCCGGTCCGCCCAATCCTCGATGTAGCTACGGTTCAAGTTTGCGCCGCTGATCTTCAGGACGCCGGCGATGTCGCGCAGGTGTTTCTCGGAGCCGCCCTCGCGGTAGGCCTCCATCTTCTTGAGGATGACGTCCTCGGCCGAAGAGAAGGTCGCATCGAAATCGGGCGCCGGCCTGACCTTCCTCGCTCTCGCGAAGCGGCTCCGGTTGAAGGGCGAGTCGACCGGAACCATGATGTCCACCTTGAGGCCAGAGGTCGGGTGGATGACATTGAACTGCCCCCGTCGTGAAACCGCCCGGTAGACCGTCTCCTCGCTCAGGTAGAACTCCGGTGACGGGAAGGCCGCACAGAGCTCGGCGATCTTGCCCAAGGGAAGGTCCACGACGACGTCGATATCGTTCGTGAAGCGGGGCTCGCCGAAAAAGATGGTGGCCGTCGAGCCAGTCACAAAGTACCGCAGCCCGATCCTCTCCAGAGCCTCGACGACGAAGTGGAGCAGCTCAGACTGCTCCATGGGAGAGCCTCCGCGCTATCGGCGGTCTTCTGCAGCCCCTTCGGGTGCAGCTTCCGCAGGCCAACACCGCGAGCCCGGAGGGCGGCAGACCCGTAGCCCAGGGCGAGAGCCCTGGGATAGAGCCAACCACCGAATCGGGCGCCCTGCCAAGGGCGTTTTTTCTATCTCGGCGGCCCACACAACGGGAGACAAAGCGCCCTTGGCAGGGCGGCGAGGGGAATGGTGTGGGTTGCCGGTCCCAGGGCTCTCGCCCTGGGCTACGGGTCTGCCGCCCTCCGGGCTGGTTCGACGCCTTCAGGCCGGGTGCCCAGGCTGGTGCAACACTGTCTTTGGACGGCACAGGATAGGTCACGACACGCCCCACCTCACCTCGCTTGATCTCGCGAAGCCCTTCAAGGATTTCTTCCCCGATTCTGCGAACCTACTTCTTAGCCATCTTCACTCCAGAAGCGGCGCAGCTCAGACGGCTCCATGGGAGAGCCTCCGCGCCACTTCCTCCTGGAGGCGCTGCGGATCCCAGTCCGGGTGCTCGGCGGCGAGATGGCTGGCGAGCATGGTCCGGGCGGAGCGGAAGAGGTCGCTTGCGATCTTCAGGCGCTGGGCTCCCGTCATGGCGCGGAAGACCTCCGCCATCTCGTCGTCCACCACCTCGATATTCCGGGGATCGATCTCCATTGCCGCATCATACCGCGGTCTCGACGACGCGGTTGGCGCCCATCCGGAGTGAACGGCTCCCCCGAAGCCGTTAGGCCTGGGGGAGCTCCGGAACAGGCTCAGAAGCAATGCCACGTCAGACTGCTGGCATTGCAGGTACAGAATCCAGCTCCGCTCTGTCCCACCCAATTGCACTGAATGTGGCTGTTGGGCTTGAGACACTCGAAGCCGTCAAGGTTGTTGCAGGTCGGCAGGGCGTGAGCGGCCTTGGGGATCGCGGTCCACGAAGCGAGGGCGGTAAGGGCGAGCAGCAGAGCGAGGCGGACGGCTTTGGTCATTGGCTGTCTCCTTTCTTCTGAGTCCGACGAAAGGAGAACGTTCCGTTGCTGCTTTTCCCCTCACCTGGACCAGCTCAGATCATCGGCGCGTCATACTGCCGCCTCGACGAACGCGGCGAGCTTCGCAAGGGACATCCACGCATCATCAAGCCCAGAGGATCTCGACTTCATAATCGCCGAACTTCCGGTCGGCTGTGAGAATGTTGAGGCCTTCGAGTTGGGCTTGGGCGATCAGGAGACGATCGAAGGGATCTGCATGATGCAGAGGCAATGTCGCCACGTGGAGCGCGTGAGCGTGGAGAATGGGTAGAGCTGAAGTGCCGCTCGTCTCCATCCGGCTTGGCACGTACTCCGCCGGCGGCAGTGGAAGCGGCAACTTCCCGATCGAATACTTGATCGCGATCTCCCATGAGCTGACCGAAGACAGGAAGAGCTGGTTCTCGGGATCCAGCAGGAGGGCTTGAGAGCCAGGTGACAAACGCTCGGGTGCAGCCTGCATCCAGAGCCAACAATGCGTATCGAGAAGGATTCTCACGTCTCGAAGTAAGACTGCAAGTCAACCGGCAGAGGCGCATCGAAGTCGTCAGGAACTTCAAAGAGTCCTTCATCACGACCCAGGATCCGGCGAGGTTTCTGCTCGACCGGGACGAGCCTGGCGATGGGCTTCCCTGCGCGCGCAATGACGATCTCTTCGCCTTGTGCCACTCGCATCAGCAGTCTCGATAGGTGGGTCTTGGCTTCGTGAATGTTGACCTCGTGCATGGAGGGATAGTGGACTAAGCAGCGGACTAAGTCAAGTTGCCTAGGGAGCGACAGCTCGCCGGCGGATCAGTTGCGGCAATCTGCTGGAGAAAGCCCAAAATATCCATCGAATGGCTCATCGATGCTTATGTTGCGGCATCGATCGATAGGATGCGGCATCGATACTTATGTTGCGGCATCGAAGGATCGGATGCGCCATATACCGATAGGTTGCGGCATAGATCGATAAGATGCGGCATCTCTGAATCGATGACGCACCCTTCCCCTAAATGACGCAACGTGGGGGCATGTGCCGCAGCCTATGGATCGATGACGCAAAATAGGGATAGGCTGCGGCATCTATCCTTATGATGCGGCATCTCTGGGCAGGCTGCGGCATCTTAGCGGGCGTTTCCTCACTTCGGCTTCGGCCCCGGCGCATACAGCGCCTCGTGGAACGCCCTTCCCTTCTGAACCAAATGAATCCGCCCGTCAGCCTCCAGGCGTCTCAGAGTGACAGAGACGGCTCGGCCATCGAGGGGGCGGCGGAGCCTCTTGCCGAAGCGGGCGTTGATCTCTTGGGCCACGGTCGTGGGGCCGAAGGTCTCTCCGGCCGGCTTGGCTTCCACGACACGGGCGATCAGTCCGCTGATCGTGGTGATCGGGAGGCGGGCGTCCTCTTCTGCCTGGCGGGAGGCATCGGCGATAGCGGCGTGGTGCGCCGTCTCTCCGATGGCCGTCGCCGCGGCCTTGAAGGCCTCGTAGCGCTCACGGGCTTTCGCCAGCTCGGACGCGTTGAGCTGCTGCTGCTCCCGGTGGAAGGCCGCCTGCTGGGCGTGGAGGGCTTCCTGGCTTTCGAAGTGCGCGATCTGCGCCTCCAGATTGGCCATGAGCTGCGCGACGGAGAGGTTCGGGTTCATGCGACGCTCGCCTTTCGGAACAGCCGGTAGAAGCTCTCCCCCGTCCGCCGGCAGGTCTCCTCGAAGGATTCGCCCGTCTCCTGCGCCAGGCGGGCGGCGATCTCCACGACGTAAGCGGGACGGTTGGGTTTGCCGCGGTAGGGGACCGGAGCGAGGTAGGGCGTGTCCGTCTCCACCAGGACGCGGTCCGGCGGCAGGATGGGGATCACCTCGCGGACGTTGTCGGCTTTCGGAAAGGTGATCATTCCCGAAAGGCCGAGGTAGAAGCCGCGGTCGATCAGCTCCCGGCCCATGGCGAGGCCGCCGGCGAAGGAGTGGAAGTCGGCCTGGAGGTTGCGGAAGGCGTCCTCGCGGACCACGGCCAGCATCTCGTCGTTGCTGTCGCGGTTGTGGACGACGACCGGCAGGCCGAGATCGATCGCCAGCTCCCACTGCTCGCGCAGGGCCCGAAACTGCGCCTCCCGCGGCGAGAAGTCATAGTAGAAGTCGAGCCCGCACTCCCCCACCGCCACGGCCTTGGGGTCGGCCAGCAAAGAACGGAGACGATCGACGTCCCCGTCTTTCCAGGATGCTGCGTCGTGGGGATGCGTTCCCAGGGCGCACCAGACGTCCGGATGGCGGTGGCAGAAGGCGAGGAGGTCCTCGGACTCCTCCAGCTTGGTGGCCGGGACGAGGAACCCCAGCACGCCCCGCTCCCGGGCCGCATCCAAGGCGCGCTCGCGCTCCTCGGGTGCGAGGTTCTGGAGGTGGCAGTGAGAGTCGATCGGACCGGACGGCCCGGGAATCTCGGTCTCGCTCACTTGACCCGCGTGCCGTTGGGCACCTGCGCCGCCGGATGCAGGAGCACGGGCTTGCCGTCCAGCGAGGCGGCGAGGACCATGCCGTTCGATTCGACTCCCATCAGCTTCGCCGGCTGGAGGTTGGCGACGACGATCACCTGCTTGCCCACCAAGTCCTCGGGCTTGTAGGCGAGGGCGATGCCGGCGACGAGGGTGCGCGGCGCTCCCTCCCCCACGTCCACGGAGAGCTTCAGCAGCTTATTGGACTTCGGCACGGGCTCGGCGGCCAGGACGGTGGCCACCTTGAGCTCGGCCTGGAAGAACTGGTCGACCGAGATGCGGCTCGGCTCGGGGGCGGCGGTCGTCTCCGCCGTCGTCTCTTTCTCCACGGGGTGCGCCTCCTTGAGGTAGGCCTCCTTGTCGATGCGGGGGAACAGCGGCCGGGGCTCGGGCAGCTCGGCGCCTGTGGGCGTGCCGCCCCATTCCAGGGCGCCGAGGCTCGCCGGCGGCTCGGGCGAGCCCACCGCCGCCAGCACCTCGGCCGCCACCCGCGGCATGAAGGGGAGGAGGCCGGCGGCCACAATGCGCACGGCTTCGAGGCCGTTCCAGAGGACGCGGGAGAGCCGCGACTCCGCTCCTTCCGTCTTGATCAGCTTCCACGGCTCGTTGATCACCAGGTACTGGTTGGCCTCCGCCAGCAGCCGCCAGAGAGCCTCCAGGGCGCGGCTGAAGGCGAGCTCTTCCATGGCGGCGCGGTAGTCCGCGACGCTCTGGCGGGCGACCTCGACGAGCGGATTGTCCCGGCAGGCCTCGGGCGGCGTCTTGCCGCCGAAGGCTTTGCGGGCCAGGGTGACGACGCGTGAGACGGTGTTCCCCAGGTCGTTCGCCAGGTCGCTGTTGTAGCGGTCGATGAAGCCTTCGTCGGAGAACGTGGCGTCCTGGCCGAAGACCATCTCCCGCAGCAGGAAGTAGCGGACGGCGTCGGCGCCGAAGCGGTCGATCAGCTCGTCGGGACGGACGATGTTCCCCTGCGACTTGGACATCTTGCGGCCGTCGCGATGCCACCAGCCGTGACTCCATACCGTGGTGGGCAGCGGCAGGCCGGCCGAGAGGAGGAAGGCCGGCCAGTAGACGGAGTGGTGGCGGAGGATGTCCTTGCCGACCAATTGGATGCGGACGTCGCCGCGCTCCCAGAAGCGCTCGTAGAGGGCCGTCGAAGGGCCGCCGAACCCCAGGGCGCTGATGTAGTTGATGAGCGCGTCGAGCCAGACGTAGACCGTCTGCCCCGGCCAGCCGGGGAACGGGATGCCCCACTCCACGCTGGCCCGCGAGACCGAGAGGTCGCGCAGGCCCGACTCCACGAACGAGCGCACCTCGTTCATGCGGGTGGCCGGGCGGACGAAGTCCGGCTGCCGCTTGTAGAGGTCGAGCAGCGGTTGCTGGTACTTGGAGAGGCGGAAGAAGACGTTCTCCTCGGACTTCCACTCGACGGGCGTGCCGTGCACGGGGCAGGTCTGCCCCGGTCCCAGCTCCTTCTCGGTGTAGAAGGTCTCGCAGGGCGAGCAGTACCAGCCCTCGTGGACGGCCGTGTAGAGGTCGCCCGCGGCCTCGATGCGGCGGATGATCTCCTCGACGCCCCAGCGGTGGCGCTCCTCGGTGGTGCGGATGAAGTCGTCGTAGGAGAAGCCCAGCCGGCCGCGCAGGCGGACGTACTCGGCCACCACGCGGTCGGCGAGCTCGATGGGCGCGATCCCCTCCTTGCGGGCCGCCCGCTCGATGTTCTGGCCGTGCTCGTCGGTGCCGGTGAGAAAATAGGTCTCGTCGCCCGCCATCCGCCGGTAGCGGATGAGCGTGTCGCCCACGGTGGTGGTGTAGATGTGCCCGATGTGGGGCAGACCGTTGACGTAGTAGATCGGGGTGGTGAGGTAGAAGGTACTCATGGAGCGGGGGATTGTAGCAAAAAGACCCTCATCACCCCGGCCCTCTTCTCCCATCGCCCTTCCCCCGACCGGGAGAAGAGGGAGAAAAGCAGGAACGCCCCAGTGGTTCCCCCTCTCCCGGTGTAGCGGATGTGGTGGTAGGGAGAGGGGTAGGTGAGGGAACGCCCCGATCTCGCCGCTGGTCAGCTCCACCTGGCTCTGGTAGGTGAGCCGGCCGTCGTCGAAAGCCCGCATCACCCGCAGGTGGCCCTTGCCGACCGCCGGACGACGCCGAGCTTGCCGTCGGGCCAGTCCGCGACCTGCACCTGAGGCGCCACCGCTGCCAACCCGGTCAACGACGCCATGACTCCGGAGGTCCTGGGCCGCCACTGCCGCCTTGACGCCGCTGGCTCATGGAGTTGCCACCGGAATCCTGGACGCCGATCGTGAAATCGCTCGACACGCCGGCCTGCGTCGGGGTGCCGCTTATGACGCGCTGGTCTTGGCGTTCAGGTTGAGTCCGAAGGGGAAACTGCCTGCCTGCAGTTGCCGACGCAGTGTGAGCCGCGTCACAGCACGTCACTGCAATCTAGCAAACGTCAGTGCGATCTTATGGCTTGCCGACCTCTCGGCGCTCAACGATGGTCCGATCGACAAAGCCTTTGGGACTTCGAACTTTATTCCCCCGGTACCGCTGTCCTTGATCGTAAACGCAATCTCAGCGCTCATCGCCCGCGCGGGCAGCGCTTTTCCGTTGCTAGCGGCCTGCGCGTCCGCAAAGGCTTGGGCGGCACTCGCGATTGTGTACACGAGGGCGCCATACAGGTCCTCCGATACCGAGACGTTTCCTGATGGCGGTGCCGTCGGTTCTACGAACTTGATCGCCACCTGACTACTCGCTGTGCTCTGAGAGCTTTGGCTGGCCGACACAACAAACACAGTTGCCTCGAATTTCTTCGTGGTATCCGTCTGTGTTTGTAGGGTCACCGTCGCCTCAGTTATTTTCAGCCCTTTGTCTTTTAGGCTTGCCGCCGCCGAACCAAGCGCCAACTCCATCTGCGAGACGACGACCTGAACGCTTGGACCCTTTGGTCCCATCGCCGCAGTCGTGCCTGGGGCAGGGTTGTTACTGCACGCGCCACAAAGGCCAAAGCACGCACAAAGTGACAGAATACCGGCCTTGCTCCTCATGGTAGGTTCCTCTCCTTCTCTTGTCAGCTACATCTTATCGGGTGGTCCGGTCGCCTCGACGCGAGCGAGGGCATGTCGCAATGACAGGTCGTCTAGCGGTTTGGCAGCGCCCGGCCCTGGGTCGGCGCATGCGAAAGGTGATCCAGCGGCCTCTTCGCAATAGGCAGAGAAGTTTGTTGCGACCCAGCCCGGCTGGTATCCAGCTCTGTGTGCGGACACATATGCCGCTGCCGCGTCGCTCTTTGCATTCAATCTGCTGAGGGCATCGCCGAGAATCGTATATGTAAGCCCCTTTGAAGGTCCAGGCGCATCGAGGCCAATCGCAAGTGCAGCAGCTGCTGTCGCCTCTTTCAAGCGCTTGGCGAGCAGTCCCTTCGGAGGGGTTGCCTCCGGGAGCACGAGCGACGTCAGGGAATAGTCGCGCAAGAGACTCGCGAGATACGGATCGCTGCCACCGTCCGGGCACGGCGCGGACTCCCCTGCGGTACCTTTGGCGGGCTGCGGTAACCATCCATTAGCACGAGGTAGAAGAGCGCGCACTTCGGGGTTCCGGCATAGCACGCCTTGTGTAGCAGTCGGATTTGCACGTACGCGCATCGCTATCGCGTGGTCAAGAGAGACACGGGCTTGCGCAGCCGTGGTCTGCGCGAGAGCGGAGGCGCCAATGTTCTGGAACGCCTGAGCGCTCGCTAACAGCATCTGCCCACTGGAACCGGCGTCGAGAACCTTCGGTATGTAAGGAAGAAAGCCACCCAGAGTTTGCTGGTCAAGAGCAGAGAACAAAGGACATGGCCACACACGCTTCTTTAGATCGTCGGGCCAGGTGGCAACGGCTCTAGCGAGCAGGAGTTCCTCAATGCTCGATAGGCGGTCGGAGCTCGGTGTCTGAGGTCTCAGTTTCACTGTGAGAGCGAGGGTCATCTGTTTAAGCTTGGCTGCGTCGCCGCGCGCCGCTGTGAATCCCGCTGCGAGCTCTTGCAGCCGCTTAGTGGGCGTAATTGCGAGCAGCAGTTCCACGGCGTCCTTGGTGATTAGCGGCGTGCCTTTCAGGTACGAGAAGCTGAACTGACTAATTTGGTCAAGGCCTTTTCCGAATGCAGCGAAGGCCCCGCCGCGCCCATCGAACACCGGTCCGCCGCTCTCACCTTTCGTAGTTGTGCCCGCGAAAGTGTAGTCTGCGCCTGCAAGCTGGGCGAAATGTGCTTGTCCCGTGAACAACTCGATTGGGCCCGTGTCTGAGAGCAAAGGATAGCCAAAGGTAGTGTATGTGGTATCGGGATCTGGATAGTCACCACTCAGGTCAACTGGAACCGCGGCCGTGGAGACGCTCACCGGGGCCACGCGTTCCAGCAAAGCTAAATCAGTGTCGCCTTTTCCGACTGTGACGAGTTTGAGGGGTATCGTTCCTTCGTTCGTTTGAGCGACGATGCGGAGGTTGTTACCAGGAGAGATAGCATCATCAATAACATGCTCGGCGGTCAGAATATATCCAGCCTCGCCTTCCACCACAAAACCGGAGCCATAGTGGTCGCGTTTCATGCTACAGTCAGTATCGCTGCTGGACAGAAGGCATATTTTGACGATAGAAGAAGCGAAACGAGCCTTGAGTTCGCCTGCTGTAGCTATTGGTCTCTTGAAGTCACCGCAGACATCAGCGCTTGACGCTACACTGCCGAGCAAACAGAAAGCGACCCCCGCGACAATTAGGCGACCTTTTTTTCTGCTCGCGTTGCGGTGCTGCTCTTTTGAGTTTACAGTTCTTGCCAGCATTTGACGCTCCTAGCCAATCACTCAAGATAGAGTGGCGGCGTTGCCGGTGTGTGGGCTCAGATCCATCTCGCCGTAGCGGCCGAGCACCGTCGTGGCGCGCGGCGGCAGGCTGCCTTAAGATGGAGGTGTACCCCGACGACGCTTGTACCCTTCCCACCGTAGATATGCTGCAGTCTGTCGATTAGATTAGACTAACGACTCCGCGAGGCGATGTCAAGGATATCGGTCTATACCATCATGCGATGACAGGAATGAAAGCATGAACTACAGAATCGCCTGACTCAGGTCCCCCTCATCACTCCGGCCCTCTTCTCCCATCGCCCTCCCCCCCGACCGGGAGAAGAGGGAGAAAAGCAAAGACGCGAGCTTCTTTAAGCCCTCCTCTTCCGGTCGGGCGGGAGTGCGGTGGAGGGGTTGGGGTGGTGGGGGGCCGCTTTTCGGGGGGTGCTGGGGACACCTACGAAGCCGCCAGCTCCTCGGGCGTGAACTCGTAGTGGGCGCCGCAGAAGTGGCAGTCGGCCTTGATCAGCGGCTCCTCGCGCAGGTATTCGCGGTCCGCGGCCGGCAACAGGACGAGTTGGTGCAGAAAGCGCTCGCGGCTGCACCGGCAGCGGTAGCGCAGCTCGCGGGTCTCGGCGATTTCCGGATCGAGGCCGTTCAACACCCGCGATACGACGCCCTCGATCCCTTCTCCTTCCAGCAGCTCACTGATGCCAGGGAGAGTCTCGAAATTCGCTTCGAGACGCTGGATGCCCTCTTCGGGAGCGCCGGGGAGGGCCTCCACGACCATGCCGCCGGCGGCGGCCACCAAGCCGTTGGGCCGGTTGAGCACCCCGAGGAGGACGGCCGAGTAGGTCTGCTCGCTCTGCCGCAGGTAGTGGGCCACGTCGATGCCGATCTCGCCACTGACCAATTCCACCTGGCTCTGGTAGCTGGGCCGGCCGTCGTCGAAGGCCCGCATCACTCGCAGGTGGCCCCTGCCCACCGCCCGGCCGACGCCCAGCTTGCCGCCCGGCCAGTCCTCGACCTGCACCTGGGGATCTCCCACCATGCCGCGCAGGTTCCCTTCGTCGTCGGCTTCGGCGATCACGCGCAGGATGGGCCCGTCGCCCCGCACCTCCAGCATCAAACGGCTCGGGGTCTTGGTGGCCAGGCGCTGGAGCAGCGCGGCCCCCGCGAGGCAGCGTCCCAGCGCCGCCGTGGGCACGGGCCAGAGATCGAAGCGGTCGCGGGCTTCGGCGACGATCCCCTTGATATCGGCGACCGCCCAACGGAAGGCGCCCTGGCCGGCAAGGCCGAGCTCCAGCCTCCCCTGGGCGGGGGATTGCAATGTGCTCACGTGGTGGGTCTCCAAGATGCGGATCAGGATCTACGCTGCCGGTGCGCCGGCAGCGGCCAGGGCCGCGTGGTAGACGTCCCGCCAGGGAACGCCGCTCGCCAGGGCCAGACGCCGGCAGTCCTCGAACTCGGGGGCGATGGCGAGGGGCCGGCCGTCGAGCCGGGCTCGCTTCACCCTCACGGTTCCGAACGCGGTCTCGACCGCCAGAATTTCCCGCTCCGCTTCGAAGCGGGCCGCCGCGTGGTAGCGGCAGCCCAGGGAGCCGGACTCGGCCAGCAGGACGCCAGCCAGCTCCGCAAGCTGGGGCCGCCGGCAGAGGAGAGTCACCAGCGTGCCGGGACGGTTCTTCTTCATCTGCACCGGGGTGAAGTAGACGTCCAGGCCGCCTGCCGCGAGCAGGCGCTCCATGAGGAAGCCGAAGCCCTCCCCCGGTAAATCGTCGATCTCCGTCTCCACGACCATGACCTCGGCGCGGCCCGCCTCCGCTGTCCTTCCCCGCAGGAGGCGCAGGGCGTTGGCCTGATGCGGAAGATCCTTCTTCCCCAGACCGTAGCCGGTGCCCTCCAGAATCATCGCCGGCAGCTCGGCGTAGTCCGTCACCAGCTCGGCCAGGAGGACGGCGCCGGTCGGGGTCGTCAGCTCGCCGCCCGCGCCGCCGAAGATGGGCGTGCCCTTGAGCAGCTCGGCCGTGGCCGGAGCGGGGATGGGCACCTCGCCATGGGCCATCTTCACCCGGCCGCTGCCCACGTTGACCGGGCCGCAGGTGATGCGCTCCGGCGCCAGGTGCTCGACGACCGCGGCGGCCCCCACCAGGTCGACGATCGAGTCGATCGCTCCCACCTCGTGGAAGTGGACGTTCTCGATCGGCATGCCATGGGCCTTGGCCTCCGCCTCCCCCAACCGCTCAAAGAGGCGGACCGCCCGGTCCTTGACGGACTGCGAAAGGGCGCTCCTCGCGATGAGATCGCGGATCTCCGTCAATCCCCGGCTGTGTCCGTGGTCATGTCCGTGGTGAGGATGATGATCGTGGCCGTGCTCCTCCGGGTCCGGTCCCTCGACCGGCCGCCCCGCCACGAGGACGCGGAAGCGGGTGCCCACGAAGCCGCCGCGGGAGGCCCTGCGGCTCTCGACGGAAACGCCCGGAAGGCCCAGCCGCGCCACGACGTCCGCGAGCACCTCCAGGGGCATCCCGAGGTCCAGACAGGCGCCGAGGAACATGTCGCCGGCGATGCCGCTGCTGCAATCCAGGTGGTAGGTCGACATGGCGCGGCAAGGCTACCACGCGCCCTTTTCCCGCCGCTCTTTGAGCGAGGCCCAACGTCCCTGGTTGCCGAGGACGACGTGGTCCAACAGGCGGAGCCCGACGATCTCCGCGGCCTCTTCCATGCGCCGGGTGAAAAGGATGTCCTCGGCGCTGGGCGAGGGATCGCCGCTGGGGTGGGTATGGAAGAGGTAGATTGCCACGGCGCCCCGTTGCAGGCACTCGCGGAGGATCTCGCGGGGCTCGACGGAGATCCGGCTCATCGTGCCGCGGAAGAGCTCCCTTTCGCCCAGCGGGTGACTGCGAGCATCGAGAAAGAGCGCGCCCATCACCTCCTGGTCGCTGGTGTGGTAGCGCAGGGCGAGATAGCGCGCCACGTCGCGCGGCCGGGAGAGGGGCTTGCGGTCCAGGAGATCCTCGCTGGCGAGGCGCCGGCCGATCTCCACGGCAGCCAGCAGGGCCGCGGCCTTGGCCGGGCCGATGCCGGTGCGACGCAAAGAATGGGGCGTCGCCGTCAGCAGCCCGCCAAGGCCACCGTTCTCGATCAGCAGATCCATGGCGAGCTGAATGGCGGAAACGCCGACCTTGCCCGTGCGCAACAGCACGGCGAGCAGCTCCGAGTCCGACAGGGCGCGGCCCCCGTGCTCCAGAAGCCGCTCCCGGGGCCGCTCCCCTTCGGGAAGCTCGCGAATCAGGTAATCGGTCATCGTTTGACTCTCCGAGACGCATGCTGGTACAACGGCGCGGTTCCGTAAGGACTCTGAAAAATGCCCTATCTCCCCACCAACTTCGGCCTCCTCGACACGGCGGCGAGCGCCTACGAGACGAGCCGCGTCGTCGTGCTCCCCGTTCCTTTCGAGCGCACGACCTCCTACGGCAAGGGGACGGCCCACGGTCCGGCCGCCATCCTCCGCGCCTCCCAGGCCATGGAGCTCTTCGACGAGGAGCTCGACGGCGAGCCCTACGTGCAGGGGATCGCGACCCTGCCGCCGTTCCTCCCGGAAGCCTTCGACATGGGGGAGGGCTTCGCCGAGCTTCAGGTCGAGGCCAAGGTTCACCTCGAGCGCGGAAAGTTCCTGGTCACCTTGGGCGGCGAGCATAGCCTGAGCCAGGCCCCGGTCAAAGCGACAAAGGAAGTTCACGGCGAGATCGGCGTCGTCCAGTTCGACGCCCACTCGGATTTGCGGGAGGAGTTCGAGGGCACGCCCTACAGCCACGCCAGCGTCATGAAGCGCATCGTGGACGCCGGAATTCCGACCCTGCCGGTGGGCATCCGCTCGCTCTCGGCGTCGGAGGCCCGGCTGATCCGCGAGCGCAGCATGCCGGTCCTCTGGGGCCACCAGCTCGACCAGGCCGAAACGCTCTTCCCCAAGATGCTGGCGGCGCTGCCGGAGAAGGTCTACCTCACCTTCGACATCGACTACTTCGACCCGGCGCTCGTCCCCGCCACCGGCACTCCCGAGCCCGGAGGCGGCCACTGGTACCCCACTCTCAGGCTCCTGCGCCACCTCTTCCAGACCAAGACCGTGGTGGCCATGGACCTGATCGAGCTGGCCCCCGTGGGAGGCCACCCGGCGAGCGATTTCCTGGCGGCGAAGCTGATCTACAAGTGCTTGGGGTATTTGTGGGAGCGGGAGGGGCGGGCGCGACGGTCCTGACCTGCCGGTCGTTCCTCCACGCTACCCAGCCCATTCTCCGTTATGGTAGGGTAACTAGAACTGAGAACAGGGGAACGCATGGACCAAGATCTCCGGGAGTACCTCGAAGCCTCTCGGGCGGAGAACGCAAAGCGGTTCGAGGAGTTGGGACAAGAGGTCCGCTCTCTTCGGGACGAGACCGCGCAGCGGTTCGACAAGCTGGAAACCGAGGTCCGCAGTGTCGGTATCGAGGTCGAGAACCTCCAGGACGTGGTTCAGCTCGTCGCCGAAGGTGTCACCACGGTCACCCACCAACTGAACAGGCAGGGGGAAGAGATCTCCCAACGGCTCGACGCCGTCGAGTCCTTCAACCGCCTCATCTACAAGGACCTCGATTCCCGGGTGAAGAGGCTCGAAGCCATTTGAGGTCTACCCCACCAGCACACTCCCCCCGTTCACGTTCAAAATCTCCCCCGTGATGTGCCGCGCCAGGGGCGAGGCGAGGAAGAGGACGGCTCCGGCGATGTCCTCGGCCGTGGCGATGCGCTGGAGGGGGATGGAGGCGAGAGCCTTCATCCGGCCTTCTCCCGAGAGAGCCTCGGCGGTCATGTCCGTGTCCACCCAGCCGGGAGCCACGGCGTTGACGCGGATCTCGGGCGCCAGCTCCGTGGACCACGACTTGGTGGCCGAGATCATCGCTCCCTTGCTCGCGGCGTAGGGGCTGTAGAAGGCCTCGCCCCGCTGCCCCGCCGTCGAGCTGATGTTGATGATGCTGCCGTCCGGCGACTCCTTGAGCAGCGGCACCGATTGCCGGGCGCAGAGGAACGGGCCCACCACGTTCACCGCCAGGGTGGCGTCGAGCTTCCTCTTGTCGAGATCGACCAGCGGGTCGTGAATCCACACTCCGGCATTGTTGACGAGACCGTCCAGCCCACCCCATTCACGGCGTACAAAGGTGAACAGCTCCTCGATCTGATCGTGGTCGGTGACGTCGCAGTGCACCGTGCGATGCGGCAGGGCCGAGATTCCCTCGATCTCCTTCAGCACCTGCTTGGCCCTGGCACCGCTCGCGAGATACTGCACCATGACGGTGGCCCCAGCCTTCGCGAACAGGCGGCAGCAGGCGGCGCCGATGCCGCGGCTGCCCCCCGTCACCAGAACGCGATAGCCCGTGAGATCGATCACAAAGCCTCGACCGCCATCGCAATGCCCTGGCCGCCGCCGATGCAGGCCGAAGCGATCCCCCGGCCACCGCCCCGCCGTTTCAATTCCTTGAGCAGCGTGATCAACAGACGCGTGCCCGTGGCTCCCAGCGGATGCCCGAGAGCGATGGCGCCGCCGTTCACGTTCAGCTTGTCCACGTCCAGGTCGAGATCCTTGATCACTGCCAGGATCTGGCCGGCGAACGCCTCGTTGATCTCGAACAGATCGACGTCGCTCAAGGCCAGCCCCAGCTTCTCCAACACCTTGCGGATGGCCGGCGCCGGGCCGATGCCCATGCGCGACGGATCGACGCCCACCACCGACCAGCCGAGAATACGGCCGAGCGGTTTCCATCCTTTTTCCTGTGCACGCGCGGCCGTCGAGAGGATCATCATCGCCGCGCCGTCCACGATGCCGGAAGCGTTGCCGGCGGTGACGAAACCGTCTTTGTCGAAAGCCGGCGGCAGGCCGGCAAGGTCCTCTTTCGTCGTCTCGGGGCGCAGATGGTCGTCCTTGTCGATCACCTTCGCCCGCTTGCCCTTGCCCACCTCGACGGGCACGACCTCCTCGGCCAGCTTGCCGCTCGCCCAGGCCTCCCCCGCCCGCTGCTGAGAGAGGATGGCGAAGCGGTCCTGCTCCTCGCGGCTGATGCCGAAATCCCGCGCCAGATTGTTGCTGGTCTGCGCCATGTAGCAGCCGCAGTAAGGATCCATCAGCGCCACCATCAGCAGGTCCTGGAGCTGCCCCTGGCCGAGCTTGAAGCCGCGGCGGGCGCCCCAGATGACGTGCGGCGCCTGGGACATGTTCTCCATGCCGCCCACCAGGCACGTCGTGGACTCGCCCGCCAGGATCGTGTGGGCGCCGGAGATGACGGATTGGATCCCCGAGCCGCACAACCGGTTGACGGTGAGCGCCGGCACCTCCTTCGGCACGCCGGCCTTGAGCGCCACGTGGCGGGCGCCGTAGATGGCGTCCGGCGAGGTCTGGAGGGCGTTGCCCACCACGGTATGGTCGATTTCCGACGGGTCGATCCCCGTCCTCTGAAACAGGGCACGGGCAGCGTGCGCCCCGAGGTCGATCGCGGAGACGTCGGCGAACGAGCCGTTGTATTCGGCCATCGGGGTGCGCACCCCGTCGACCAGGACCAGATCACGAAGCTCCATCAGTGAGAACCCTCCCCAAATCGAGTATGGACCGCGCAGCCGCCGAGTTGAAGCGCCTGCGCCAGTGGTTCATGTCAGCCGCGGGATCGCACCGAGAGGCGAGCATCACGAAGATGCGGCGCCCTTCCGGGTCGATCCAGAAACAATTGCCTGCGAAACCGGTGTGACCGAAAGCTGTGGACGGGAGCGCCGGTCCGGCACTGCCGCGCAGGGTCCGCCGCCACCAGCCCAGGGCAAAGGGACCGCTGCCGGCCAGCGCGGCGGCGACCTCCTCCGGCTTCAACAGGCGTCCCGGCGCCAGCCATTCCAGCCCCAGCCGCCAGAGATCGCGCGCATCGCCGAACAGTCCGGCGTGGCCGCAGAGGCCCAAAGGGGCCGACCATGCCTCGAAGCGCCCCCGCCCGAAGACCCTCACCCCTGTCCCCTCTCCCGCCCCCGCCCAACCCCCCTCACCGGGAGAGGGGGACCCGGTTGGAGCGGTCTTGCTTTTCTCCCTCTTCTCCCGGTGAGGGGGGTGGGAGGGGGCGGGAGAAGAGGGCCGGGGTGATGAGGGTCTTGGGAGGGGGAGCCCCACGAGGAACCGGCCGTTGCCGTCCTGGGGCGTCCCTACCGGCGGAGGCCCCAGATCCGGAACGGCGAATCCCTGCGTCGCGGCCAGCTTCACTTCCTGGCCGGTGCCCATATAGGAGCGGGCGATGTCCGGGCGGTCCCCTGGCGTGGGCTCGACGCTGACGAGGCCGAGAGGTGCCAGAACCCGAGCCTGGAGCATTGCGGCGAGCGGCGTCCCCGTCGCGAGCTCCGCGGCCCGGCCCCAGAGGATGTAGCCGAGATCGCTGTAGGTGCCGGCCCGAGCCCCCAGGAGCTCCCCCTCCTTGCCTCCAGCCAGGATCAGCTCCACCGCTTCGTCGACGGAGCGGCAGCCATCGCAGAGATAGTAGAGCGGCGTCCACGCCGCGAGCCCGGAGCGGTGCCGGAGAAGGTCCGAGAGGGGGCGACGGGCAAGCTTCCGGTGCGCCTGCGGCCAGAGGTCCCCGATCCGCGTGGCGAGCGGCAGGACGCCTCCGGCGTCGAGCGTCAAGGCCAGAGTTGCCACGAAAGGCTTCGTTAGGGAGGCATAGTCGAAGCGGGTCGCGGGATTGGCCTCTCCGATCGCTCCTTCCCAGAGGATCTCCGCGTCCGTCCCCACCAAGCCGGCGGCGGACGAGACGATGCCGGCGGCCACCATCTCGCCGAGGAGCTTTTCCACCCTCCCGAAGGAGGGCCGGTCAGACATAGTTCGCGGGGTCGCCCGTCTGGAAGACCACCACCCGCTCCCCCGGAACGAAGGCGCCGGCCGCTTCGAGATCCTCGACGGCGGCCAGGGCTGCGGCACCCTCGGGACCCACCCGCAACCCCTCGTGCGCGGCAATCCAGGCAGCCACCTTCTCCAGGCGGTTCTCGTCGATGGCCACGGCCCGGCCGCCCGTCTGCCGCAGGGCGCGCAGCACCAGGAAGTCGCCGATCGCCCGCGGCACCCGCAGGCCCCAGACCCGGGTCTCGGGGTCCTCCCACGGCTCGGCCGACTCGGTTCCCTGCTCGAAGGCGCGCACGATGGGCGCGCAGCCGGCCGCCTGCACCGCCACGAAGCGGGGACGCCTCGGCCCGATCAGGCCGAGCCGTTCGAGCTCGTCGAAGGCCTTGTGCATGCCCACGATGCCGGTGCCGCCGCCCAGGGGATAGACGATCCAGTCCGGCAGCTCCCAGTCGAATTGCTCGGCCAGCTCGAAGCCCATGGTCTTCTTCCCCTCGACCCGGTAGGGCTCGCGCAGCGTCGAGAGCGTCCAGTAGCGCTCCTTCCCCGGCTCCAGCAGCTTCGCCGCCTCCACCAGGGTGCCCGGCCCGGAAAGCACCTCCGCGCCGTGCTCGCGGCAGCGCTCGAAGATGGTGCGCGGCGTATCCTCGGGCATGGCCACCCGGGCCGGCAGGCCGGCCGCCGCGGCGTAGGCGGCGAGGGCCAGGGC
>JBAPYB010000180.1:0-1723 GCA_049284515.1 Thermoanaerobaculia bacterium
GCTCACCCCCGCGCACCTCGACGCGGCGGTGCCAGCCTTCCTCGATATCTTGAAGTCCCTCCAGGCGGCGCAATCGGCCCTCAGTCCTGGCGATCCGGGGGACCGCCCGGCGCGCGAGCTGATCGCCGAGAAGATCGCCGTCGCCGAAGCCGGCCTCGCCGCCGCCGCGAACCTGGCCGTGGACGCCACCACCGACCAGGAGGAGCTGACGGCGGGATCGACCTTCCCCGTCCAGGTCTCGCTGTGGAACGGCGGCGCTCACGCGCTTGCCGGCGTGGCAGTTTCGCTGGTGCCCGCTCCGGACTGGGGAGGAGAGCCCCCGGCAGGAGAGACCAAGGACCTGGCGGCCGGCCTCCTCGCCACCTGGGACCTGAAGCCCACGGTGCCGGCGGCGGCGGCGCCTACCGTCCCCTATTTCCTGCGCAAGCCCATGGTGGGCAGCCTCTACGACTGGTCCGCGGCCACGCCCGCCGAGCGCGGCCTGCCCTTTGGGCCGCCGCCGCTCACCGCCCGGCTCCGCTTCACCCTGGACGGCGTGCCGGTCACCCTGGAGCGCGAGGTGGTCCATCTCCACCGCAACCAGGCGGTGGGCGAGGTGCGCCGGCCGCTGCGGGTGGTGCCCGAGGTGGAGGTGGCCACGGCGGAAAGCGTCCTCGTCTGGCCCATCCAGAGCCATGAGCCCCGGCGGCTCAAGGTGACCCTCACCTCGCACGCCAAGTCCCCCGTGCAGGGCCGCCTGGAAGCCGGTATCGCCGGGGGGGCCGAGCGGATCTCCGCCGCGCCACGTCCCTTCAACCTGGCGGCTGCCAACGAGCCGCTGGAGCTGGAGCTCGTCCTCCAGCCGCCGAAGGAGCTGAAGGCCGGCCGCGACGCCCTCAGGCTCGCCGCCGTGCTGGACGACGGCCGCCGCTTCGATCTCGCCGTGCCGGTCGTCGACTATCCCCACATCCGCGCCACGCCGCGGCCGGTGCCGGCCGAGGTGACGGTGCAGACCGCCGACCTGCGCCTGCCGCCTCTCAAGCGGGTGGGCTACGTGCGCGGCGCCTCGGACCGCGTGCCGGAGTTCCTGCGCCAGGTCGGCGTGCCGCTCGAGCTGGTGACCGGCGACCAGCTCCAGTCCGGCGACCTCGGGCGCTTCGACGTGATCGTCCTCGGCAGCCGCGCCTACGAGACCGATCCGGCGCTGCCCCGCGCCAGCCGCCGGCTGGTCGACTACGCGCGCGGCGGCGGCGTGGTGATCGTCCAGTACCAGCAGACCGGCTACTTCGAGGGCAAATTCGCCCCCTTCCCGCTGGAGATGACCCGGCCGCCCGACCGGGTGACGGACGAGACGGCGGCCATGCAGATCCTCGATCCCGCGAGCCCGGTCTTCAACGTGCCCAACAAAATCGGCCCGGCGGATTGGGACGGCTGGGTGCAGGAGCGCGGGCTCAACTTCGCCCACACCTGGGACCCGGCCTACGCGCCGCTTCTCTCGATGAAGGACCCGGACACCCCGGATCTCAAAGGTGGCCTCTTGGTGGCCAGGGTCGGCAAGGGCGTCTACGTCTACACCGGCCTCGCCCTCTTCCGCCAGCTCCCCGCCGGCGTGCCCGGGGCCTACCGGCTGTTCGCCAACCTGCTGGGGCTGAAGGGAGGCCGGTGAGGCCGGTTTCGGGTAGGGGCGGGTCTGGACGGTGGGAGGGGGCTCGACCCGCCCTGCAACGGCGAGATCGTCCTCCCC
>JBAPYB010000181.1:0-2599 GCA_049284515.1 Thermoanaerobaculia bacterium
TACGCGGCGCAGCGCCGCCAGAACCTCACCATGGCCACCGTCCTGGCCGAGGCCCTGGAGAAGCGGGACCCGTACACCGGCGGCCACGTCCGCCGCGTCGTCAGCTACTCGGTGATGCTGGGCGACGGGTGCGGTGGATCGTCGCACCTCTCCGCTTCCGGGCGATCCATGGCCTGCGGCAGGCGTTTCACGATTCGACGGCGCGGATCTTCGAGCGAAAGCGGACGTTGCCGCTTCTCTTCCTTCCCGAGTCCACGGAGACGGCGGGCGCCGGGCACTGGGAGGAGTGGATCGCCGCGAATCCCGACTTCTCGGCGCGCGCTCTCGTCCTGCCCATCCCCGGCCAGTCCCCGACGTGGCGCGCCTCGCGGCCGGACGACTCCGACGTGGAGATCCTCCGGCAGCAGCCGGCCCGCATCACCGCCCGGGCAGAGCTGATCGAGGAGCGGCTCCTGGCCAGCAGCCTCTACCAGGACCAGGGCTGGCATCTCTTAATGGACGGCCGGCCGCTCTCCACCCTGGTCGCCAACGGCCCCTTCCTCGCGGCTTGGCTGCCAGCCGGCACGCACCGCCTGGAGGCGATCTACCGGGCGCCGGGGCTGATCCCGGGGCTGATGCTGGCGGCGCTGGCGATTGTGGGGATGGTGGCGTGGGTGGGAGTCCGGCCCCGGGAACAGGGACGACAGGAACACAAAGGACCACGACCCCTGGGTCAAGCTGCGCGACCCAGGTAGCGAGAGCTCCGACCCGAGGGTCAGGCTGCGCGACCCGTGGGTCAAGCTTCGCGACCCCTGGGTCAAGAGTCCCGACCCTTGGGTCAAGCTTCACGACCCCTGGGTCAAGCTTCGCGACCCGTGGGTCAAGAGTCCCGACCCTCGGGTCAAGCTTCACGACCCATGGGTCAAGAGCTCTGACCCGCGGGTCCGGCTGCGCAACCCGTGGGTCGAGAGCCCCGATCCTTGGATCCGGCTATGCGACCCATGGGGTCCCTCTTCTCCCGGCGGTCGGGGGGGAGGCTGGGAGAAGAGGGCCGGGGTGATGAGGGCCACGGCGGTGCGGCCACCGGTCCGGCTCACGTCGCCTTGACACCGCGGCTAAGCCGCCAGCTCCTCCAACGACCTCGTCACCAGCTCCCAAAGAGCCGTCACGTGCTCCGGCTCCGTGCGCAGGTTGCCGATGGCGACGCGCAGGGTGATGCGACCGTGGAGGCTGGTGTGGGAAAGGAAGAAGGGGCCGGCGGCGTTGACGCGGGCCATGAGCCGCTCGTTGAGGTGGTCCTGCTCCGCGGGTGATCCGGCTGCAGGCGGGAGGGCGCGGAAACAGACGGTGCTGAAGGGCACGGGGGCGGCCAGCTCGAAGCGGGGGTCGGCCTCGATGCGGGCGGCGAGGTCTTTGGCCATGGCGCAGTGCAGGCGGATGCGCTCCCTCAGGCCCTCGACGCCGAAAGCGCGGATCACCATCCACAGCTTCAGGGAGCGGAAGCGGCGGCCGAGCTGGAAACCGAGGTCCATGAGGTTGGTGACCTCGGACGACTCTCCCGTCCTCAGGTACTCGGGGACGAGGGAGAAGGCCCCCTTGAGCAGCGCCGGGTCGCGCACGAAGAGGACGGAGCAGTCGACCGGGGTGAACATCCACTTGTGGGGGTTGACCACCAGCGAGTCCGCCCGCTCGATGCCCGGCATCGCGGCCCGGTACTCGGGGCAGATGGCGGCGGAGCCGGCGTAGGCGGCGTCGACGTGGAGCCAGATCCGCTCGCGGGCGCAGAGGTCGGCGATCTCCGGCACCGGGTCGATGCTGGTGGTGGAGGTGGAGCCGACGGTGGCCACGATCGCCATGGGGAGCCTGCCGGCGGCGCGGTCGCGGGCCACGGCCTCCTCGAGAGCGGGGACGGACATGCGGAAGTCGCCGTCGCTCGCGATGCGGCGGACGTTCTCCTGGCCGACTCCCAGGACGATGGCGGACTTGTCGATCGACGAGTGGGCCTGGTCGCTGCAATAGACGGTCAGCGCCGGCACCTCGGGCCGGCCGGCGAGCCCGCGGACGCGGACGTCGACCGGCAGGCGGTGGCGGGCGACGGCCAGGGCCACCAGGCTGCTCGACGAGGCGGTGTCGTTGATGTGGCCGCGGAAGTCCGGCGGCAGGTCCATCATCTTCGCCAGCCAGGCGCAGACCGTCTCTTCGAGCTCGGTGGGAGCCGGCCCCGTGCGCCAGAGCATGGCGTTGTTGTTGAGGGCGGCGGCGAGCGTCTCGCCGAGGATGCCGGGGCCGGAGCCGGTGATGGAGAAGTAGGCCAGGAAGCCCGGATGATTCCAATGGGTGATGTTGGGCTCGATCAGCCGCAGATAGTCGTCGAGGATGGCGTCGACGGCCTCCGGCGCCTCCGGGGGGCCGGCGGGCAGCGCGCGCCGCACCTCGCCGGGGGAGACGGGCGGGAGCACGGGCCGGTCCCCCACGCCTTCGAGATAGTCGGCCACCAGGTCGGCCACCCGGTGCATGGCGGTCCGGAATTCGTGCGCGGGGAGGTCGCGGGACATGGGGGGAAGAGTATAGGAAAAGGCTCGCCCTCCCGAGCCCCCAAGACCCTCATCACCCCGGCCCT
>JBAPYB010000182.1:0-2145 GCA_049284515.1 Thermoanaerobaculia bacterium
GCCCTGGCCCGGGCGGTGGCGCCGCGGCCCTCCCTGCTGCTCCTCGACGAGCCCCTTTCGGCCCTCGACGCCCGCTTGCGGCGCAGCGTGCGCGCCGAGCTCGCCGCCCTGCTGCGCAAGTTGGGAACCACAGCCCTCTACGTCACCCACGACCAGGAAGAGGCCATGCTCCTGGCCGATCACCTGCTGGTGCTCGACCGTGGCCGCGTGGTGCAGGCCGGCAATCCCCTGGATCTCTATCGCCGGCCGCAGACGCCCTTCGTGGCCTCCTTCCTGGGCGAGGCCAACCTGGTGGAAGTCGAAGCCCGGCCCGCGGCCTGCGCCGGAGGCCTCCCCAGCCGCAGCCACACGCCGTTCGGCTCCTTCGTCCTCCCCGCCGCCGCCGATGGCGGCTGGCTCCTGATCCGGCCGGAAGACCTGATGGAAGATCCCTGCGGCACCCTGGCCACCGTCGGCGACTCCCGCGGCATGGGCCCCCACGACCGGGTGATCCTCCTCCTCGAAGGAGGAACCGAGGTCCTGGCCCACTTCCCCCCGGAGACGGCGCCGCCACCCGGCACCAAGGTGAGGATCGGAGTGCGGACCCGACGGCCGCATTTCGTGGCGCAGCAGGAGTGAAGCTCCCGCTGCCCGGGTGCAATCCGGGGCTCGGAGGGTCAAGGCGCCCGCAGATGGTTCGACGCGCAGCGGTAGCCGCCGTTCAGGATCACGCTGCGCACCAGCGGCGGAAACAGGTCGAGGTGGACGCTCAAGGATGCGAAGGTGTCCCGGGCGAGGCGGTCGCCGGCCGGGATCAGGGAGGCGAAGCCCTCAGCCCGAATTTTCCCCCCGTGGTTCTCCACCACGACGTTGTTCCAGGTGATGAGGAAGCTGGAATGCGTGAGCCCGGCGTGGTCGCGGAGCAGGGGGACGGGCACCGAGAGCAGCGGCAGCCGGCGGACTTCGAAGCCCTGGGATTTGAGGTGCTCGGCGGTGAGGTCGAGGAACGATTCGAGATCGTCCATCGCGGGCGTCCGCTGGGCGGCGGCCAGCGCCGTCGCCAGCGGCTCTCCCGCGGGCTCCAGGCCGTAGCCGTGACGCAGGGCGTCCCAATCTCCCGGTCCCAGCCGTTTCAGCAGGTCGCGGCCGGCAGCGACGTCAGCCACCAGGGCGCCGCCGCCGCCTTTCTTTGCGGGAACGAAGGTGACGATGGAGTCGAGGTCGGTGCCGGCGCCGCCGCCGATGCGCCGCATCAGCTCGGTGCGCTCTGCCTGATCTCCGGTGCCGGCGCGGGGGAGAGGGTGGACGAAGCGGACGGGCCGGCCGTACAGCGTTCCCAGCTCGGCAGCGGCCTGGTCCGCGGCGGCGAGGTAACGGTCGATTCCCTCGCCGGCGCCGAAGCTCGCCACGGGAACGCGGTCCATTCCCAGGAGGGCGAGGATGCGCGGCTCCAGGGCATGGATCGTGAGCCAGGCGGCGTCGCGGGTCAGCAGCACCTGGCCGTTGTGGAAGGGCACGGGAGCCACCGTCCAGGTGGGTTTCTTCCAGGCGCGATCGAGGTCGTCCGGCAGGCTGCGCACCAGCTCGGGGCCGAGGTTGGCGTCCTCCTCGCGGCCCGGCTGGAGGTTGGGCCGCACCAGCACGCGCACGCCGCTCCCCTTGGCGTGGGCGAGGGTGAACGGGTCCCGCGGCCACGGCGTGTAGGCGCGGCCCTGCGTGTCGAGCAGCCGCAGGCCGAGGGCCTTGGCGCGCGGCGCGAGGCGCTCCTTCAGGGGAGAATCGGTGAGCACGATCAGGGTGCGGCCGGGGGCGGCGGCGCGCACGGCGGTGAGGAAAGCGTCCGCGGCGGGCAGGTCGAAGAAGAAGGAGGGGAGCGAGTAGACGGAGGCGGCGAGACGGCCTTCGGTATCCGCATCGAACCGTTGCCCCTTGGGATCGTAGGCGACGAGCCGGTCGGCGGCGCGGCGGGGGACGGCACCCCAGGCGCGCGCCGCTGGGCCGGAGGCGGCGAAGTCCAAGCCGGCCAGGACGCAGAGGGCGAGGCCCGCCAGCAGGACGGCTCGCGGGGCTCTCACGGGCAAGGTCCCTTAGAGGGTGTTTGGAAAGGAGTCGACAGCGCCGCCTGCGTCGCCAGGGATTGAAATCCTTGGCTACTGACGCTTGTCC
>JBAPYB010000183.1:0-18272 GCA_049284515.1 Thermoanaerobaculia bacterium
CTCCACCACCCTGGGCGCCCTCGACGCCCACACTCTGGAGGTACGTATGAAGAGGATTCTGGACAGCACACATCGCATGGGCGCCAGGCCGGCCCGTGCGGCGCTGGGAGCCGCCCTGCTGCTCCTCGGCGGCATCGCCCTGGCGGCCTCGGAAGTCACCGTCCGGCCGGTGGCGGCGCTGGCTGCGGACAACGCGCGCGGCGGCGCCCTCGGCCCCTTCGTCGGGACCTGGAGCGCCGACGTGCCCCTCGAGACCAAGGACGGCGGCAGCAAGAAGATGCGAGCCCTCGACCTGGAGATCCACCCCGACGGCCGCATCGTGGAGACCTGGTACAAGTACCGGAAGGAGGGAGACGCCCCGGAGAAATTGGTCGTACCGGTGACGGACTACACGGTCGAAGGGACTACCTTGAAATTCGCAGTCCACGTCAAGAAATTCGCCTTCGGCGACAAGCCGGCCGCCGCCGCCGAGCTCCGGGAGTCGCTGGAGCTCCAGGGAGGGGACGACGCCGTCTGGCGCTTCCGCTCCAACTCCTACATCGACGCCCTCAAGAAGCGCGGCGAGCCCGTGCCGCCTCCGCCCCCGCCAACCCCGATGAAGCGCCAGCCCTGAGCGGCGTCGATCGCCGGCTCTGAGCCGTCCGGGGAGTTTCCCCGGTCAGGAGAGGTGTGCCCTGCCGTTCCCGGAATTCCCTCCGGGGACGGCGGGGCCAGGTCAAATTTCAACGTCAATGGCGTTTGAAAGCTCTCGTGAGCTACCACCCCGTCCTCCTTCTCTCCCAGCGCAGGGAGAGGCTGGGAGAGAGGTTGGGGGAGTGAAGGCCCTGGACTCCTCGATGCTCCCTCCTCGCGTCAATTGCAGACGGAAGAGTACGTACAGAGCTCGGAACAATACGGCGTGCGTCCGAAGCCGCAGAACCCGTGGGTGTCGCTCAGGCACGATGCGTCGCTGAGCTGGTAATCGATCACCTCCTCGTGGTAATAGCAGCCGACACACGACGGACAACTCGGGCAGATGATGCTGGACCGGACGAGGTCCCGCCGGTACTCCAGGATGTACAACTGGTGATAGGTGAAATCGGTGGCGGAGCTCTTCAGGCATTCATAGTAAGTCGGACTGTAAGGGTAGGCGCGGTTGAAGTACCATGAGGTCCAGGTATCCGCGAGCACATGCGTGCAGGCGCACGTGGAACCGCCGCACGGCGCGCCGAACTCGCCGCAGGTTTCCGGTCCCCCCTTGCCCGGATCGTAGCCGCACTCGGTGTCGCACGGCATGTCGTCCGTGCAGTCGTAGCAACTGTCGAGCACCTTGGAAAGCAGAGGAGGGTGTCGCGGCTCCTCACGGTCTCCGGGACCGGTTACGCTCGAGCGGACCACCACCAGGACGTCCCGGCTTTCGCGCAGCTTGGCACTCCGCCCCAGGAGCTCCTTGAAGGGCAACGCTTCGTGCAGCCGGCCCTGCTGGAAGATCTTGACGTCGATGGCGGCATCGCCCGCGGCGAGCCCGTGCAGCCGGCGGACGAGATCGGGGCGCAGGGCCAGGAGCTCCATCATCCGCTCTCCCTCGAACAGACTCGAGAGATCGGTGGCGGCCTTGGGCTGCAATGGGAGCTTGCGGCTCTGCGGATCGATCTCCGGCAGCCTGGCGGTGGAGAGGTCTGCCGTCTCCGTCAGATACAGCTTGCCCTTGACGAAGTAGCGAACCTCGAGGGCCTCGCTGCCAATGCCGGAGAGCCCATAGAAGAGGCGCTCTTCGGCAGCCAAGGGCTTGTAGTGGGTCGTTCCCGGCTTCTCCTTGAAAAGGGCTGCCCCCTTGGCGGCTGCGCAGGAGAGCGTTGGCTGAGACTGGCCCGACAGGGGTAGAGCCAACAGAAGAAGGCTCAGAGTCCACAAACCGTTGCGTGGCATCGGCGACCTCCTTGGAAAGAGGCGGGCGGGATGGCTCGCCCCTAAACTTAGAGGTGAGGCGAGGGCTGGAAGCCGAGTCGCCCTGGCTCAAGACGACTCAGGCCGACCATGGGATAGCGCACGTCGGCGTCGGCCCTCATCCTCCTGATTGCCGTAGGCTATGGTCTGCGCGCGATGGTTTTTCGTCCGCGGACGATGAAAATGGGACGCGCTCGACGGTTTTTCGTCTGTGGTCGACGGTTCGTCGTCTGCGCTCGATGAACCGTAGACCGCGGACGACGGACTATCGTCTCGAGACGACGGAAATGGGACGCGCTCGACGGAACTTCGTCCGCGGACGGCGGTTCGTCGTCCCGAGACAATGAAAATGGGACGCGAATGACGGACCACCGTCTACGGACAACGGTTCGTCGTCTCCTTACGATGAACCGCAGACTGCGGACGACGGACTGTCGTCTCGAGACGACGGAAATGCGCCGCGGACGACGGATCGGTGTCCACGGACGATGGTCCCTTGCCCGCAGATGAAGAACCGCCGTCCCCTTACGATGCTCCGTCGTACGCTTCCCAATTCCGCAGTCCGTGGACAACGGCACGTCGTACTCTTCGCATGATACATTGCACCACCTTTCCGTTATTAGGTCAAGGCATTTGCGAGGCACTACACTAGCAGCTACAATGAATCATGCGTGACAAGCCGCAGGTATTCCTTGGCTCCTCGGACGAGCGTTCTCCCTTAATGACTCGCGTCGAGCGCGTCCTCGCGCCCATCGCCGATCCTGTGCCCTGGAACAAGGCGTTTCGAGTCGGCGGCGAGACCCTGCATGAGCTGGTGAACACGTTTCTGGCAGTGGACTTCGCCGTCTTGATCCTCAGCCCCGAGGACTGGGTAATCTCCCGCGGCAAGCTACACATTGCCCCCAGAGACAACATTATCTTCGAGATCGGTATGGCGGTCGGTGCCCTCGGCCCGTACCGTTCGTTCGGTATCGTGGAGCTTTCTGATCGGTCCAGCGAGCAGTCTCCGAAACTCCCAAGCGATCTCGCCGGGGTCACCATGCTGTACTATCGTCCGCAAGCGCGAAGACCCCCGTACAGCTTCGCGGCCGTCTGCTCTACGATATGCGAGACGATCCAACAGCTTGGGTTGCGTGCACCGGCCATTTCGCTATCGCAAGACAGTCACGAAAGATGGCTCATCAAACGTCTCCTCCAGCATCACTACAAACCGACACGCATTACCGACGAGAAGTTCTTGACCGAACTGATCGCGCGCGTCAAACGCATGAAGAAGGGGGAATCTCTTAGAGCAGTCTGTGCCAACAAGGATTGGGAGGAGCGACCGCTTCAGGTCTACCTGGAGGCCAACGAGCAGGCAGCCACGGGTGGCGCGACCATCCGCCGGGTCTTTCTCGAGCCAAGAGGGGGCTTTTCAGCGCAGACCAAGAAGACTATTGCATGGCACCGTGGCAAGGGAATGGAGGCGATCAAGATCTGTGGTGCCGACGCCCAAAAGCTGTTCAAGAGATGGTGGATGCCCGAGGATTTCGGTTTCGCTGTGTTTTCGGACGCCGTCTACGTCCACCGTGGCCTCAACGAAGGTGGTGCGGCCGTTTTTCGCGAGAAGTGGGCAATCGCCGCCTATCAGGAGCTTTTCGACTTGATGGCACCTTCGGTCGTGGTTGCCAGACAGCCACAGGAAGCGCGACGCAGGCGTGCGACTGCATATCGAGGAGTCCGATCGCTTGCAAGGCAGCGGACAGGGCCGCATCCGCACCGCAAGACGAGGGCTGGTAAATAGGCGGGCCCGAGCCACCCAACGTCTCGATTCTATGCCAGGCCACGACCGGCTTCCCTTTTCCTTCAGCGCAGAGTCGCTATCACTCGCCGCACCGTCCGCCGCGTCGTTGCAAGCCATCGCTCCTTCACTTCCCGCGCTGCCGACGCCTCGCCAAGCATGAAGAGAGGAATGCACCCCTTGTCGGTGCGCGCGCGGTAGCGTGAGTCGAGCGCGACATAGCGAGGGTTGCAGGGCCATGGAACGAGTGCTGGCGCCAACTCCCGAAGAAAGGGGATCTGCCGGTAGTCGTAACGGTACCCCGTGGCCAGGATCAACCGCCCGGTTCGCTCCCGCCACTCGCGTTGGGCACTGCGAAGCCTGAGCTCCAGACCTCCTGCCGCCAGCAAGGTGGCTTCGACCAGGCGGGCACTCTCGACGACCTGGAATCGTGCGTCACACCAAATCAAGCGTAGGAAATTCTTTCGGATGCTCGAATACACATGTCCGTAGTCGAGCTCGCCATCCTGGATCGTGCTCTCTGGGCACAGCGGATGGCTGGAGACAATGAGAATTCTCGCGACGTTGGTGTAGGCCCACAGCTGAAATGCTGCCGAGGAGCACGCTGCTCCGCCACCCACGATGGCAACCCGGCGTTCATCCCCGACGAAACGGCACATCTCACCGATGCTATTGATCGTTCCAGGATGGTGCTCGACAAGAGGCGACCGCCCCAACAGGCCGCTGGGGTCGTGCATGAACTCCTGCTCGCCCACGCCGACAAGGCCCGTCGCCAGAACGACCGACTTGGCTATGAGCTCGCCGTTCGATTCAAAGCTCGCGACAAACTCCCGCCCAGACCAGCGGAGCCGCGAGAGGGCCCAGCCTCGCTGAACAAGATCCAGGCGACCCGCGAGCCAGTGCAAGTAATGCCGAAAATGCGCCGCGGTATGGAGGCCGCGGCTCAGCGCATGATTTTTGAGCTCCCGCGCGCCGTGCGAGGCCCAGAAGTCGATGAAGCGATATCCGTGCTGGCTGGTTATCTCGTGGCTGATACTCGGAGTCAGGGGAGTGCGCGCGTTGATGAAGTCTCGTCGCCAGCTGTGCCCTGGCTCTCGCCTTTCCACTAGGAGAGCGTCCATGCCTCTCAGGCGTGCAGCCAAATGAAGCGCGAGGCCCTTGGGGCCCGCTCCGACTACAAGGACGTCAACACTACTCCTATTCATGATGGCTCGTTGCTTCGCCCGCGAGTATAGACCGCCCAGCGTGGACCATCGCGTCAGCCAGCCCTCGGCCTTCTCCGCAGAGAGTTGGCCTTGGCGCCGGCAAGCATGCCGCGAGCCCGAGCGCCGCTCGTCAGCGCCGAGCCGTAGAAGACCCTGGCGTCTTTGCAGTCGTTCGTTCGTCCTCGGCCACCTTCTGAAGACGGAGCACACCCTCCCCGAGAGGCGAGAAAAGAAAGGCTTCAAGGTTTAGTTTCAGGGCAAGCTATAGCGCCCTTCACCACTACATTTGAGGGCTCTGCCATAAACTCCGCATACAATAGGTTTCGCGGGGCAGGTCATCCAGAAAGTTACATTTTCCTGACTATTCAGAAAACTGAACCGAATAGAACCATCCTTTTCCAAAATAACCTCGTCTCTCGATACGGTGCTTGCCTCACAGGAGGATTGCCTCCTCCCACCGTTTTATTATGCGGCGGCGTGCTCAGGAATCTTCCCAATCTCGTCGCGCAGCTTCCGCTCGGCGTGCCAAAGATCGTGAGCCGTCTGCATACGAAGCCAGAAGCTGGCGCCGTTGCCGCAAAATCGGCCAAGGCGCACAGCCATCTCTGGTGAGACGGCGGAGTTCCCGGCGAGGATCGAATGCAGCATCTGGCGGGAAACTCGTAGCTGGCGCGCCGCCTCGGTGACAGTCAGCCCGAGCGCCGGGAGCACGTCCTCGCGCAGGATCGCGCCGGGGTGCGCCGGCTCCATCCCGGGTGGTTGCTTGGCAGAGTATTCAGACATCGCAGGCTCCTCAGTGGTATTGCTCAAGGTCTACCCGGAGGATCGGCTGGCCGGGCTTGTTCACCGCGCAGCTCGGGGATTTCCTGCGTGAGACCCAAACCGGCGAAGCGGGCCGCGAGTCGCGAACCGAGCCCTGCCTGGGCGACCCCCTCCTCCTTGACCGCGTTGCGGAGAATCTCGCGGACTTCCTCTTCCGTGCTGTGACCATGACGGCGTGCGCGTCGTTGAAGCTTGAGCTTCACGTCGTCGTCGAGGTGCCGAACGAGTAGCTGAGCCATGGCGACATGATAGCTCGATAGCGCAAGTCGGCGTCTATCGTCATCCTCCTTGTCAGGCACCCTAGCGCACTTTGGTGTACTCTTGGGCCATGCCACCCGAGTCGGGCATCCTTTCCCGGCCGCGCGACAAACTTCTCCAGAGACTGGGAAACTTTCTCCAGGCGAGGCGAGCCTGCAAGCTCAAGCTTATAGTTGGGGATACATCGGAAACGCTGATCCGAGTATTTCAATTTGTTAATTCAAATGCCTGCGGAGTATGATAACGCTGAGAGAAAGGGGGCACACATGAACGGAGGTTCCCGACACGTCGTGGATCAGGTCGTGGAGGAGCTAACGGCAGAGGCCCGAAGCAATGAGGTTGAAGTCCATTCCTCGCTTGGAACCGAGTTGCTGAACTACTCCAGGCACGAAGGGGTGCACACTCTCGGTGAACGCGACCTTCGCTTGGTCTTGAGAGGGATCGCACAACGAGCTCTCGAGCATCGACAGACGGCACCAGGACTGGGGGGAAGCCGAGTCGGCGCTGGTGCGGTGAGACACGTCATTGCTGAGCTATGTCACGATCCCTTCTCGGACTGTTCCAGGGCAGCCCGAGTGCTAATAGACGCCGCACGTGCTGATAGAAATGAAACCTGAGCAGGCGGAGGATGCGATCGGCGAGATTCGCGACATATTTGAGCCGATGATCGAGGCGGGCGCCTTCGTCGGCCATCAAGACGTCGCCGATGAAATCGCCAACCTGTTGGGCACAGCCGGCCGACTTGTCGAGGACAAAGCCTTGCCCGAGGCGTCGGCTGTATGGCTGATAGCCGAGGCGCTCCTCAACGACCGAGTGCGAAGCAAATCGTGGTGGTGGAGAATCTGGCATCTGCATGCGCTGCCACTCTTTCTCTATCACATAGCTTGCATAGTAGGTGTGATCCTGCTTTGGAAGCCGCTCTCCAGTAGCAACCTGTTTCTGGCCCCTACATCCTCCTTTCTCCTCGGCGTTTTAGGCTCCGAGCTGCGGGGGATTTATTGGCTTCAGGTCCAAGTGGCTAAGCGGATTTTTCGCCCCACCAATGTTCTCGCTCATATCGCAAGCCCTTTCATAGGCGCACTATTAGCTCTGATTGCTTACTTGTTAACCAAGCTCGGGGTCTTTGCGTTACTCGCGGCTGAGAAAGCGGCTCCTCAAACCCAAGAGGACTTGGTTCCCTTGACAGTAGCCTTTCTGAGTGGCTTCAAATGGGAATGGGTATTGAAGAAGCTCGAACAGCTCTTCACTGGTGGAGGTTCACCTGGTAAGTGAGACAGTCTGCGGAATCTTTCCAGCGCGCGGCTTGCTCGACACGAACGTCGTTTCGGAAACGGCGCGACCGAAACCGGACGCTCAGGTAATTCGCTGGCTCGGTCCTCCATCACCCTGTCGGCCATCGAAACTTCTCGGTACTGCCGCCGAGCCAGGGAACAGGCCCAGCGCAGGGGCGTGCCGGCAAGTCTACGAGGTGGAAAGTCCTAGCAGTGCGAGGAGGTTCCGTTTTCTAACTGCCGACATCGTTATTGAGTCCTTAATAGCTCTCACCAGCTCTTCGACAAATCCGTCTGGCATGATACCCAAAACTGCTAGATCTCCGGCGGCATACTGTTTTGCGAGATTCGAATGGTGGTGTATGATAGGGTTATCTGGCGGGATAATGGTATCTTTCTCAAAAAACGAGATCGCCCCGGCCGGATAAACCACGACACCCGCCATTCTTGCAGGGTTATTCCTGTAGGCGTCGAGCTTCGATGTTGCCTTGAGAGTAATGACTACGTCACTCCGCTGATGCTTCGCATGCGCAAGGCATACAAAACGACGGGCGGGAAGAGCCTCCGGATCACCGTCGAACCTGTAATTGCACCGAAAAACTGAAAAGGGCGCAAGATCAGCGGGATCGAACCTAGGATCAGGCTTGGGAGATTTTCCGGAGATGGGAATCTTCAATCGCCTCTTCCAGGACACCGGCTATCGCATCGAAATCCTCTTCGAAAAAATCCTCGAAGGCCATTCGGGCAGAGCTCGTTGCTCCGCGATTTTCCCATGCGTTCTGATAAGCTTTCATCTCGTGCGTCAACGCCCTCAGCTCGGAAAAGGTCTTCGAACCGAACCGCTTCAAGGTCTCAGAAAGCGCCTCTACGTCCGATTGCGACAGATTGTCAAGCTCTGGCCGCTGGGCGGAGAACCTAGGGTATTGAAATGAACGATCTATGTTCAATGCCGACGAGAGGGCTGGCACGCTGTCGGGATCATCAAGGAACATTTGAAGGAGACGCAACGACCGACTCGGAGCCGGGCCGTGTGGCAACGCAAAGTACCAGTCGCCGGTAATCGTGCGCCCATATCGGACAAGATGGTATTTGTCCGCTAAGAAGAGGAGCTTGCAGGCCTTGTAGAGGTCCAGCCCGCCGGCCGACTCCGATGCAAGGTAAGCGATTGCCTCTCTCGCCTTCTCCAGGTCGAATTGAAATTCTATGGCCATAAAGTTTGGTAGGCGTCCGAGATGGATACACCTGACCCCAGTCAGTTTCCCCCAAAGTCGCCAAAACGTCAAGGCTCTTACGCCGGGCTTGTGCCGGCCTCCGGGGGGCAGAGGAAGCGCATGCTCCAGTGGTCCCCCGGTGGTCCCCCAACTCGCCCCAAAGCGAGAAGCGCTCCGTGCCGGCCTTCGAGTCTGCTCATAACCATCTGATTTTACGCGACTTAAATGGTGCGCCCTAGAGGATTCGAACCTCTGACCTACAGCTTCGGAGTCTGCGCCAGGGGGGTTCCATGGTGTTTCACCACGTCCCTCTAAGTCACTGACAGCATGGACTTTGACCGGCATTGCCTGTATCATACGGCATCATGCCGACCCATGCAAGCGCGTCCACCAGTGGTCCACCAGTGGTCCACGGCTATTCCGTGCGGGCCTTGAGGTCCACCCGTCAAACCGGAGGCACCCGACCATGAGGCGTGCAACTGCTCCCCTCTCCGATCTTCAGATCCGCACCGAGAGCAAAGGGACCCGCTTCGAGCTTCCGGACGGGGAGGTCCCCGGGCTCGGGCTCCGCGTCCTTCCGAGCGGTCGCAAATTCTGGTTTCTGCGCTACGGCCCACGGGGTGGCCGGCGTCGAATCACCTTCGGCGAGTACCCGGCCCTCAGCCTGAAAAAGGCACGGGACAAGGCCCGGGAACTCCTTGGGAGCGTCAAGGTCCACGACCGCGACCCGATGGCCGAGCGGAAGGCCGAACGTGCCGCCCGCAAGAAGGCCAAAGGCGAGACGTTTGAAGCCCTCGCCGCCTTCTACCTGGAAGAGCACGCGAAGCGGAACAAGCGGCTCCGCCCCTGGAAGGAAGACGAACGGAAATTGCGGGTTGAAGTGCTGCCCGTGTGGGGTTCCCGGCCGGCCGCAGAGATCCGCCGGACCGATGTCCGCGCGCTGCTCGAAAGGATCTTGACGGAACGGGGGGGCGTTTGCGCCAACCGCACCCGGACCCTGATATCCCGGGTCTTCAGCTTCGGAATGGAGAAAGAGCGCGTCGAGTCGAATCCCGTTCATGGCTTCAAGCGGCTCTATGCTGAGAAGTCCCGCGAGCGGGTGCTCTCAGAGGATGAGATCCTTGCTCTGTGGCCCTTGTTCGACCGCCTACAGCCGGCCGTCGCCGCCGCGTGGCGCCTGATTCTCTTGACGGCGCAACGGCCCGGAGAGGTGCTCTCTATGCGCTGGTGCGACCTTGAGCGCGACTCCCGCGGGTGGTGGTGGAACCTTCCGGCCGAGCTGACGAAAACCAACCGCGCGCACCGGGTGCCGTTGTCGCCGCAAGCCCTCGCGATCATCGAAGCGCTCCGCCCCCTTACGGAGTCTACCGGGTGGGTGCTTGCCTCCCGCGCCGATGGCAAGCGGCTGACGTGGCTGTCTCATAGCGCGGCCCGTCTGCGGGAGTGGTCCGGCCTTGAGCACTTCACACCGCACGATCTCCGGAGAACGGCGGCGACGTGGCTAGGCCGCTCCGGTGTCCGGCCCGACACCATAGACCAGCTCCTAAACCATGCCACGGGCCGAATCTCCCGCACCTACAACCGGGCGGGATACGACGCGGAGAAGCGTCAGGCTGTGATTCTGCTCGGAGACCTTGTGGACGGCGCTCTCTCGGGTGAGGAGCGGTCCAACGTGGTGCGTATCGGGTGAACGCAAGGATGCGCACTGGCACTCATGGGGATTTCATGATAAACTATGCGTCACTTTGAGCATTGCTCAGAGTCAAAGATGTAGCTCGGCGTCTACCTACCTCTTCCGAGCGGGACACCCTCACCCTTACGAGGGTCAAGCCGTACCGCCCGGCGGCTCATCTCGCGGGCGGGGACCATAACCCGGTCCTGAAAGGGTTCCAGGCATTAGGGAACAGGGGGATGATTTTGACCTGTTCCGCAACCTGTTCCGGACCTGTTCCGCCTTTGTTCTATCGGAGTTTTCTCATAGAACGGGTGCGACTTGTTCCGCTGTGGGCAACCCGTAAGGGTTGCCACACGGAACAGGTCAGAAGCACATGCCGGTCTCGGCCGGCTTGGTGCTTCCAAGGTAATTTTTGAGGGAGAACCGCACACGTCTTACGCTACCGTGGGATGCGCGGTCCGGGGCCGTACCCCGCCGGCCCCCGAGCGGCCCGCCCTACCACTCTCCTCCACCGCTTGCGGCAGTGTTCGGCGCTCCCCCCGGCATCTCTCCCCTGCCCGTCCTGGCATGATCTGTGGTAAGGGCGGTGCGTGCCTCACGGGTGCCACTGCGGCCCCGTTTGCCGGCCGTCATTTCTTCAGTCCAGGAGGGGGAGAGGGGGGTTCAACTGCGGCACCACGCAAGCGGTAAGGATCATGCGGCTAGCGGGTTCCGGTGTGGAGTGAGAACGGGCATTCTCCTGGAACCCGCCGCGCCCCTTGCCCTGCTGTCAGAGACCGACTAGTGGAAATTGGGAATCAAACTCCTGCATCAAACGGATGGTTTCGGCGGAGATCGTATCGAGGTGGGCGGAGCCTTTGGCAATGATCGCCGATTGCTCAGGTTCTAGATCTAGACCGCTCAAGCCGTACTGCTTGACGTTTCGCGAACGACTCTCTACTGCTTCGACTGCGGAGACCGCTTCATTGCCCTCAACTTCGGGGAGTACCCTCGCGAGTTCACAATAACCGGTGCGAAGTAACTGGCGAGTTTGTTCGTCTAGAAGATTGCAGTCGCGGAGTGCGCTGACGTAACGGAGTAGTGCGGCCTTGAGTTCCTCGGGCGTGGTTTCCAGTGTGGTTTCCAGCTTGGATGCTGGTATGCCGTAAATTAGATGGCCGGTTGCTCCAAGGAAGTCACCGTACCGGTGGACGAGCGGCTCAAGCTCGGCTATGACTCCTCGCCGGGCATCGATTCTAGGTTTGCCTCCCGCAACGGGCACCCGCGGAATCTTGAGTTTCCACGCCCATATCACCCACGGCAACACGACAACGGCAAGCACGATCAGAACGCGGGGCGCAACGACCGTAAGCAGCGCCTTCAAGGTTGCGATCTCGTCGGGGGTCATGGGCTCAACCAATGCGGCGGGAAGCGCTCTTGGAATCGGATTCGCTACCGGGAAGCCTACCGGGAACTCTCCCGATCGCCAAGGTTATTGACCGGAACGCATGGGGGAGGGTGACGGAACCCGATCCGGAAAGCGCATCGGACCGGCTCGGAAGCGGTGCCGTTTAGCGAACCGGGAAAAGGGCGGAACAAAGGAAGGGCGGCCCCCCGATCCGTGCGGGTAAGCCCCGCCAGTCGATCCGGAACGCGCAAAAAGGGCCGGCCCCTCTCGGAACCGGCCCCGGGTGCTACGTGCGTGTGAGCTTCAGGCCCGCGGCATGGTGGCCCGGACAGTGAACGTGGCCACCTTCAAACGGCCACCTCTTGCGGTCGGAAGAAGACGGAGACGGATGTATCCAAGGTGGCACGATGGCGCTCCAGGGTGCCTTTCGGGTCCGCCAGCGCCGCCTCGATTGCGGCGGCGATCTTCTCCGCGTCGCCGCTGCTGTCGCGCGCGAGCTGGGCATAGGCGTTGCCCAACGCGGAATACGACACGCCCTCTCCCGCCCATTCGAGGACGTAGCGCAGGTGCCGCAGGTCGGCCACCGCAGCCCGCAGGATCGCGTCAACATCGCCGCGCTTGTGGGACGGCCACCAGCGGGGGGCGGCATCGCGGTACAGCTCGGTGAGGAGAAGGGCGAGCCGGCGCAGCGCGGCTGCATCGGCCTTGCGGGTGAAGACTACGAGGAACGTCTCGCGGAATCCCTCCCGCCATCGCAGGTTCGTGACCCGCTTGCTCATGAGGCGTCCTCCCCGCGCCACGTGCCGAGCGTCTCTTCCAGGGTGTCCGCGATCTTGCCGACCTCGCGGGCCATGCGCACCGACGTGCGGCACAAGGCCGCCTCATACGGATCGTCCGGCGGATCGCTGCCCGCCGTCACGAGGTAGCCTTCCAGGTGCCGGAGGTCCGCCACGGCGGCGCGTAGCTCGGCCCGGCGCAAGCCCTCCGGCTGGTCCGGGAAGTGGTCGTATTCGAGCACCATCTCGTAAAGCAGGTGCCCCACCCCGCGCAAGGAGACGTTGTCGCGGGGCTGGGAGAAGTGGAGCAGGAACGTCTCCCGGAAGGCTACGAAGTCCTCCCAGCGCTCCGGTTCGATCTCCGGCGGGATCGCAGGGAAGGGCGGCGGTTCGTCCTCCGGCGGCGGTCCGGGCGGACAGGGTGGGGCGGAAGCGAGGACGGACGGCGGCGGGGGCGGTACGGCGGGCGGGTTAGAATCGGGTAGCTCGCGCATGGACGGATACTCCTTGCTCGGGTCAGGCTCGGCAGACGTGTGTCACCACCCTGCCGGGCCGCTTGTTGGTCCGTTCCCTCACGGGATACGGAGGTTGAACCCGGCGCCCACGCGGCGCCGGTCGTCTTTTGGGGGGAAGTGGAGCGAAGAGCGGGGCGGGCCTGCCGCCTCGCGTTGCAAGCGAGCGCGCCAGTGGTCCACCAGTGGTCCACAAGGAAAAAGGGCTCCGGACCCGCTTTCGAGCCCTGCACGTAAATACCTGATTTTAGAGGACTTAAATGGTGCGCCCTAGAGGATTCGAACCTCTGACCTACAGCTTCGGAGGCTGTCGCTCTATCCAGCTGAGCTAAGGGCGCGTTCGTTGCGGGGCGTGAGGGTCGCCCGACGTTCGCGGCGTACAAAGAGATGTTGGCCTGCCTGGAGGGATTCGAACCCCCGACCCGCGGCTTAGAAGGCCGCCGCTCTGTCCAACTGAGCTACAGGCAGCCGTGTGCGCCGTCGGTATCGGGGCGCCCAGATTTGAACTGGGGACCCCCTGCGCCCAAGGCAGGTGCGCTACCAGGCTGCGCTACGCCCCGACGGAAACGCGCAGGCCGGACAATATAGGGCAGACCGGGGGATGAGTCAAATCCGCGATCCGGGGGGAGAGGGGGGCGCCGGGGCCGCGCCCCCCATCCAGCCCTACCAGGAGTACGACACGTGTCCGAGCGCCCGGCGCCGCAGCAGGTCGCCGCCCCAGGACTCGAAGTGCTTCTTGTCCAGCAGGTTGTTCACGTCGAGGCCGAGCTGCCAGTTGTTGGACAGCTTGTAGGTGAATCCCAGGTCCACCAGGGTGTACGACGGCACGTCGCCCACGAACACGCCCGCCGCCCAGGGGAAGGCCTCCACCCAGCGGACCTTGGCGGAGGCGTTCCAGGGATCGCCGTGGTAGGAGACGCCGCCCGAGGCTTTGTTCCCCGGCCCGTTGGGCAGGAGCAGGTCGCTCGCGTTCTTCGACTTCACGGTGAAGTCGAACCACGAGTAGTTGAAGTCCGCCAGTATCCGGTCGCTGACGTAGTAGTTGAACGCCACGTCGATCCCCTGGGTGTCCACGACGCCGGCGTTGGCGTAGGAGAACACCAGGGCGGGCAAGCCGTTGACGGTGGCCAGGCCGGCGAAGTTCGGCCCCAGGCCGCCGCGCAGGGTGGCGAGCACCGTCTGAGCCACCGACGCCGGCAGGAACGACGGCGGAGCGTACGGCGTGAACGCCGGGTTGACCCCGGGCAGCAGGTCGGTGACGAAGTTCTCCAGCCGGCTCTGGTAGTAGTCGATCGTGAGGTAGAGCTTGGCGCCGAAGATGCCGCTATAGCCGGCCTCGTAGCTGCGGACCTTCTCGACTCCGAGGTCGTTGTTGCCGCGGGCCAGGATGGGGATGCTCTTCAGGCCAAGGGTTTGCCCGCCGAGGAAGGGGGCCAGCGCGGCCTCCAGCGGCGCGAAGGCGGTGATCGGCGCGCCCGCCGGCGCGCGCAGGAAGAACTCCGAATAGTTGGGCACCTGGAAGGCCTTGTTGTAGGTGAGGCGCAGCGTCTGGGTGGGGGCCACGGCCCAGACCAGCGAGCCCTTGGGCGAGAACTGGCGGTCGTGCAGCGTGCTGTCGTCCACGCGGGCGGCCACCACGGCCTTGAGCGCCGAGGTGAGGCTGTACTCGAGCTGGCCGAAAACGGCCTCGGAGTGCTCGCTCTTGGCGGAGTCCATCAGCGTCTGGAAGCCGGTGTCGTCGGCCGTGTCCACCTTCTGCTTGCGGTAGGCGATGCCGCCCACCAGGAAGCCCTTGTCGCCCGCGAAGCCGGTGTTGCCCTGGAGCTCGCCGTGCAGGTTCGAGGAGTCCTCGAAGAGCCGGGCGCCGGAGGAGAGGGCCACCTGCTTCTCGGCCACGCGCGTGTCGTAGTAGCCGAGGAGGTTCCAGTGCAGGGTGTTGAAGTTGAGCCGGCCCCAGGGGCGCTTGGCGTCCGTCACCTGGACGCGGCCGATGCCGGTGAGGAAGGTGGGACCTTCGAGGTTGGCGGTTCCACCTTCCACGGTCAGTACCTGGCTGTCGCTGAAGTAGCGGTCGAGGCGCAGGCCGCCGTAGCCGATCTTCACCTGGTCGAGAGCCAGCGGTTGTGCTTCCCGCCGCAGGCAGTTGGTCTGCCCGGGGGTGGCGCAGAACTGGGAATACTCCACCTTCTGATTCCGCGATTGGGTGAAGTCGTCGCTCTTCTGATAGCCGCCGACCACCCGGCCGTACCAGCCGGTCCCCAGCTCGTTGGAGTACCGGAGGTCGCCGCGGCCGGTGCCGAGCTCGCCACCGGTCAGCCGCAGTTTGCCCCCCGTGTTGCCCCGCGGCGACCGCGTCGTCATGTTGAGGACGCCGCTGAAGGCATTGGCGCCATAGAGGGCCGAGCCCGGTCCGCGCACGAGCTCCACGGTGGCCAGCTCGTCCATGGGGAAGGAGACCGCCGCCCACTCCTGAGCGCCGAGGAACGGCACCGAGGGGTCCCGGCCGTCGATCAGCGTCAGGATTCGGCGGTTGAGGGAGCTGTTGAAGCCTCGCACGTTGAAGTTGAAGTCGTAGAGGCCGCTCTGGGTGAAGTCGACGCCCGGCGTGAACTCCAGCAGCTTGGGGACCTGCCCCGTCGGGGCCTGGAGGGAGATCTCCTCCTCCGGCACCACGGTGACCGCGGCCGGTGCCTCGGTGATCCGCTCCGCCTTGCGCGACACCGAGTACACGGTGATGGTCTCGGCGAAGCTGAGGTCCCACTCGACCTTCTGGTTCAGCGTTCGCGCCGACCCGGCCGCCACCGTGACCGCCGCTTCGGTCTTGGAATGGTCGCTCAGACTGAAGCTGACCTCATAGGTTCCGGGTGGCACGTCCTCCAGGGCGTAGGCGCCCGTGGCATCGGTCTGCGCCGACCGGTCGAGGGACTGAATGCGGACCGTGACGCCCGCCAGGCCCGCGCCGTCGAGCCGCGTGACCTTCCCTGCGATCTTCCCGGTTCCCTGCGCCTGTGCCACCCGGGCGCCGAGCGGGACGAGGACCAGGGCGAAGAGGAGACCCATCCACTTGCCTTTCATGACGACCTCCGCGGTCCGTGCGGCGAACGCCTGGGGCCCGTCCATCACCGATTCGGCGCTTCAGCCGCAAGTGAAGACGACAGCTAGATTTTGGCAAGAGCTTACACCGCTTCCATCCCGGGCCCAAGAAGAATCGCTCCTGGCCCCTGTGACCGCGGTCTGAATCCAGCGAAAATGGTAGGGTCAGGCCGGTCATGGAACGTCGAAACGATCATCGCTCCGGGGACGGCGATCACCCGCCGGCCTGGCTGGTCGCCGCGCCCGAGCCGCGGCCCGCCTACAGCCGCTCCCTGCTGCTGCCGGGGCCGCTGCCGCCGCTCTCCCATTTCGGCATCACCCTGCTGCGCTATGCCCTGGGTACCGGCCTGCGCTACGCCCTCTATCACCTCGGGTTGCCCCTGCCCGAGACGCCGCCGGTGAAGATCGTCCGCTTGCGACCGTATCTGGATGCCCGGGAGCTGCGCTCGCTGCTGCTGGCGGCGCCGGGCGGTCCCGACGTGGTGGGCGCCCTGCTGGAGCCCGGCGGCACGGGCGAACGGCCGGCGGTGAATCGCTCCCTGGCCGCGGCGCTGTCGTTCCACCGCGTCCGCCTACTCCCTTTCCGGGTGCCGCGGAACCGCCCGGTTCTGCGCGGCAGGGAGTCGCCAGAAGACCTCTGGAGCCTTTTTCGCGAGCGGGTCTCCCGGGTGCTGATGCGAACCAACGACGCGCTGCTTGCGGATCTCGTCTCGGCGATCGACCGGCGGGCCCTGCGGGCGCGGGGCGAGGAGGTGCCGCCTGCGCTCAGCCAGGGGGCCTGGACCCTGCGCACCCGCGGCCGGGGCGACCTCCGGCGCTTCGGCGTGCCCGACCTTTTCGCTCCGTCCTGGGCGGAGGAGCCGGAGCTCGCGAGCACCGCACGCCAGGCGCTGGAGCCTCACCCGCTGCCGGCGCACGATCGGTTTCGCGGGCGTTTTCGCGAATCCTGGCGGGCCGGCCTTTCCCATCTCGCGCCGATCTACCGCGCGCTGGCCCGCGCCGCCGCCGAGCGCGGGCACCTCGCCGATCCCAGCGACGCCTTTTTTCTTCCGCTCGACACCGCCGAGGACCTGGCCGCCGGATCGAAGCCCGCCTGGATCGAGGGCGCCGTCCGCGGCAACCGCCTGGAGTACGACAGTCTGCGCAAGGCGGCCGAGCCCCTGGACCTGATGACCGAGAAGCAGGAGATGGGCCCCGCCGGGGGCGACGGCGAGCGGCCCGAGTGGGGATGGTCGCCCTTGTTACCGCTGCCGTAAGACCAGGGCCGCGACTGTGGCATCATCGGGCGCGATCATGAGCGAGCCCGCGACGCCCTCCCGGCCCCAGAGCCGATTCCGCCGCCGGCTGATGGCTTGGCGCCGGCTGGTGCGCACGCATCCCCGGCTGCGCCGGACGCTCTACACCCTCGGCGCCGTCGCGGGAGTCCTCCTGGTCCTCATCCTCTGGCTGCTGTTTCCTTATCTCAGGGCATTCGGCGACATCGGCTCCGGGCCTGAGAATTCGCCGTCGCGCCTGTACGCCCTGCCCGAGGAGATCCGCCTCGGCGAGGAGCTCTCGCCCGAGGACCTCGCCCGCGAGCTCGAGGTGCAGGGCTACCGCGCCTGGGACGAGGACGTCCTTCCCGCCGGCCGCTATCACTTCGGCGGCGACGTCCTGGTGGTGAGGCTGCGCCGTCACGAGACCCCCCAGGGCCCGGTGCCGGGCCAACTCGTGCTGGTCCGTTTCCGCAGGGGCGGCATCACGGCTTTGAGCGTCGACGGCCGGCCGGTCGACTCCGCCGCTCTCGACCCTCAAGTCCTCGCCACCTATTACGACGAGGACGTGCGCGAGAAGTGGCCGCTGCGGGTGAAGGACCTCCCCGAGCACGTCGTGCAGGCCGTGCTGGCCGCCGAGGACGACTCGTTCTACTGGCACCCCGGCGTCTCGCCCACCGGCATCGCCCGCGCCTTGATGGTCGACCTGCGCAAGGGCCGGGTCGCCCAGGGGGGCAGCACGCTCACCCAGCAGCTCGTCAAGAACGTCTTCCTCACGCAGGACCGGCGGCTCTTCCGCAAGATCCGCGAGGCCGTCATCGCCGTCGCCGTCGAGGTTCAGCACTCCAAGCGGAGCATCCTCCAGGGCTACCTGAACACGATCTACCTGGGAGGCGCCAACGGCATCAACTACCACGGCCTCGGCGCCGCGGCCCGGGCCTACTTCGGCAAGGACGCCACGGAGCTGACCCTGCCGGAAGCCGCCACGCTCGCCGGCATGATCAAATCGCCGGCCGTCTACTCGCCGGTGGCCAGCCCCGAGCGGTCCCGCAAGCGGCGCGACGAGGTGCTCCGCCGCATGGCCGAGCTGCGGTGGATCGACG
>JBAPYB010000184.1:0-1930 GCA_049284515.1 Thermoanaerobaculia bacterium
CGGACGGGGCTCGGCGCGCTGCCGCTGCTGGTCGTGCGGCTCGCCGCGACGCTGGCGCTCGCAGCGCTCTCGTACCGCTTCGTCGAGCGTCCGATCAGGCGCGGCACGGCACTACCAGGGCCGCGCCCAGCCGGTCCGGATCGCCGTCCGCCACGATCCCCGCGCCCGTCTCCCGCACCGCCTCGGCCAGCCCCACCTCGGGCGTCACCGTCACCGGGCAGCCGGCAGCCATGGCCTCCAGCACGGCGTTGCCGAAGTTCTCCGAGCGGGAGGGGAGGACGAGCACGGCAGCTCGCTTGAGCAGCGACGCTTTCTCCTCTCCAGCGACAGGTCCCAGGAAAGAGACCTGGCCGGCCACACCCGCGTCCCGGGCCAGCCGCTCCAGCTCCGGCCGCAGCCCCTCCTCGTCGTTGCCGGCGACCTTCAGCTCCACTCCAGGGCAACGGGAGAGGGCCGGGATCAGCCGGTCGAGCCCCTTCTTCCAGCTCACGCGGCCGAGGAAGAGGAGGAAGGGCTCGCGAGGAACCCCCTCCTTCTCCGCCGGAATCTCGACTCCGTTCGGCACCACGAAGACCGGCGGCAAGGGGAGCCCCAGGCGAGCCGCTTCGTCCGCTTCCAGCGTGCTCGTGGCATGGACGGCCGCCGCCCGCGCCAGCGTCCGCCGCTCGGCAAGGAGCATCCAGGCGCGCTTGCGCCACCGCCCGCGCCGGGCGATGAGGTCGGGGACCAGCATGCCCCGGGGGGAGACGACGTAGGGGACGCCGGCCCGCTCCGCCGCCCGGGCCGCGGCCGAGGTGGGCCACAGGAACACCGAGTGGAGATGGAGGACGTCGAAGCCGCTCATGAGGGACCGCGCCGCTCGCCCCAGGGCCGGAGAGCGATAGAGACGGCGCGGCCAGCGTACAGGGAAATACCGGACCTCGACGCCGTCGATCCTCACCGGCTCGCCCAGCGGCACCTCCAACCGGCCGTCGCCGTGCACGTCGGTGGTGAGCACCGTCACCTCGTGCCCGCGCTCCACCAGGGCGCGGCACAAGCCGTGGACGGCCAGGATGGGGCCACCGTGGCGCCAGGCGGGGAGGTAGGTGGGCACGACGTGCAACAGCCTCATCCGGCGAGTGAACGCAGCAGGTCCGTGAAGCGCCGGGCGTAGGCCGGCCAAGTGGCGGCCTCGGCGGCCTTCCGGCAGTCGGGGCGCAGGGCGCGCACGGCCTCGGGGTGGCGGACGCACCAGGCCATGCGCCCGGCGAGGGCGTCCACGTTCTCCACCGGCACGATCCAGCCGGTCCGCCCCTCGGTCACCAGGTCCTTCGCCCCCACCATCTCGGAGATCAGCACCGGGAGCCCCGAGGCCAGGGCCTCGGGCACCACCAGGGCGTACGAGTCGTTGCGGGAGGGGAGCACCAGGCAGTCCGCCTGCCGCAGCTCCGCCGCCAGCTCGGTCTGCGTCCGCGGCCCGAGGAAGGCGATGCGGTCCCCCATCCGGCCGTCCAGCAGGTACCCCAGGTCGCCGCGGGAGCCGGCGATCCTCAACCGCGCCGCGGTATCGACGGCAGCCACGCGATCGAACGCCGCGAGCAGGAGGTCGAACCCCTTGCGCCGGATCGTCGCGCCGGCGAAGAGGAAGACGAAGCCGTTCCGTCGCGGCTCCGTGTCTTCGCCGGGGTCGCCGGGGGCCCCGGGCGCGAAGAGCTCCAGGTCCGCCCCCAGGGCCACGGCGTGCACCTTCTCCGCCGGCATCCCGGCGTCGAGATAGGTCTGCCGCGCCAGCTCCGAGACGGTGAGGACGTGATCCGCGAGGGCGATCTCCCCATCCTTGACGGCGGCGATCCGGCGGTGGAGGGCCGGCGGGTCGCTGGAGCCGTGGAGGCGGTCCTGGGCCGTGCGGTGGATGGACGGCGCGTCGAGCAGGGTGGCCAACCCCAGCCGC
>JBAPYB010000185.1:0-35240 GCA_049284515.1 Thermoanaerobaculia bacterium
GGCGAGACCCGCGGCCACCGCCGCTCCCTTCCACGCCCGCGGCGACGCCAGCGCCCGCTCCATCCCCCAGCCGGCGAGCAGCGGCGTCGCCAGGGCGAACCAGACCAGGAGCTTTTCCGGGTACCGCGCCAATCCCCCGGAGACGGCCGCCAGGGCGTCGCCGCCGAAGGCCCCGGCCCAGGCGAGAATGATCCCGGCGACCGCCAGACCCGCCCAGGCCCTGGCCTGGCGGGCTCCCAGGATCGCCAGCCAGAGGGCCACGATCCCGAAGTACAGCGTGATCACGTACGGCAGCCCGGGCTGGTCGTCCCAGGGCCAGTAGCCCGTGCGGCCCAACTCCCAGGGGTGGCCGAAGGGGAAGGGGACGGCCAGCTCCAGCAGCCGCGCCGCGCCGAGGTGAAACCGGTCTCCGGATAGTCCGCCGGGCATGCCGCCGGCCTGGCGGGCGGTGAAACCCAGGATGCGGGCCGTGGCCACGACCTGCGGCAGGGCGAGGAGAAGCCCGATGGCGCCGATGCTGGCCGAGGTGAGGAATCCCCGCCGCCAGCCGTGCCGCTGGACGGCGACCAGCAGCAGCGGCAGCAGCCCCAGGCTGGCGGTCACCGGCTCGCCGGCCAGCAGGGCGAGGCCGCAGGCGAGGCCCCCGAGGGCAACACCTCGCCGGCCGCCCCGCGCAGCTCCGAGGAGGACGAGGGGCCACCAGGCGGCCACGGCAAGGATGTTGTAGAAGGAGAGCGCCGTCAGAATCCACCCCGATCCCCCGTAGGTGATCCCCGCCACCAGGGCCGCCGGCCGCGCCTGGCCGAGGCCCCGGGCGAGAGCGGCCATGGCCAGGGCGGCGAGCAGCCAATGTAGGGCATAGTGGAGGTTGAAGGCGCTCCAGAACGGCAGGACCATATAGAGGACGTTGCCCGGATAGAACGGCAGCGCGTTCGGATCGCCCCGGAACGGCTGGCCCAGCGCCCAGGTGGGATTGAACGCCGGGATGCGCCCGTGGCGCAGCTCCGCGGCCCCGAACGCCTTCCACGGCACGTGAGTGGTGAAGACGTCGCGGAAGTAGAGCGTCCTCGTGCCCGTGGCGAGCGGCACCATGACCCACAGCCAGAGGCCGAGCGCCGCCACGGCCACGAGGGCGAGGGCGCGGGAGAAGGGGGTTTCCCGCCCCGCAACGATCTCTCTCATACAATACGCCCCGCCATGGGACCTCTCCTCCGCTCCATTCGCCCGGCGCAGTGGGCCAAGAACCTCTTCGTGCTCGCTCCCCTGGTCTTCGGGAAGCTGCTGCTGTCACCCGGCGCCCAGATCCGCGGCCTGCTCGCCCTGGTGGCCTTCTGCTGCGCTTCGAGCGCCGTTTATCTGATCAACGACCTGCGCGACCGCGAGGAGGACCGCCTCCACCCCCTGAAGCGGCTGCGCCCCTTGGCGGCGGGCACCCTCAGCGTTTCGGCGGCCGTCGTGGCGGTCGCCGTCCTGGGCCTCGCGGCGCTGGGCCTCGCGCTCTGGATCGGCAACTCGTTCGCCGCGATCCTCGTCGCCTATCTCGTGCTCAACCTGCTCTACACCTTGTGGTTCAAGCACATGGTGATCCTGGACGTGATGTCCATCAGCCTCGGCTTCGTGCTGCGGGTCGAGGCCGGCGGCCAGGCGATGAACGTCGAGGTCTCGCGCTGGCTGTTCCTCTGCACCACCTTTCTCGCCCTCTTCCTGGCCTTCTCCAAGCGCCGGCACGAGATCACCCTGCTCGCTGGCGAGGCCGCCAGCCAGCGGCCGGTGCTCGACCACTACAGCCCGGCCTTCCTGGACCAGATGATCAACGTCGTCACCGCCTCCTCCGTGGTCTCCTACGCGCTCTACGCGGTGGCCCCGGAGACGGTGGCGAAATACCACACGCAGAACCTCGTCTTCACCATTCCTCTGGTGCTCTACGGTATTTTCCGCTATCTCTACCTCATGTACCAGCGGCCGGGCGAACGCAACCCCACCGAGGCGATCCTGCGCGACCCGCCCTTCCTCATCAACCTGGTGCTGTGGGGCCTCGCCGTGGTGCTGATCGTCTATGGGGGAAGCTCGCGATGAGCCGGACGCCCACTTCCGTGGCGGTCGTGATCCCCTGCCACAACGAAGAGCTGACGGTGGGCAAGGTGGTGGCGGACTTCCGTGCCGCTCTTCCCGAGGCCCGCATCCTGGTGGTGGACAACCGCTCGCGCGACCGCACCGCCGAGGTCGCCCTGGCGGCCGGCGCCGAGGTCATCCGCGAGCCCCGCCCCGGCAAGGGGTTCGCCCTGCTGACCGGCTTCCGCGAGGCCCGCGCCGGCGGCGCCGGCTACCTGATCATGGTGGACGGGGACGACACCTATCCCGCCGCCGACGCTCCGCAGCTCCTCGCCGCCGCCGAGGACGGCGCCGAGATGGTGGTCGGCACCCGCCTCCAGGAGTTCGAGGCCGGGGCCTTCCGCGCCGGTCATTCGTTCGGCAACTGGCTGTTCATCTTCCTCGTGCGGCTCCTTTTCGGCGTCCGCACCCAGGACCTCTTCTCCGGCTACCGGGTGATCACCCGGCGGTTCCTCGAATCCACGCCGCTGATCGCCCAGGGGTTCGAGGTGGAGGCCGAGCTGTCGCTCCAGGCCACGGTGCAGCGCTTCCCCGTCGCCGAGGTGCCGGTGCGCTACCGCGCCCGTCCGAAGGAGAACCCGAGCAAGCTCCACACCTACCGCGACGGCTACCGCATCCTGATGGCCATCCTCACCTTCTTCCGCGACTACAAGCCGCTCGCCTTCTTCGGCCTGCTGGCGACGTTCTTCCTGGTGCTGTCGCTCGCCGGCGGCGGCGTGGTGATCACCGAGTTCGTGAGGACCGGCCTGGTGCCCCGCCTGCCGCTCGCCGTGCTCTCCGCGGCGCTCTTCATCCTGGCGGCCCTCTGCCTCACCTGTGGCGTGATCATCTCCACGATCAACCGCCGCTCGGCCGAGATCGCCTCGCTGGTCCCCTGGAAGGATTGATCCCCTAGAAGCAATTGATCTCCTAGAAGCAAATCGCCAACTTGAAGATCCTGCTGCTCTACGAGGCCGTCTACCCCGATTTCCTCGGCGGGGTCGAGAGCCGCAACCACGAGCTCGCCGTCGCGCTCGCTCGCCGCGGCCACGAGGTGACGCTGGCCGGTTTCCGCAAGCCCCAGCCGCTGCCGGACCCGCCGGGCGTCCGCGTCCTCTCCCTCGGCGAGCGCGACAGCCTCACCAACGCCGAAGGCAAGCGCAGCACCCGCCTGGCCATCCGCTTCGCCCTCGCCATTCCCAGGATCGACGTCTCCGGCTACGACGTCGTCGAGACGGCGAACATGCCGTACATTCACATCTTCCCCCTAGCCCTGAAGTGCGCCCTGGCGGGCAAGCCGCTGATGGTGACCTGGTACGAATACTGGGGGAACTACTGGAAAGGCTACGTCGGCCGCCTCAAGGCACCCGTCTACCAGGCCATCGAGTGGCTCACCGGGCAGCTCGGGACGGTGGTCACGGCCACCAGCCGGCTCACCCAGGAGCGCCTGGAGAAGCGGCGCGCCGGCAGCCGCGTCGACCTCGTGGTCTGCGGCATCCACGTCGACCAGGTGCAGGCCGCCGCCGGAGTCGAGGCCGCCCGGCACGGCGAGGGGCCGCCCCTGATCTACGCCGGCCGCCTGCTGCGGGAGAAGCGGGTCGACCTCCTGCTGCGGGCCGTGGCGCTCCTCGCGGACCGCCATGCCGGCGTGCTCCTCACCGTCTTCGGTGACGGCCCCTTCCGGGAGACGCTGGTCCGCCTCGCCGCCGAGCTGGGCATCGCAAACCGGGTGGCCTTCCGCGGCCACGTGGAGACCTACGACGAGGTGTGGTCGAACCTAGGCAAGGCCCGGATCGCCGTGCAGCCTTCGGAGCGCGAGGGCTTCGGCCTCTTCCCTCTGGAGGCCATGGCCGCCGGCTTGCCGGTCGTCTATTGCGAGTCCCCGGAGAGCGCCGTGCCCGAGCTGGTCCGCGACGGTGTCGAGGGGATCTCCTCCGCCCCCGAGCCCGCCGCCCTCGCCGCCGTCCTGGATCGCCTGCTGACGGATGACGCCGAATGGTCCCGCCTCCGCACCAACGCCCTTGCCCGCGCCGCCGGGTACGACTGGGACGAGATCGCCCGGCAGATCGAGGCGGCGGGCGAGCGGGCGAGCGGGCGGAAGGTGCGTTGAGGTGCCGCAGATCCAGTGTTGACGGATACCTCCAAAAGGAGGTAGGCTTTCGCTTGAAATAGACGCTAGGGAGCTTCCGCTCCCAGCATATTTACCTCCCCCGGGTCTGTAAAAGCACACCCGGGGCTTTTCTTTTTACCCGAGGATTTGGGGTGCCAGAGAAAGCGTTCCTCTTTGTTGACGGGAATAATTGGTATCACGCCTGTAAGTCTGGCGGCCTGAAAGATCTCTTCGCTCTGGACTATGCCAAGATTTCCCGGAAGCTGCTCGGGCCAAGAGATTGGGGAGAGACGCGATACTACATCGGAGCGCTGAAGCAGAACCACTTGGGTTACCGAGAGCAACGTCAATTCAATTCCAGGATTCAGAATCAGGATAGCAGGATCAGCGTGCATCTCGGGAGGATGGAAGAGCGGCCGAGTGAAAACAGGCTGGCCACGGAGCTCTTGGCTTACATTCAGGACGCTCCTCTCGACCCTGAGGTGAAGACCGAGTTATTTCGGATGGCTAATACCAACAGGTCGGTTAGCCTACTGAAAGAAAAGGCGGCAGACGTGTTGTTGGCAGTCCAGATGTCCAGTTTGGCCATCCATGACAAATTCGATTGTGCTTACCTTCTCTCGGCTGATGGCGATTTCACGCCCGTCGTCGAACTGGTTCGCGACCTGGGGAAAAAGGTCTATGCTGTGTCAGTTGAGCCTACGTTCAGCTCAGCTCTCAAGCGCGCCTGTGATTCCTTCATACCGCTGAAGAAAGACTGGTTTACAGACTGTTACAGCTACGATCAAGGATAGCCAGCCCATCACTCGCCACGAGCCGGCCTCTGCTGCTCTGGCGGATTCCCGAGTGAGCCCGGCGGGTGGGCGAGCATATCCCTGCTTGGAGGTTTCCACTGCCGGTGCTACGGTAGCCTTCACACTTCAGCGGGAGGCGACTCCTTGCTCGCAAGCGGTCTCCACAGATCTTTCCAGATGGTCCTCCTCGTTCTGCTGGGCGCGAGCTGTGCCCTGCCGGCTCGGGCGGCTTTGACCTGGCAGCCGCAAGGCTCCGAGCTCCAGGTCAATTCCTATACGGTCTCCGATCAGCTCCATCCGGCGGTGGCGAGCGATGCGGCCGGCAACTTCGTGGTGCTCTGGCTGGACAAGGTGCGGGGCCTCTTCATTCGCCGGTTCAATGCCTCCGGCGCTCCGCTCACCGGCGAGATCCGGGTCGACGATCCGCCCATCCCGGCGACCTGGCTGGCAAGGCAGGACCTGCCGCGGATCGCCATGGACGGCCGGAATGGCAATTTCGCCGTCATCTACTCCTCCGCCGACGGCATCTGGTTTCGCCGTTTCAACGCCATCGCTCAGCTCCTGGACCGCATCGGCCTGCCCTACAACTCGGCCGGCGAGCTCCTGCTCGAGCCGGACGCCGCCTACGACGGAGCGGGCAATTTCCTCGTGGTCTGGCGGGCCACGGTGCCGGGCCGCACCTTCATCCTGCTGCAGCATTTCGACGACCAGGCCCGTGCCGTGGGTGGCGCCTCGCCGGTCAACGAGGTGATCGCCGGGCTTCGGAGCCGGCGGCGGCTGGCCCTGGATCCGGGGTCCGGCGACATCCTCGCCACCTGGGTGGACGAGAGCCAGGCCGGCAATCCCAACATCTGGGCCCGGCGTCTCGACGCCGCCGGCCACCCCCGGGCGCACGAATTCCAGGTCGACGTCGACAACAACGGCAACGGCGAGGCGCAGAGCGCCCTGCCCCTGGCGCACGGCGACGGCGGATTCTCCATCGTGTGGAGCAACTTCCTGCCGGCCAGCCCGATCGGCCCCACCGTCGAGGTCCGGGCTCAGCGCTTCGACGCGCTGGGGACCCGGCTCGGCCCCGACACCCTCGTCACCGGCGAAGGAACGGACACCAATCCCGTCGCGACGGTCGTCGACTCCCATGGCAACGTCCTCGTGCTCTGGCCCGGGGCCGACCTGCACAGTGCGGATGTGGCCGTGTTCGGCCGGCTCTTCGATCCCTTCTGGCAGCCGCTGACCGACCGCTTCCAGGTCAATGCCCGCTCGCACGGCGACCAGACCCAGCCGGCCGTGACCGCGGGCTCCCAGGGACGCTTCGTCGCCCTGTGGGCCGGCGCCGAGGTGGACTTCACCGATCCACGCACCGGCGGCGCCGGGCGCGGTCAGGCCCACGGCCTCACCGAAGACACGGGCGCTTTCTGGTTCTTCGCTGCCGCCAACCTGGAGCTGATGGTCAAGGTGCTCGACGGCCGCACCGTCAACGGCAAGTTCTGGGTCTTCTTCGGCGCCCTCTCGGACGTCGACTACACGCTGACCGTGACCGACACCCAGACCGGCCAGCAGAAGACCTACCACAACCCCCAAGGCACCCTCGCCAGCCGGGCCGATATTGCCGCGTTCTGAGACCCGGTCCCTGTTGCTCTGAGGAGCGGCCCGCCATTTGCATGGGCTTCCGGTATCAGTGCGACTGCGCCGCCGCAACGCTGACGCTTCAGACTCCCACGATACAAGGCGGCCTGAGGAACCCCATGAAACGCCACATCGCTTTGCTGCTCACACTCACGGTCCTGGGAGCGTTCCCCTTGACCGCCCAGCGGGGCCAACAACACTCGCATCCCCGGGCCAACCAGGGCCATCCGCCACCGGCGCCTTCTCCAAGGAGGGGACCCGGCGGGCAGCCGGACGTGGAGCGCTTCGACGGCGGCAGGATGAACGGCATGCCGCACGTCAACCACGACCGCTGGTATGGCCACGACCGGCCGGACGATTCGCGCTTCCGCCTGGCGCGGCCCTTCGAGCACGGCCGCTTCGCCCGCATCGGTCCGTCCTACCGCTATTCCGTCTCCCGCTTCGACCGGGTGGGCCACCGTTTCTGGCTCGGTGGCGCCGCCTTCGTGGTCGCTTCCTGGGACTGGCCGCTCGCCCTTGACTGGTGCTGGGACTGCGGCGACGACTTCGTGGTCTACGAGGACCCGGATCATCCCGGCTGGTACCTGCTCTACAATCTCGAGACGGGCGGATACATCCACGTGCAGTACGGGGGCTGATCCTGATCCCCAGGAAAGGCTAGAGGGTACGGGCGCGGGTCTGGCACAACGTGAAGACTTCAGCCCCATGGCAACGGCTCGAAGCGGCCTACGAAGCGCAGATCGCCGATCGCGCGCGTCGCACGGCGTCTGCCCACGAGTTGCAGGACCTGAAGTTTGCGGCGGGCCGGTTGGCCGAAGGCCGGGCGATCGGTGAGCTCCTCGCGGCCCGGTTCAGCGGGCCGGTGCGCGTCCTCGACCTGGGGTCTGGCAATGGTGGAGTGGCGTCCGGTGTCGCCAACTTCGCCGGGACGACCGTCGTGGCCTTGGACCATCAGCTCAACCTCGGCCTCCAGCGCATGTGCTCTGAGACCGGCCTGCGGGTTCTGCCGGTGCTCGCCAGCGGCGAGGCCCTGCCTTTTCGGGGAGACGTATTCACTGCCGTCCTGTGCCTGGAAACGATCGAGCACGTTTCTCACCCCGCGCTGCTGGGAGGTGAAATCATCCGCGTCCTACGCGCCGGGGGGCTTTGCATGTTGACGACGCCACCGCGGCTGAAGTATCTGTTTCGGCGTGATCCGCACTTCGGAATCCCAGGGCTGCTGGCCCTACCGGACCGCCTGCAGAAGCTTGTGGTCACCCGCGTCTTCCGTCGTACCAGCAGCCCAGAGTACGACGTCCAGCATATCTACTGCTACGCGGGCTCTATCGCCCGGTTGTTTCCGGGGCGAAAGATCTTTCAGGGCGTGGGACAGCCGCCGGCGAGTAAAGCGGCGCGGATACTCTGGCAACTCCGGCAGAGATTTTCCTGGGAACGGCTGCTCATCTGGAAGATCGACGCCTGACCGGCACGCCCTTGGCAAGGGCGGCCGGTCTGTACTAGCATGCGCGGGCCATGGCACAGACGGAAATCCAAGAATTATCGCCCATTGACATCGGCCGCAGCCGGCTCCTTTCCACCTTCCAATCCGATATCCTTCAGGGGCATTCGCTGCCATGCACCGCCATTCACCCGGACGACTACATGCTCCGCTTCTTCATGGGACATCATTGGGATCACCGGGAGACAGCCTGGTTCGATTATTTCCGATCGGGCTGGAGTGCCTCCCGAACCGTCCATCGCCTCTTGACCTGGCACTTCGGCGACACTGCGCGATCTATCCGGCTGCTGGATTTTGCGAGCGGTTTCGGGCGGGTGACACGATTCCTGATACAACACGTGCCGCCAGAGCAGATTTGGGTATCCGATATCTTTGAGGATGGGGTGAAGTTTCAGCGTGAGCGGTTCGGCGTTCAAGGCTTCCAATCGTCCCCGGAGCCGGAGGGCCTCATCTGCAATGAACGTTTTGATTGTGTCGTGGCATCGTCGTTCTTTAGCCACTTGCCGCCGGCGACTTTTACTCCCTGGCTCACGAAGCTTGCGTCTCTACTTCGCCCCGGAGGCATTCTGATTTTCAGCGTCCATGGTGAGGATAAAGGGATTGAGTCGAGCTCCAACGGCGCGCGCTATCAGCCGACGTCAGAGATCGGCGAGCTCCCCGGCGAAAGTTATGGCACGAGTTGGGTAGACGAGGCTTTCGTTCGGCAGGCGGCGTCAGACGCGGCGCCCGGATTCGCCTGCATGCGCCTCCCGAGAGCGTTGTGGTCCTTTCAAGACGTGTACATCCTTTGTGACAAGGCGTCAGCCCGGCGGCCCGCGATCCATGAGCCGATTGGATATCTCGAGTCGGCCCAGCGTTCGGCCGATAGCGCCTTTATCAGCATGGCGGGCTGGGCACGAGATCCCTTTGGGGCCGGAATCGCCCGCCTGCAAGTCCGGGTGGATGGAGCGTTGGTTTACGACGGGCCGGCGGAGCATCGACGGGACGACGTCGGGGCCTACTTCGGCCAGCCGGGGGTCTTTCTCGCGGGCTGGGGGTGCCGAGTTGCGCATCCCGCAGGCGGCACCCTATTGGGTGAAGCCATGGTCTCGATCACCGCAGTGGCCCAGGACGGGACAACCTTTCCCATCCATTTGGGAAGCGTGGAGGGCACGGAGCTGTATGTAAGGCTCCGCGCCGCACAATGGCCGGTCACGGAACCAGTTGTCGAGGAGAAACGGCCTTCAGGATGGCACCGACTGATGGCGACGATGCCCTGGCGAGCGGGCTGGCAGTAGCTCCAGACCGTTCTACTGGAAACCCACACATCGTAGCCGGGCGGGAAACTACACCGTCCCGATGCTGCTGAGAGGCACCACGGCACGAGGAATTCAATTCAGGTTTCCGGCTCCCCCGGCGGGAGCGAGAGTTGCCCCGCCGGGTCGGTGGCCAGCGACAGTTGGCCCGCCTCGGCTTGCGCCAGTGACAACTGGCCCACTTTGGCCTCGGCCAGGGACAATTGACCGCGCGAGGCACCCTGCAGGCGGGATTGGATTTCGGCGATGGCCTGCCGGGTGGCCCGGCCGATCTCCTGATCTCGCGGGGAGCGTGCGGCTGCTTCCTTGAGCGGCAGCACCGCTGTCGCCGAGCCGAGCCGGCCCAGCCCATTCGCCGCGGCTACCTGGACCTCCGCGTTTTCGTGCTGGAGGGCCTGGATCAGCGGCGGTTCGGCGGCCGCTGCGGCGCCACTGCGGCCGAGCGCCTCCAGGCAGGCGCGGGCCGTTTGGATGTGGCGTCCGCGCAAGGCTTGGACGAGGATGGCGTTCGTGCGCTCGAACGGCAGCTCCAGGCCCAGAGCCGAGACGGCTTGTGCGCTGCAGTCTTCGTCCTCCTCGCTCCCTGCAAGCTGCATAAGGGCGTCGCGGCCTTCGGCACCCAATTCCCTGGCTGCCCAGAGCCGGATCTTGGGGCTCGAGTCCGAGCAGGCCCTGCGGAGCGCCTTGACCACGCTCGGATTCCCAGGGGATTCACGGACCAGAAGGAGCAGGTTCTGGAGCCGCACCCCTGCTGCGGGATCCCGGCGGGCGTTCCGGGTCAGGCGGCGGGCGACGTCCCTGGACTGCGAGAATCGCCGGCCGAGATCGACGAGGCGGGGCAGGACGTGAGAGAGTTGCATATCAGACGTCTCCGCCTGGAGCTCGCCGCCAACGAGCTCCAGCCGGCACTCGGCGTTCACGCCAACCAGCAGACGTCGCGTCTCCGCATCGAGCAGCGCGCATACGAGCCGCATCGGCCCCCCGATGTAGAACGTGCTGTCGAAGGGCTCGTCTCCGACCTCGATCTCCCGCACCCACGGCAAAGGATTTCGCAACTCGCGACGGATTCTCACGTCGGAGAAACCCGGCAGCCCCGAAACCACGACGGCGACCTGAATGCTGTATTCGAGGTTGCGAGCGCTCTCGATCCGCACTTCCAAAGGTCCCGTTCGTGCCGCGAGCTTCAAGCGCCGTGCCGAGTAGCTCGAGACCTCCACCACCTGCAAGTGGCAAGACGTTGCGGCATGCCGCCAGACCTGCAGGCGCCTGCGACCGTCCCGGTGACTGCTCCAGAAAGCCCATACACTCCATAGACCGCTGGCGCCCATCAGGGTGCCTGTCAGGGTGCCTACCAGTACACTCCAGTCCCACCACATACCGAGGCAACCTCAGACCAACCGCACGACCGGCTTCTCACGCATCAGCTCCCGCTGCGTGAGGAGGTCCCGGACGGTGGCGATCAACCAGCGCTCGGAGCTCACGCCGAACGCGATCTCGAGACGGGGGCGGCGGTCGCGAGGGGAGTGGGGTGGATCGAGATAGCCGAGAGTGGGGCTCGCCGCATTGAGGGGCACGACGACCTGGGAGTCGCCGGATGCCCCGCCCACCTTGTGGACGTCACCGGCGGCGTCCCAGACGAAGCGCCGCTCGTCGCCGTCGGCGCGCGAGATCTCGCAGATGAGAAGCTTGAAGAGGCTCTCCGGCTCGCCGAGCGCGCACGTCGGGACCAATTGCCGCTTCCACAGCTCAGGAGAGGTCGGAAAGCGGGTTCCCTGGGGCACGATGATGGTGTGCTGGGCCTCGCCCGTCTGCGGATCGTGGGTGACGAACGCGTAGTCGTGCACGATGAAGTCCAAGGCTTCCATCCGGTCGCCGGCGAAGCAGGCGGCGCCGTAGACCACCGCCTCGAAGGGCTGCCAGGCCCGCACCCGGCGCCGCTCGAAGCGCTCTTCGAACCATGAGAAGAAACCGGGCAGGAGCGTCGAGCCTCCCACCAGCAACACGTCCTCCACTTCACTCGCGGCCACGTGGCCCTGCTCCAGGACCTCCTCCAGCGAGGCGGCCAGGGTGTGGAAGAACCCGTGCTCGTCCAGAATCTCCCGGAGACGGGCACGGGTGAGCACGACGGACCTGCTGCCCGGCCGCGACGCCTCCCCGGAGGTCGAGCCCCCCGGGCTCATCAGGAACGTCGTCTCGTCCTCGAAGAACACGGCCTCCTTCACCCGGCAGGCTTCGGCGAGCATCAGCCGCCGCCATATACGGGTGACCTCATCGTCACCGGCTGTGAGATCGTAGCCCATCCGACCGCAGAGGTCTTGCAGCACCCAACCGTCGACGGCATTGCCGCCCATGGGACGCCCCTGCTTGGCCAGCACGGTCGCCTGGCCGCTGAGGGCTCCTTGCGGCGAGAGGCGGACGAGGACCACGTGCATTGTGCCTCCCCCCACGTCTACCACCAGCACGATCCGCTCCTGGCTGAGGCTGATCCCATAGCCGAGCGCAGCCGCCACCGGCTCATCGATGAAGCGGATCCGGCGCACGCCCAGTTGACGCAGTGCGTGCTGCACCTCCGCGCGGTACATCTCGAACGCCGTCACCGGCGACGTGACGACGAGGTCGCGCACCCGGTGCCCCGTCGTCCGCTTGACCTCGCGCAGCATCTCGCGCAGGAACGCGTGGACGGTATCGCGGGCGGTGAGGCTCTCACGCCCCACCCGCGCCAGCGGCCGTAGCGGCTCGTCGCTCAGGCCGGGCTTGAAGGCAGGCACGAACGACGGATGGACCATGGCCTCATTGCGTTCGAGCGCCGGCCGCCCGATGACGGCTCGCCGGCCGATGAAGAACCGCTGCGCCAGGGGAGACCAGCTTCGCAGACGGTCGAGCAGCCAGGGCTTCTCGAGAAAGTGGACGGCCGACGGCACCAGGCGCGGCGCCTCGAGTGGATCTTCGGAGTCGAGCTTCCGGCAGATGTCAGGCAGCTCGATGAGGCGAGGCTTACCGAGAGACTCGTCCCAGCACGCGATTCCAGAGTTGGTGGTTCCCAGATCGAGGGCCCAGCCGGCCATTGCAGGACCTTAATTGCCGAGCATCTTGAGGATGTGCTGGGCCAAGCGGTCTTTGATCTCTCGATGCCGAGGCACCGCCTGTGCGACTCCGGTGTTTGGATTTTGATACCAGTCGTGCTTGCCACCGTGACGAATCAATACACCGCCAAGCCCTTGGATCGCTTGGACCAGGTCGGCTCGCTTCACGCGACTTCCAACTCGCCGACTCTCCGGACCCCGGGAACCTTCCCGCCGGTGACGTCCTGGAAGAGGTCCCGCAGGTGATCCTTGAGATCCTCGAGGGTCTCTCCCTGGGTCCAATAGTCCGGATACTCTTGGAGATACCCGAGCCAGGCTCCGTCTTCTTCCCAGTAGACGATGTTGACTCTTGCCATTCCTAAAACGCTCCCAGAAAGGCGCGACCACAGTCTTGCCGATCATCCCTGGTAGCCCAATCTTCGCACAGTGCCTAGGGGCCGTCTACTACGAAGCCACCCTCATCTCAGCCGCGATCTCCTGGATCTGCGCCACACGGCGAACCTCGTGAGCGCCGACGAAGGAGCCAAGGAGAACCTGGTGGAGCGCGTCAGGGATTGGCCGGGCGTGCAATCCGGCCGGGCTCTGCTCGATGGGGAGCCCATGACCGGCCACTTGGGCGGGGCAGCGGCTGCGCCCTCAACCGCTTTCCTCTCCAACGGTCAGTCCACGCAGCATTCCGTCGTGTTCCTCCAAGAAGTCCCTGACACCTATTCTGTTGGTTCGCGCACGAATACAACGCCCTTGGACGTATAGGACTCGTAGTCTCGCCAAAAGTCGTCGGTGTAGAGGAAGAGGAATACCCGGCCGCCAGTTTGGCTGCCGATCCGAGACTGCTGCTCCTCCGACGACGCTCGAGGGCCACTCAAGGGGGCCTGTGGCCGTCGGCGAGGAACGCCACGGCCCGCACGTAGGCCACGGGCTCGCCGTGGGACCCGCCTCTTCTGGCGCGATCGCCGGCCGGAGCTGTACCGGGGATGGCTATAGCCAGGCAAAAAACTTCCCCAACAATGTTGGGAGCCTTCCAACATTGTTTTGAGCGTCCCGACATTGTTCTGAGCATCCCCAACATTGTTGTGGGAGTCCCAACATTGTTCCGGCCGTCCCGACATTGTTGGGAGCCTCCCAACATTGTTCCCAGCTTCCCGAACAATGTTTCCAGCGTTCCAACAATGTTGCTGGCGTTTTCCCAAGGTTGGAGCGCTCCGGACAATGCGTTGACCCGTTTTCACCATGTGTTTGGGGTTTTTCTAATGTTTTTGGAAGTTCTGGCTGAGAAAATATCCAGAACATTGAGAAAATGCCTCCAAGCTCCGGAAAGCCTCTCCCGCTCTTCAACCGGCGAAACCTTGGCCGCTTGTCCTGCGCTCAACCCAGCAACAAGCGCGAGCCGCCGGATTCCCGTATCTGCTGATGGCGCTCACCGCCATCGGCCGCCGTCCCTGACACCTATTCCTGGCTGCGCTCAGCCTCTCGTAGCAGCCTGGACTGCGCGCACGCGACACCCCTTCGGTTGGCCCGAGACGACTCCGTAGAGTGCTCCCTGGAGGCCCGCCGTACATGGCTTATCGCGGATTGGCGATGAGCGGATGAGCGATGACAGCGACTTTTTCCGTTCTTTAGGTGTATGCCCAGACGACTTCGCTACATCCCCGCCCCTCGAACTCTCGTCTTCATCACCTGCCGCGCCGTCCAGGGACGCTTCCTCTTCCGCCCCGGGCCTGCGCTCAACGACCTCGTCCTCGGCGTCCTCGGACGATGTCAGCGAAACCACGACCTCACCCTCTGTGCCGTCACCACGTTGTCATCGCACTTCCATATCCTCGCCGTGGTCGAGGACGCCCAGCAGATCTCCGGCTTCATGCGAGACGTGAAGTCCAAGCTCGCCCGCGAGGTCAACCGCCTGACCCGCTGGCAGGGACACGTCTTCGAGCGCCGCTACGACATGGCCGTCGTCACCGAGGAAGAGGGAGCTCAAGTCGAGCGCCTCGCCTACATCCTGGCGAACGGAGTCAAGGAAAACCTCGTGGAGAGGGTGAGGGATTGGCCGGGCGTGCAATCCGGCCGGGCCCTGCTCGACGGCGAGCCCATGACCGGCCACTGGTTCGAGAGGACGCGGGAGTACGCCGCGCGAAACCAGGGCCTGCCCTTCGAGCCAATGCGGTTCGCGACGGAAGAGGCGGTCATTCTCTCGCCAATCCCCTGTTGGGCGCATCTGCCCCCGGATCTCTACCGGAAACGCGTCGCCGCCCTGGTGGAGACCATCGAGGAGGCCGCGGCACTCCGGCGAAACGAGACCGGCCTGCCCGTGCTCGGGGTCAAGGCGATCCTCGCCATGGATCCCCAGCATCGTCCCGCCAAGCTCGCGAAGTCTCCCGCTCCGCTCCTCCACGCCTTCAGCAAGGCGGCGCGGAGGGCCTTCTACGAGGCCTACGCCTGGTTCGTCTCGCTCTTCCGAACGGCGGCCGAGACCTTGAAGGCCGGAGACCGCAGCGCGCCGTTCCCGGCCGGCAGCTTTCCTCCTGGCCTGCCTTTCGTCGCCGGATAGCCCCGCCGACGACGTTCTTTGACAGCCGTCCGCCCGATGGAGGGCCAGTTCATCGCCATGAGGCGGTTGGGTGGAGGTGTGTCCGGAGGGTGGCTCCAAAAGGGTGGGATCGGCGGAGTCAGTGGCATTCAGGGCCTCTTGGGGGCCCCGCCCAAGGTGTCACCCGCCAATCCGGCGAGGGTCCTCCAAGAAGTCCCTGACACCTATTCCTGGCCGCGACGAATCTACCCAACCACGCTGCAAACTGGAAAAAATTCAGGTCACGGTCACGAAATAAGGCGGGCGTCTACAGCAGCTTTCCCCCGGGGCTCCCCTTCGTCGCCGGATAGCCCCGCCGGCGACGTTCTTTGACAGCCGCCCGCCCGATGGAAAGGGCCACTTCCACCGCGAGCCCAGGGTGGTAGGCCGGAGGTGTCTCTAAACGGTGACTCCAAGAGGACGGGTCGACGGTGCCGGGGGCATTCCGGGCCTCTTCAGGCCCCGCTCAAGTCGATCCCGCTGAGGGTTTTCAAGGAGACCCTGACACCTATTCCTGACAGGTCTCTTGGAGGGCCCGCTCAAGGCGTCACTCGCCAATCCGGAGAGGGTCCTCCAAGAAGTCCCTGACACCTATTCCGGTAGGAAAGGTCCTAATAGAACCAGCGAACCTTTTCTTTACAAACCTCAATGCGATGCCGAACCCTATGATCGGCCGACCTCTCAATATATCCCAGAACAAGCACTCCAATCAGGTCACAATTGATTTCCAGGCGTTGCCGAATCGCTCGCTCCGCGACGAGTATGTCTCCCATGAACACCCCGGCAACGCCGTGCCCAACCGCAGCGAGCCACATATTTTCGACCGCGGCCCCAACTCCAATTACTTCAAGCGTATAACCAACTATTGAACCCGCAAGAGCTTCTGAAGTTGCGGCAAGGAGAGTTTCCCGGCCGCTACTGAACTCTCCTGTATTTTCGATGAAGACAGCAACCGGCGCATTTCTAAGTGCAGCAGCAGATTCCATGACTGACGATGAAAAACCAGCCCTTGGCGCTCCAGTCGCTGGATCGGAAGGGACATAACTATCGATGCAATCAGCGCGTTCGACCATGTCGGCGAGTTCCTTCAGCAGCGATGAGTTGGTTACAACATGAAATCGCCAAGGTCGTGCATTCTTTGAAGAAGGTGCTGCGAGACCGCAACGGACAATATCCTCGAGGACGTCTCTCGGAATGGCAGTACGACTAAAACCTTCGCGAACACTACGTCGGCTCATTATGGCATCCGCGACTAAGTTCATAGATGCTTCCCTTCTCCAGGATATACAGGGGAGAACTTTTCAGATAAATTCACCACCGCCCTCCCGACTTCGTTACTAAGCTCTCGTCCTGTCTCTGTAACAGATCCGCTCCATAAAATCGCAGCGAGTATTCCATTCGGCTGTACAACTACACCCGGATTCGGCAGGAGGCGTGCCTCCATCCTTTCCAGGCTTGTTTCTTTATGCAGCGCAACAGCGGTCCCCTTCTTGTTGTATATCACGATATGGGATAACACCCCCTGCCTCTGAACAAGTTCTGCCAGTGAGAGTTCGTCCTCAGCCGCACAACCCAGGAAGGCGGCAATATGATTCATGTATTGGTCAGCGCGCCCGAGCCTTTCATCTATACGATATCCGACTTCCGAGGAGGCTTGAAACCGTGGATTCAGTTCCACAAATAGAACACTATCTTCAACAATCAGCGCATCAAAGCCGAATGCCCCGAGATAACCATGCTCCGCCAGCCAAATGCCGAGGACCCGGGCCGTTGAGTCAAGTTCTCTCAATACCTTCTCGGGAAGTTCAGCGACCAATCCGAAGTCGTTACCCGAATAGCCCAGAAGGCGAGAAGTACATTCCTTGATTCCTACCAACTGAACCGATGTTGCGTGAAGCGTGACACTTCCTCCCGAAAAGACGCAGGCATTGACATTCACTGAGAGTGCTGAGGCGATATAAGGAGAGATGCAAATAAATTCTTCAGTCGGTACCTTCTCAGGAATCTCCTGTAACTCGCCTTGGTCACGAACCAGCCAAATTCCGGAGCCTCCTCGGGAACGTGGCCATCGGACCACAATAGGGGAACCTTGATCTAAGAAATTTCTTACCTCCGCAGATTGCAGCGAACCCGTGTAGATCCATGGGACGATTGGAATACCACATCTCCGCAGCTCGCTCTCAACCCACGGTTTATAGTCAAAGCACGCCTGATGCTCATAGAAAAGCCCTAGCGGAAGGGCTGTATCCACTGCGAGAAAACATGCTTTTGAAAGCGTCCGTGTGGGGGCATAGGAAATAACCGCACTCGGCCGCGCGAGACTGCCTAGAAGACACTTGCGAAATTGCACAGCTAGGTCCGAATGGTCGCTATCGATCGAGTAGTCGTTCAAATCTACCCTGATCTGGGTAGATTCCTCCATGCAGCTCTCCGCTACTCCAGCCTCGGCAGGAGCAATGATAGAGAAAATTGAGCACACTGAGCCCAAAGACTCGATGAGAGGCAGAGCATCGGCACCCCTAGGGCCAAAATAAATGAGATCACGGCCCTTTAACCTCTTGCCAATCTGGCGCCGCCGGGACTCGGCATTGCTCATACTAGGAGTGGTAGTAACCTTCAGATCCGTCAGGGTATGCCAAGGTATTGTGTTGGCATGGGATACACCTAGGGCCTAGCTTCACTTGATATCGGGAGACTATCTCTTGAGCCTCGACATATACGTGCTCAAGCAGCTCCGCACTGGGCGCAGGATGATTCTTCATAGGCGTACTAGGATCTGGACGGAACGGGCTAAGTACTGGATCGCATCCCCGTTCGGCTAGGCATTGTACCGCTCGAAGCGTATCGTGAGGAGGTTCAAGGCCCACGATTAAAAGAGAGCGAACCCTGCCAGGGCCAAATATTTTTACAGCCTTCTCGATGAAATCGAGATAATAGTCGAGACCCAAATCGAACTTCTGCTTCATCAAGCTTTGAGCGCGCTCTCGATTAAATAATTCTATATTAATAGAGAGTCCATGAATCCCTCGACTATATAGGGCCTGAAGGTCCAACAAATTAGGGATGGGCACCATCATAATGTCTACATGTTCCGAGAACATTTCCGCTACTGAACGGTAGACGGTCCTCAAGTAGCTGATGTCCTCCTCGCGCGGAACGCCTCCCGAGATCAGAATATGGCGCGCCGGCAGAGCTTGATCATCGATCGCCTTGCGCACGGACTCTATCAAGCCATCAATCCGTCGTCTCCTGTAACGAAACTCATAAGGAACATCGCAAAAGCGACAGACCATGTCGCAACCCGAAATAGGGGAAATGCGCACGCGATCAGCATGAGTTACAGCATAGTCTGTATAATTCTCTTCAGAGAAATTCCGAAGATTGTGGTAGTCAGGAACAGGCAAAGGCCATGCAGGAAACTGTTCCTCGCCAGAGCGGATAAAGAATCCTGCCTCGCCAAATTCCAAAACGTGGGGCGGCGATTTGATGAAGTTCCCGTTATGCTCCTCGATAGGAGCATTGACCCATACGTCTTCGGCTAACCTCAGTGTAATTCCCGAAGTAGTTGCATAGTCAGCTAAAGTTAGTGGTCGGGCTCCACCTCTGGATAGTTCGGCCGTGGCGCTACTGGTCAGGGCCAAGCCGTCGACTAGGAGTCGAAGTTTCAAGCGCTGGACTGGTGTCATTAGCGTCCCCCGGCCCTCATTACAGGCTAAAAATACCACTCCCTACCCGCAATCTCAAGGCAAAATTCTGTGAAAAAACAACTTGGCGCTAGGGCTTGTCTTTGTGAAGGATGTCTACCGCTGATTGCCTTGCTGTCCGGTTGACTAGGCCGCGTTTACACACTACACTGTCGCATGTTCTAGATATTTTCACAGCACGGCCCCGGAGAAAACGCTGCCATGGCCAATGCGAAACACGTTCGTATCATCAAATCAGGTACCGCTGCTTGGAACCAGTGGCGTCAGGAGGAGCCCGAGATATGGCCTGACCTTATCTCTGCTCCGCTGAGGGGCCTTTCTCTCGACGGCATAAACTTGGAGAATGCCAATCTCCATCGTGCAGATCTCGAATCAGCGTCTCTTGTAGGAGCCAAGCTTCGCAACACTAACTTAGGGTATTCAAGATTAATAGGTGCCAACCTTCAAGAAGCTTCGCTGCGTGAGGCTAATCTCTACAACGCAGACTTACGGGATGCCAATTTGGAAGGAGCCGACCTTCGGAATGTGAATATGAGCAAGGCACGGTTCGATGGCACTCGTCTTGATCGCTCGATATTTGAAGAAACAGACTTCGACACAAGACTACTGATCGGAGCTCTAGGCATTGATACGATTTACCATAAAGAACCTTGGAGCGTCGATCTCGGAATCCTGGAGGAAGCAGGCCGTCTTCTTGCTGACAAGCCGCACCAGCATCAAGCCGCTACGCAGTTCTTCAAGAATGCGCGAGTACCTGACCATCTCCTGATGAACCATTTCACTCGCAGGGTAAGCGTAGCGGCTTGGTATACATGCTTTGTCAGCTACAGTCACCAGGACAGTGACTTTGCAGATTTGCTTTGCGGCCACCTTCAGGAAATACGCGTCCCCTATTGGCGTGATACACATTCTAAAATCCCCGTCGGCTCGGATATCTTGAACGAACTCACTCGCGCTATAGTTGCATATGACAAGGTTCTACTTTGTTGCTCGGAGTCGTCTTTGACCAGCTCATGGTTCCACGAAGAGATCGGACTTGCTCTGGATAAAGAGCAGAAGCTCCGGAGGGATGTCCTCCTGCCGCTGGATATAGACGGATATCTTCGCAGTACTTGGAAAAGCCCCTACTCGCCCTTGCTTAACCGTCGCTTTATAGCAGATTTTTCGTCTTGGCGTGAAGGTGGCGCAAAGCTCAAGGACTCCTTTGAACAAGTATCCAGTGTTCTCCGGGTGAGTTGAGGAGGCCCCTCTGGCAAGACAAGATCGAGACGTGCCCAGACTTCGTGCGTTCTCTCTCCGTGCTTCAACATGCATTGCGCGCTCATCTGTCGACAGGTATTCTGCCAACGCCACGTTCCAGGAGGGAGGCGCTCCAGACAAACCTCAAAAGGAAATCTCTTATCCCGGATCGCAACCGGTAAAGCACACATGATGTCGTCAGGTATTGCACCGCTCAGGACAAGAAGCATCTTCTCAGCGTCTGGATATACCCATAAGCACTCCTCTCTCCATCCAATCAGCAGCCGCAACATGAGCAACTGAGCATCTACAGATGGAGTATTATTTTCAGCTCCCTTGAGCTGAACCGAGATTACCGGCTCTCCGTTGTCGAGGAATTCAGCCGCCAAAGCGTCAACCCTCTGGAACCTCTCCCTCCTCTGCGCAAGATCCCACTTCTTGTAATCACCTCGATCGGCGAAGCTGTATCCAAGATTGTGCAGAAGATTGCCAATCGTCTTGTAACTTACCCAATGACCCTCCGTGGCCAATTCCTTAGCCAGCGCTCGAAGGCTCTTGCAGGTCCATATGAGGGGGGTTGTGCACGTTCCGGTACTACAACCCTCCATTAGACCTTTTAAGGCATCCTGAAGGCTTTTCACTGCGACACTCTTTCGACCGCCTCCTCTCCTCCGTACCCGCCGATCGACCGCGAGTTGCATTCCTTCCTCGGTGCGACTCTCGAGCTGACGGATACCGGCTCTGATGGTTGTTTGCGACAACCCTGTAGCACCTGATACGAGTTGCAGGCCTTTCGCACCAATTGCGAGCGCTTCAGCCGCCGCCCACAGGCGTCGGAGGCGCTCATCCAGCATCGGCCTCAACAGGCTATACTTCTCCCGAATAGCCTGTTCTGTGGGATAATCATCAATTATCAATCAATGTTTCCTCTCGAAATAACTTATCCTGGTGCGTTTTGGCTGAATGACAATCTTTGTGTCGCAGTCAAATACCTGAAGCGCTGTGGTCTACCCCCTCATAGGGCTGCGTGCTCCTTCTTGCTCAAGGATAATTGATGATTATCCTCGATCCAGGTAAATGTCAAGATCAGTAGGACTGTGCCGCAAGACGGTGACATTGGGACGCCAAATTTTCTGGATCTTTCGCCATGCCTCGCAAATGGGACATCTATTTGTGCTATAATGACCACGATAAAGAAGCTGTAGGGCAGATTGAAGAGGCGCTTAGGCACCAGGGAGTTCGACCTTACGGACTCGGTGAGCCTCAGCGTCCCGGCCGGCTCCGGTACTCAGAAGCCGAGAGCGCCGTCCGCTGCTGCCGAATGACGGCAATATTCTTCGGCGCGAATGGCCTTAGCCCCTGGAAGGATCTGAATATCAGGCTACTTCTCACCCGCGCCGCATTGGAGGGAATGCCTCTTATACCGGTGCTTCTGCCTGGTGCTCCGAGAGAATTCTCACTTCCTCGTTTTCTCACTGAGCTTACTTGGATTGATTTTCGCCATGGTTTAACTGAAGAGGCTCTCGACTCTCTCGCTCGCCATATTCCTGGTCGCGAGAAGGCGCCGATACCCACCACCACCAACGCAGGACTTCCTAATGGGATGAGTCCTGTTCATCGTATCCTCTTCCTCGGGGCTAGCCCAGAAGGACAGCAGCACCTCCGTCTTGATCACGAAGTACGGGAAATCGATATCGCGATACGCCGGGCCGAATTTCGCGAGAGCTTTGACTTACGGCAGCAACTCGCCGTCCGCCCATCAGATCTACAGGAGGCCTTCCTACGCTACCACCCTAATATTGTTCACTTCAGTGGCCATGGGAAGAGGGATGGCATCCTTCTCGAGGACGAAACTGGACACGCGCACAAGGTCGAAGGAGGCGTTCTGGTCCGGATTTTCAGAGAGTTCAAAGATGAGGTTCGCTGCGTGGTACTCAACTCGTGTTACAGCCAAGACCAAGCGGAAGCTATCGCTGAGCATATTGGCTGTGTCATCGGCATGTCTTCCGCAGTTGAAGACTCGTCTGCAATCCAGTTTGCGGCCGCCTTCTACCGAGCGCTTGCGTTTGGTAGAAGCGTGGCGAAGGCTTTCAACCTGGCCTGTGCCCAGATCGATCTTGCCGGCTTAGGGGACGGCCATCTTCCACGGCTCATCGCGCTCAGCCAAGATCCCGATACACTTATATTCGCTCAGCCGCCTTCCCGCTCGCGCTGGTAGGCCTCCTGGCGTGGCCTTCCCCCAGGATGCGGACGTCGAGTTGGAGTTGCTCCTGACGCTTCATTCGAGCAGGAGGTCTTCCGGCTCCATCCGGGACAGTTCGTACTGGCTCAGACTCTGGAGCGGATTCTGATTCCACCGGACCTGGTCGGATTCGTGGAGGAGCGGAGCAGTTGGGCGCGTCTCGGGATCACGATCCACGTCACCGCTCCCAAGATCGATCCGGGTTTCGACGCTCCGATCACCCTGGAGATGGCGAATTTTGGACAGATCCCCGTCGAGGAAGGGAAGCTCTACGGGGGAGGAAGAAGCAACTCTTTTCAGAACCAGACAGATCCGATTCCCTACCGGCCTAAGGAAAGAGTTTAGTCTCGGTTGAGCTGGTAAGAGGCGGAGCCCCGCCCCACCTTCCCGCCCAAACGGCTCGGCGGGAGTGCGGCGGCACGACGCGAGGCTCTCGGCTCAATCCATCTGCTTCCTCAGCACCGTAGGAATGTCGTAGTCGTCCACGTTCGACCAGTTCGGGCCGAAGCCGTTCGGGTCGTCTCCCCGCACATTGGCGATGACTTTGCGGTAGAAGGGGACGTCGGCCGGCTTCTCGGGCTCTTCGCGCTCTCGCTCGGCCCGGTCCTGGCGCTCGCGGTCGTTGATGGGCAGGGAGGCGAGGTTCGGCGGCGGGACGGGGCGGAGGACGTTCATCTGGGGCATGGGGGGACGGGGACGGTCCTCTCCCTGGCGGTCGAAGCCGGTGGCGATGACGGTCACCTTCATGGCCTCGTCCAGGGTCGGGTCGATCACCATGCCGGAGATGATGTTGGCGTCCGGGTCGACGGCGTCGGAGATGATGCGGGCGGCTTCGGCCACTTCGTGAAGGGTGAGGTCGTGCCCGTCCGAGATGTTGACAGCACGCCGTGGGCGCCCTGGATGGAGGTCTCTTCCAGAAACGGGGGCGGGGCTCCCGCGGGTGGACAAACAGGCGGAACCGAGGCTATAATGTCGCCCAAGGGGGAGACGAATGGCACTTCGAGTGGGAACGAAGATCTGGCTGCCCTGTGAAGTGAAGCCGGGGCCCTTCTCAGATGAGAGACTCGTGCTGGTCAGGGATGGCGGCCGAGATTGGCTGGGATTCGTTCCGGAGAACCGTCTCGAGGAGCCGATCACCGAGGGACGGACGTCGGTTCTCGCTTCCGTGGTCTCGGTGCTGGGTGAGAAGTTCCAGGCTCTCCTCCCTGGTAGCGCCCTGATGTCCAGCTTGTTCGAAGGACTGGTTTCGAGGGTCCGACCCGTTGATCCTCTCGCAACCTGACCTCCTTCGCTATCTTTCGGAAGGAAGGCTCAAAATTGACCCGCCGGTCTCCCCGGACGAGGTGGGACAGGTTAGTATCGATCTCTGTTTGGGAAGGAAGTTCACGACCTTCAAGCAACCCCCTGACTATCTTCCGGCGAATCACGTCGATCCTTCCCTCTGGACGTCTGCCGATCTCTGGCACCACTTCGAGCAGGATGTCTTCCGTCTCCAGCCCGGACAATTCGTGCTCGCTCAGACCCTGGAACGAATTCTGATTCCCCCGGACTTGGTGGGATTCGTCGAAGGGCGGAGCAGTTGGGCCCGTCTCGGGATCACGATCCACGTCACAGCTCCCAAGATCGATCCTGGATTCGATGCTCCAATCACGCTGGAGATGGCGAACTCTGGGCGTATCCCCGTAGATCTCCGCGCCGGAATCGATCATCCAGCGCAGTTGATGCTTCAGACGATCAGCACTCCGCTGGAGGAGACGGCTCTCTACGGGACAGGAAGAAGCAGTTCTTTTCAGAATCAGACGGATCCGATTCCCTACCGGCCTAAGGAAAGAGTTTAGTTTAGTCTCTGTTGGGCTGGCAAGAGGCGGAGCCCCGCCCTACCTCCCTACCCAAACACCTCGGCGGGAGTGTGGCGGCACGGCGCGAGGCTCACGGCTCAATCCATCTGCTTCCTCAACACCGTCGGAATGTCATAGTCGTCCACGTTCGACCAGTTCGGCCCGAAGCCATTCGGGTCATCTCCGCGCACGTTGGCGATGACCTTGCGGTAGAAGGGCACGTCGGCCGGCTTCTCGGGCTCTTCGCGGTCGGTCCGGTCCTGGCGCTCGCGGTCGTTGATGGGGAGGGCCGCCAGGTTGGGGACGGGGGCGGGACGGTTGACGTTGATCTGCGGCATGGGGGGACGGGGACGGTCTTCGCCGCTGCGGTCGAAGCCGGTGGCGATGACGGTCACTTTCATGGCCTCGTCGAGGGCCGGGTCGATCACCGTCGGAGATGATGCGGGCGGCTTCGGCGACTTCGTGCAGGGTGAGGTCGTGGCCGCCGGAGATGTTGATCAGCGAGGAGATGGCCCTTTGCGCCGCTTCGAGCGCCCGGTGCTCGCCCTTGGCGATGCCGGTGCCCATGAGGGCCATGCCCATGCTGGTCATGATCGTGCGCACGTCCGCGAAGTCGACGTTCACCTCGCCGGGGATGGTGATGAGGTCGCTGATGCCCTGTACGGCCTGGCGCAGCACGTCGCCTGCCTCCAGAGCCGAAAACCGTCAAGGACCAATCATCAGAAGGGATCCTTTGGTGCGTTGCTTCCCGAGGACTCTGTAATTGTGAGAATGTCTGCCAGCTTGGCGGGCCGCAGCCTGGCGTGGAGGTCGGCCAGCTCACGAATGACGGCATTGCGGTACTGAAAGGCCCGCTGCCGGGTTGCCGTCGACCGGCAGAAGAATACGCCGCGGCGGTCAATCACAATAGGCAGGGGTTTCTGCTCACCCTGATAGCATGGGGAAGCGGGTACGTCGCTTCGTCCGTGCTGAAACTTCTCGGGAAGGCCGGTGGCCGGGTCCCGGTAGAGATAGCGCAGCTCTTCGCCAGCCGCCGTATTTTCGGCGTGGAAATAGCGAACCAGGGCGTAGAGTGCCTTGGTCACTCGGCGATAGGCCGCAGGCCAGCAACCTGCCATCTGAAAGGGCACGTCCTCCCATCCGCTCGAAGGAGAGCTCCGCAACTTTTCGAGGTATTCCGTAGGATCGGTCCAGTCTCTCCTCACCAATTCCCGAAGCAAAGTCTCAAGGTCCGCAACTGGGCTTGTGCCGGATCGCAGTCGGTCAAGGTCAATGTCCAGCGTAACTTCAATTCTTGCCTGTTCAGCTTCCTCGGCCAGCAACCAATTGGACACAAGGTCCTCGAGCATCCAGCGATAACTCACAAAGAGGAGAGAAATGAAGAGCGACGGCAGACCTCGGTGAGCCCGAACGTCGGTGATCTCATGGGACCAGAAATCATCGTTGGCTTGGAACCAGACGATGCCTCCGGCACTCGGCCGAGGCGACAGCGTCTCAGCGGGCCTTGCGAAAGCCTCAACCAGCTTCCAGGCTGCGTAATCCAGTTGCTCCGGGTCGTTCTTCGCGCAAAAGTCGCGAATTTTTTTGGACTGAGACCGGAGCTGGTCGGTAAGCTCGCGGAGACGCTCAAATCGAAGGATCTCCGCCCAGACGTGCGGCTGATCCGAACTGCCAACCCGGCGGAAGACGTCGACGAAGAAGAGACGCATCACGATTTCGCGGTAGAAGGCGGCTTGCTCTGGGTCTCCAGGGGGCGCATCTTCCGGGAAGTACTCCGCCAGGGATTCGATCTGAGTCAGCATGTACCAGAAGAAGAGGGTCCAATCCCCGCGACAGACGCCGGTTAATAGGAGAAGGTCCGAAAGGATCTCCTCAGCCTGGGTGACGACGTGTCGGGAATCGACGGGATTGCCTTTCTCCTCGGCAGCCATCAACGAGGTGAACGCGGCCCAGCGCCGAGAAGTGTGCTCGTCATCGACTTTGAGCATCCGCGTCACACAAGTCTCAGAGCCACTCTCCCCTTCTCCGCGCAGGCTGCGCGGCAAGCCTCGATAGCGCAGGTAGAGATGTCCCAGCTCGTGAAAGAGGACCAGCAGCGACTCCGGGTAGAGAAGATGAAACGAGTTCAGCTCAACCGAGAAAACCCGGCTCACGTGGATCTGAGGCCGACTGGAGACCGAAATTAGAGGAAAGCCCGCGATAATGTCGAAGCCCACGAAGTTTCTCGTGAAGCAATCGATGATGCATTGAATGGTATCTAGCGGTGTGACCGTGTGCGCCTTAAACTCCAGGGTGGGCTCGGTGCTCTCAGACTGAAGATGGGACGATTGGAAACGGGCCTGAAAGGCATGGTTGAACTGACGGAGCTCGCGAGAGACGTGCTCTGCCACTGGCCGATGATCGTCCGGATGCCCGGAAGCCGCCCGCTCGATCTGGCGGGTGATGAGCAGAAGCGGCAAGAACAGGTCAATATATTGGGAAAACAGGCCCGGGTTCTGGAGGAAGGAATGAAAGGGCTCGATGGTATGCTCCAGAGAGATCTGGATTGGCTTCGGCATCTGGATACGCCGGCAACAGTCGATCAAGGTTGTCTCTGCGCCGAAATTTCCCTTGAATTTCATGAGGCGCGGCAACCGTTGGCGCAGGATCTCAAAGGCGTCCCGAGCGGCCGGTTGGGATTCCAGGGCGACTGGGCTGGTTAGCGCGGTCTTCGACGACACGACCAGGTCGTTGAACTGAGGGTACACATCTTCTGAGCGATTCCGCCCCTCATGCCCTGCTGAAACGCTTGGAGGAAATCGAATCTGTAAAACCCTTTGCAGGCGGGATAGGAGGCGTTCGTCCGTACCGGGCTCCCGGAACTGCTTGAGAAAAGCGTCATACTGGCCAAGCACCACTTCGGCGTTCGCCTTCCTTTCGGTCGCGACTCCGAACATCCGCGAGAGGAGGCGGTGGAAGTCTTTGTCACCGCCAGGAAGGATGGAGAAGCCCGTCAAGCAGCCGGCGCGGTCCTCCTGCATGTCGGCGATGATCTGGTCGAGGGCCGGCCTGAAACCGGACGGGCCCCGGTCCAGGTAGCGACCGTGGAACGAGTTCTTCTGCAGGCGCTCGAGCAGATCCTGCCGGACGGCCTTAGAAAGGCTGTCGAGGGCGCCGCTTGTCCCGGCGAGAGGAGGCGCCTGGCAGAGACGCTGCCCGATTCCATAGTCAAGGCAGGGAATGGTCTCGGTATGTGAGAACACGGGCTGGCCTGGCAGGACCGCCTCGAGGCACGCTTGGTCGAAGCCATACGGCTCAAGGAAATGGGCCAGGCACGCGAACCGAGCCCGCAGTTCCTCGGAGCCGACGAGAGGGGCGGAAGGCGCGCTGACCAGATCCTCGAGACGAAGAGCCCGTATTCGATTCCACACGAACCCGAACATTCGGTCGAAGCTCGACCCATGGATTAGCAGCGTGAGCTCGTTCCAACCGAAAGTATCGATCACGGCGATCGTGATCAGCTCGCTCTGCTTCGGGTCTGCCGCCCGGCCGAGAACCTCGATCTCGTCGAGGTAGTCAGCCCAATGAAGATTCAGAAAACTTTGAAGGTCCTTGCCGACCAACATCTGGACGAGAGGGTGGACCTTGACGTTGCAGATGAACAGGTAGGGAAGGAGTGGCGAGCAGACCTCAAGCGTGCCGACCAGCTTTCCGCCACGACTCGCAGTGCATGTGCGCAAGCCGAAGATGTTCTGTGTGGCACTGATGTTTCGTTGCGTCGAGAGCTCCGAGATGAGCTCGACGCTGTCGCAGAGCTGAAGGATGGCGAGATCGAAGAAGCCGAAAACTTTGTAGACCCGCGGCTTGTAGTGCCAGTGGAAAAGGCGCCGGTGCTCGTCTCCTTGCGGCAACAGGGTATCCTCGGTCGAGAAGTCCTCGATCGAGACTCCACGGACCGTCTGTTTATACCGGGCCGAAATGCTGCCCGGCTCCATGAACTGGCGGGCGACCTCCTCGAGGCTGCCGGTCGTCCTCCCCTTTTGGAGGAGGTTGATCAAGACGCCGTCGTAAATTCGGTTGTTCAAGTTGGACCGGCTCAGCTATTTGGGGTTGATCGGCTCTCCGGTCAGCCTTTCGATATTACTGTTCACCTGCTCAAGGTCTTGGAGGCTCTCCTGGTGCTCACGGAGAGGCTCTGGGTCCGCGCCACCCGCCGCTGTAAGGCGGATCTCAAGCTCGGAGATCGCCTGTAGGATCTCGCTTCGCGCGGAAAGGTAGAGCGCCAGGGTCGAGAGGAGAAAACGCCGATAACTCCGCCGCTGCGACAGATGCACCAGCTCGGCCAGCCAGGCTCCGTGGCGGGTATACGACTCGATGTCATCCTTCTGATACTGCAAGTGCTTAGACATGACGTGAGAGCAAGGATTCGGAAGGAACCTTTCGGACGTCGATTTGGTAGTCCCCTTCCACGTGTTGCAGACATTGCAGGCATAGAACAGATTGTCCCAAGCTCCTGGGGAGGGGGAGCTAGACTTCGGCTGGAAATGATCGACCCCGAAGGCCGCGGCCCCTTTGACCCCGTCAGCCTCCCGGCAGTAGACGCACTTCTTGCGGAACTCTCGCTGAAGATGAGCCTTGTACTTGTGGTAGTCGCTGAAGGGACCAGGATCGGACCCGCGAAGGTGCAGGTCTTGCGGGAAAAGCAGCGCCTTGAAGAAATCGCTCATCTCAGCCCTCGAACGCCAAGCGCTCCCGCTCCTCAGTCCTTGCTGCGGCATCTGGGAGAGCGTTGGGACAGAATCTGTGAGAGAGTATTACTTGAACAGGGTCGTCAATTCAAGCCCAGCCGCTCCCGGCGTTGCCGGGCGCGCTGGAGCAACCGATCCGCCTCGGTCGCCATGGCGTGGAGGTTCTCAAGGTCCTGGACGGAGACGGGAGGTAGGAGCTGCTCCAACCGCGCGGTCAGCGCGGCGAGCCGCTCCTGTTCGCCCGCAGAGAGGTTCCCTTCCCCGTACTTGCGAGCGAGTAGCTCCGATCGCTCGCCGGCAACCTCCTCAAGCGACGGCTCGGGCCGGAAGGGAAGGAGCTCCAGAAAGGCCTGGACGACGGTGGTCTCATGGGTTCGGCGGAGGACCGGGGCAGGGGCCTCCACTGAAAACACGGTGCTTTCCGTGCCAAAGTCCACTGCTCCTGGGGAGAGCTGCCGGCAGGTCAAGAAGATCTCCTCGAGGTGCGCATGCAATCCCGCGAACTGGAGGTTCTCTGCAAAGACGTCGAGATCGAGGAATGCCTGCCCCCCGTGGGCACTCCAGCGGATCACCTGGCCGAGGTGCTGTTTTTCCGGAAGAGGCGATCGAGGTGCTGTCGTCCAGGACGACGGGACGCGAAAAACGCTCCTCAAGCCAACCCGGAGGAAGGGGCCGGCCTCCACCCAGCGGAGGACGTCATGCAGGCGTTTCCAGAGCTCACCGAAGTCCAGGAACCGATTGGTCTCCAAGCCGATGGCGGAGGGGGAAAACCACACGGCCCAGCGCCGTCCTTGATCAGCGAAGATCGTGGGGCCAGCGGCCCCCCTCGGCGCCAAGACGTGCGGGTAGGTGGCCTGGAGGCGCTCTGCCAGCCCGGCGCGGCTCTTCGGCTCCAGGCTCACCGTGCAGACCACCAACCGGGGAGGAGGTTCGAGGGTCGTCAACGCCATATCCTCCGCCAAGGCAGGGCTCGGCTCCAGAAGCGCGCCGGCGAGGCCAGATGCGACTGCACCACCGACGGTCGCGTTAGCCGGGAACAGAGAGAGCGGCTCCATGAGGCGCCTGCGGCCCCTCCATTCGGACTCGTCCGCATGACCGACGGAGCGAAGATCCTCAGCGATTTCCTGGCTGGAAGGCGATTGGTTGGCACGATCACCCTTCCCAGCGGCGCCTCGAGAGCGGTCCGACATACCTCTCCTCTGTTTCAGGGCCTCTCTCGGCTTCGCCGTTCCGACTGGCGGCGATTACCTCCGAGAACCAGAATTCAAGCGCCGCAAAACAGGCAGGGGCGGCGCTGGTTATCGACCCTTCTAAATATGCATCCTTCACGGCTCTACCCGAGACAGGCGACCGTTTCGGAAGTGAATACCTCAAAGTGGTCGATTGTCAAGCGTAGCGCACTCTGCAGCGCTCTGCAAGCGCCCGCCATGTCATAACAACATTCGAGTAGCGCGTCTTGTTCCAGGATCATCAAGCCTCCTTTCAATCCATCTGCTTCCTCAACACCGTCGGAATGTCATAGTCGTCCACGTTCGACCAGTTCGGCCCGAAGCCGTTCGGGTCGTCTCCCCGGACGTTGGCGATGACCTTGCGGTAGAAGGGCACGTCGGCCGGCTTCTCGGGCTCTTCGCGGTCCCGCTCGGTCCGGTCCTGGCGCTCGCGGTCGTTGATGGGGAGAGCGGCCAGGTTGGGGACCGGAGCGGGACGGTTGACGTTGATCTGCGGCATGGGGGGACGGGGGCGGTCTTCGCCGCTGCGGTCGAAGCCGGTGGCGATGACGGTGACCTTCATGGCTTCGTCCAGGGTCGGGTCGATCACCATGCCGGAGATGATGTTGGCGTCCGGGTCGACGGCGTCGGAGATGATGCGGGCGGCTTCGGCCACTTCGTGCAGGGTGAGGTCGTGCCCGCCCGAGATGTTGATCAGCACGCCGCGGGCGCCCTGGATGGAGGTCTCTTCCAGGAGCGGCGAGGAGATGGCCCTTTGTGCGGCTTCCAAGGCGCGGTGCTCGCCCTTGGCGATGCCGGTGCCCATCAAGGCCATGCCCATGCCGGTCATGATGGTGCGCACGTCCGCGAAGTCGACGTTCACCTCACCCGGGATGGTGATGAGGTCGCTGATGCCCTGCACGGCTTGGCGCAGGACGTCGTCGGCGATGCGGAAGGCCTCGAAGAGAGGCGTGCCGCGCTCCACGAAGTTGAGCAGCCTTTCGTTGGGGATGGTGATGAGGGTGTCCACGGCGCCGCGCAGCTCTTCGACGCCGCGCTCGGCGTACTGCATGCGCCGCCGGCCCTCGAAGCCGAAGGGCTTGGTGACGACCGCCACGGTCAGGGCGCCGATCTCCGCCGCCAGCGAGGCGATGATGGGCACGGCGCCCGTGCCGGTGCCGCCGCCGAGGCCGGCGGTGAGGAAGACCATGTCCGCCCCTTCGAGGATCTCGAGGATGTGGTCCGTGTCCTCCAGGGCGGACTTGCGGCCCACCTCCGGATCGGCGCCGGCGCCGAGGCCCTTGGTGAGCATGCGGCCGAGCTGGATCTTGATGGGCGCGCGGCACTTGGCCAGCGCCTGGAGGTCCGTGTTGGCGGCGATGAACTCGATGCCCCGGAGCTGGGCGTCGATCATGCGGTTCACCGCGTTGTTCCCACCGCCCCCGACGCCGATCACCTTGATCTTCGCGGGGACCGCGTCCACCTCTTGAGCCCCGAGCCGCTTGTCCTTGAGGCCTTCGGAAGCGTCCTGGTCGTCGAAAAGAATCATCGATGCACCCCCTTTTTGGGTTCGAGTGGGTCTCATGATTAAAGCAGATCCGAGAACATGCCGCGCAGGCTGCCCACCATCCCGCGCACGCTGAATCCCGATTTCTTCTGGGCCTTGCTCTGGCTTTCCTCGGCGGTGCGGGCATAGAGCAGCAGCCCGGAAGCCGTCGCCCAGGTCGGGCTGCTGATCACGTCCACCAGGCCGCCGAGGCCGCGGGGCAGGCCGTAGCGGACGCCGGCGTCGAAGATCTGCTCGGACATCTCCAGCAGGCCGTCGAGCTGGGCGCCGCCGCCGGTCAACACCACGCCGCCCCGCAGGCCCTCGTCGGCCGCGTGCTTGAGGAAGTCCTCGCGGATGAGGGTGAACAGCTCCTCGGCGCGCGGCTGGAGGATCTCGCAGAGCTCGCGCTTGGGGACGATGCGCGAGGTGCCGCCGGCCACCGTGGGCACGGCGATCCCCTCTTCTTCGGTGACCATGCTGGGCAGGCAGCAGCCCTGCTTGACCTTGATGCGCTCGGCCTCGGCGAACGGCGTGCGCAGCACCATGGCCAAGTCGTTGGTGAAGTGGCCGGCGCCGATGGGCGCCACGGCGCTGTACTGGATCTCGCCCTCGGCGAAGAGGGCATACTCGGTGGTGCCGGCGCCGACGTCGACGAGCAGCACGCCGAGCTCGCGCTCGTCGGGGGTGAGCACGGCCTCGGCGGTGGCCAGGGGCTCGAAGACCATCTCGACGACCTCGATGCCGGCGCGGTTGACGCTGGTGAGCAGGGTGCGCGAGCGGGTGATGTTGCCGGTGACCAGGTGGACCATGACCTCCAGGCGGGTGCCGAGCATGCCGAGCGGATCGGCGATGCCGCCCTGCTCGTCGACGATGAACTCCTGCGGGATGGCGTGGAGGATCTCGCGGTCGGAGGGGAGGGCCGCCGACTGCGCCGCTTCCAGCACGCGGGAGATGTCCTGGCGGGTGATCTCGCGGTCCTTGCGGGCGACGGTGACCATGCCGCGCGAGTTGACGCTGCGGATGTCGGCCCCGGCGACGCCCACGTAGGCGCGGGAGATCTCGACGCCCGCCATGACCTCCGCCTCCTCGCTGGCGGCCTTGAGGGCCTCCACGGTCGCCTCGACGTTGACGATGTTGCCCTTGCGCGTGCCGCGGTTGGGAGCCAGGCCTTTGCCGACCACCTCGATGCCGCCCTTGTCATCGCGCTGGCCGATGAGCACCCCCACCTTGGAGGAGCCGATGTCGATGCCGACGAAGTAAGGTTCTGTTTTGGCCATAGCGGTCCCTCTGGTACTTTCCTGGTTAGAAGATTGACGTCGTATTCTTCAAGCCCTCGAGGGCTGGTTGCACCACGATCCGGCGCGAGAAGCGCAGGTCCACGGCTTCGATCCGCGAGTACCGCTGGGTGAGCTCGGGCAGCAGCTCCACCAGCCTCTGGACTTTGGGTCCCACCTGGCCCGCGGTGACCAGGAGGGGGAACGGCAGGGCGTCGGTGTGCAGCCGGAAGTCCTCCTCGTCCTCGCCCAGCACTTCGATCTGCGCCAGCTTCGCCGCCCAGTCCGGCTGCACCCGGCCGAGCTCGGCGGCCACTTTGAGGGCCGCTCCCACGCCGCCGGGATGAGGATTGCGGGCGAAGCTCACCACCAGGAGGCCCGCCTTGCGCGCCTCTTCGCGCTCGTCCGGAGTCGCCACGGGCGCGATGGGCCGCCCGGCCATGTCGGCGTAGGCGAGAGCGTCACCGGAGAGGAGCAGGGCCACGGGCCGGCGCTCCGCGAGCTTCACCCGCAGGCCGTCCGGTAGCTCTTTTGCGATCTCCACCTTCTCGATCCACGGATTGCGCTGGAGGCGGGCCGTGGCGTCGGCCAGAGAGAGGCGCACCAGGTTGCGGCCGTGGAGCGGCGCCAGCGCCTGGCGCACCGAGTCCGCGGGCACCCGGCGCAGCGGCCCGCCCACGTCGACGTTGTGAAGCCGGAACATGGGCGCGGTCAGCACCCAATAGACCAGCCCCGTGGGCAGGGCCACCACGGTCACGGCCATGGCGAGCGGGCGCAGGAGGGCCAGCAGGAGGCTCTTCCGCCGGCGGCGCGGTTGGGTTCCCCTTCTCCGGAAGCCCTGCCGGAAGTCGAGCACCCGGCCGGTGCCGGGCATCCCGGCCGTCGTGGTGAGGGTGCCGGTGGCCGTCATGACCTCGGCTCCTCGGCCACCAGCGCCTGGGCCAAGCGGTTGACGTCGCCCGCGCCCAGGGTGATCACCACGTCGCCCGGGGCCACCTCGCCGCGCAGCAGCTCCGCCGCGTCCTTCCAGGCCGGGCAGTAGCGCACGTTGCGATGGCCGCTCTTCATGGCGGCCTCCACCACCAGCTCGCCGGTGACGCCGGGGACGGGCTTCTCGCGCGACGGGTAGACGTCTGTCACCACCGCCATGTCCGCCCCCAGCAGGGCGCGGCCGAAGCCCTCGGCCTGGTCCTGGGTGCGCGAGTAGAGGTGCGGCTGGAAGACGGCGAACACCCGGCCGGCGGGGAAGGTCTGGCGCGCCGCCTGGAGGGTGGCCTCGACCTCTGTCGGGTGGTGCGCGTAATCGTCCACCACGGCGGCACCGCGCCAAGTGCCCAGTTGCTCGAAGCGGCGGTGCACCCCCTCGAAGCCGGCAATCGCCGTGGAGATGGTGTCGAAGTCGATGCGCAGCGCAAGCCCCACGCCGATGGCGGCCAGGGCGTTGAGCACGTTGTGGCGGCCGGGGATGGGCAGCTCCACCCGGCCGAGGTCGATGCGACCCAGCACGCGGTCGCTGCGCCAGCGGGCGCGGAAGCGGCTGCCGCCGGCATGGGGCTCCACGTCCACGGCGGAGAGGTCGGCCTGGGGGGAGAAGCCGTAGGTGATGATGCGGCGGTCCGCCACCCGCGGCAGGATCTTCTGGATGTTGGGATCGTCCAGGCAGACGATCAGGCGGCCGAAGAAGGGGACGCGGTTGGCGAACTCGACGAAGGCGTCCTCGATCGCCTCCAGCGAGCCGTAGGTGTCCAGGTGGTCGCGATCGATGTTGGTGATCACCGCAATGACCGGCGTCAGGCGCAGGAAGCTGCGGTCGAACTCGTCGGCCTCGGCCACCAGGTAGTCGCTCTTGCCGAGGCGCGCGCCGGTGCCCAGCAGGCGCAGCCGGCCGCCCACGATCACCGTCGGATCGAGCCCCGCCTCGGTGAGCACGGTGCCCACCAGCGAGGTGGTGGTCGTCTTGCCGTGCGTGCCGGCGACGCCGATGCCGTACTTGAGGCGCATCAGCTCGCCCAGCATCTCGGCCCGGCGGACGACGGTGATGCCCCGGCGCCGGGCCTCGCGCACCTCCGGATTGTCCTCGGCCACGGCGGAGGAGATCACCACCAGCTCGACGCCCTCCAGGTGGTCCGCCGAATGCCCCTGCTCGACGCGGGCGCCGAGGTCGACCAGCCGCTCGGTCGCCTCGCCCGTGGAGAGGTCGCAGCCGCTCACCTCCAGGTCGAACTCCAGGAGGATCTCGGCGATACCGCTCATGCCGGCGCCGCCGACGCCGACGAAGTGGATGCGCGAGAGGTCGGTGAAGCGGTTGAACATCAGCGCGCTCCCCCCAACTCTTCGAGATGGTCGGCGATGTCGGCCGCGGCGCGGGGACGGGCGAGCGAGCGGGCGGCGCGCCCCATGGC
>JBAPYB010000186.1:0-24283 GCA_049284515.1 Thermoanaerobaculia bacterium
TACGCGGCGCAGCGCCGCCAGAACCTCACCATGGCCACCGTCCTGGCCGAGGCCCTGGAGAAGCGGGACCCGTACACCGGCGGCCACGTCCGCCGCGTCGTCAGCTACTCGGTGATGCTGGGCGACGAGATGGGGCTCGACTCCGAGGAACTGCGCGACCTCTGGCTGGCGGCCACCCTGCACGACATCGGCAAGATCGGCGTGCCGGACCGCATCCTGGGCAAGCCCGCGCCGCTCGACGCCGAAGAGGTGGAGATCATGAAGCGCCACACCGTGCTGGGCGCGGAGATCGTCACGCCGCTCGCCAATGCCCAGATCCTGCTCGGCGTGCGCAGTCACCACGAACGCCTGGACGGCCAAGGGTATCCGGACGGCCTGACCGACCCGGAGATCCCGCTCGCCGCCCGCATCATCGCCGTCGCCGACACCTTCGACGCCATGACCACCAGCCGCCCCTATCGCACTGCGCTGCCCCTGGAGAAGGCTGCGGCCGAGATCCTCGCCGCCTCGGGCACCCAGCTCTGCCCGCGGGTGGTGGAGGCGTTTCGCCGGCTGTTCGAAGCTGGACGCTTCACCGCCGACGAAGCCGAGAGCCTGCTCGGAACGCTGGTCGAGCCGGCGGCCGGGTGAGGGTCATCAGCCGGCCTTCCCCTCGGAACGCGCCCCCGCCCGAAGACCCTCACCCCTGCCCCTCTCCCGCCCCCTCCCATCCCCCCACCCCAGGAGAGGGGTCCCGGTTGGGGCGGTTTTGCTGGTCGTCCCTGGTGTCTTTGCTGTCCTCTGCGTCCTTTTTTGCCTTTCTCCCTCTTCTCCCGGTGAGGGGGGTGGGAGGGGGCGGGAGAAGAGGGTCGGGGTGATGAGGGTCTTGGGTGGGCGGAATCGGGGCCAAGCGATCCCGCTGCCTACTCGCCGCCTTTCTTCGTCCGCATCACGAACTCCCTGGCCATGAGCTGGTACGCCGCGGCGCCCTTGGCTTTGGGGTCGTACTGGAAGATCGTCTGCCCGGCGCCCGGCGCTTCGGCCAGCCGGGTGTTGACCCGGATCTCGATGGCGAAGACGAGGCTGCCGTACTCCCCCCGCAGCTCGTCCACCGTGAGGCGGGTGCTCTTGACCCGGTAGTCCACCATGGTGAGGAGCAGTCCCAGGGGGTGGACGCGGGAGCCGTGATCGAAGGCCGCGCGCTCGGCCGCGGCGATCAGGTTGCGCACGCCGGTGACCGCCAGGAACTGTGGCACCACCGGCACGACGAAGGCGTCCGCCGCCACCACGGCGTTGACCGGCAGCAGCGACAACGACGACGGGCAGTCGAGGAAGATGAAGTCATAGTCGCGGACGATGGGCGCGATCACCGCCTTGAGGCGGCCCTCCTTGGCTTTGAACACGCCGAGCTCGGCCTCGGCGCGGATGAGGTCTACCGAGGCGGTGATCAGATCCAGCCCGGCAACCGACGTCGTGCGCACCGCCTGCACCGCCGGAAGCCCCGCGAGCAGCACGTCCGCCGACGACGGAGCGAGCCGCGAGCGGTCGACTCCCAGCGAAAGGGAGGCCGAGGCCTGGCTGTCCAGGTCCACCAGCAGCACACGCAAGCCCTGCGCCGCCAAGGCGGCCGCCAGGTTGACGGCGGTCGTCGTCTTGCCGACCCCGCCCTTGCGGCTGATCAGTGCCGTGATCATCTATAGCAGGGAATCTATACCAACCGGCGCACTTGAGGTTTGCTCAGGAGCGGACATACCCGGCGCGCATCATGACGGGCCAGCGCACCCTCCGCACCTGGGCGGGATCGCCCCAGGCGCTCTCCATCTCCTCGCCGACGAGCTCCAGGGGATCGTGGCCGGTGGCCTTGCGGTAGCGGGCCGTGGCGGACCAGGTGGAGAAATAGCTCGCGAAACGGCTGAAGTCCCACTCCTCCTCGATCCACAGCTCCGGCACCGGCACCTCGGCAAACGGAAAGGGGAGCGTACGGTAGTCCTCGTCCACCCAGCGCCGCTCCGGCGGCCAATAGGAGCCCACGATCTGCCGCGCCAGCCGGTCGACGAGCGCGTCCAACTCGGGGATGACGCGGACCAGGTTGTACGCCCAGGCCGCGAGCGCCCCGCCGGGCGCGAGCACCCGCTCCACCTCGGCGTAGAAGCGGTCGAAATCGAACCAGTGCAGGGCGGTCGCCACCGACACCAGGTCCACGGAGCCGGCCTCGAGGCCCGACTGCTCCGCCAGGGCCTGCCGGTACTCCACCTTGGGGTGAGGCATGGCGTGGGCGAGCTGCTCCGCGGAGCCGTCCGTCGCGATTACGTGATCGAAGCGCTCCGCGAGGCCCAACGCCGCCTGCCCGTTACCCGTGGCGCAGTCCCACGCCAGGGCGTGCCGGGAGGGCAGCGACGCGATGAAATCGAACAACGCCGGCGGATAGGTGGGCCGGAACGAGGCATAGACCGAAGCGTGACCGGAAAAATGGTCCTTGAAGCTCATCCGTGGGCCCTTACGAAATGCAGCGCGCGGGCGATGATGTCACGGTTGCGGTCTTAGCGGGTGTTTGGAAAGTTCGCACCCCCGCTGCTCCGTCCACCTCCGCCCGGGCATAAATGCCAGGGCTATGAACTGCGTCCCCTGAAGGGGGCTTTTAAGCCGGATTCATCCGGCGTCGCTCGTAGCCCGGGTATTTATGCCATGCCATTACACACATCTTTCTTCCCATGATTCGCGCCGCCGGAGGGTGGGGAGGAGGGGACCGACATCGCCGCATCGGAGACGCCCCGCCGTCCCCGTAGACTGCCGAGGGCCTCGTAACGGGTCTGAGGCGTCTCTACGGACCGGTCTCGCGATGGCAAAGGATGGCGATACCGGGACCTCGCGAAGCCGTGTCTCCCCAACCTGTCCGGAATCCCTGTCGCTGGCCGCCTCTCCGAAGTTCCGTAGAGACGACCCAGACCTGAACGATACCCTCGCCGTCATCACGGGGACGGCGGGGCGTCTCCGGTGCGGCGATATCGGTCCCCTCCTCTCCACCCTCCAGCGGCGCGAATCCCCAGACGCGAGATATGTGTAATGGTATGGTATTTATGCCCGGGCGGGGGCTTTCCAAACACCCACTTACAGGCCGAGCTCCTGACTCGCCAGTCGGGTTCCGGCCACGCGGGCGCTGATCTTGGCGAACGCCGTATCCCGGGCCGTCGAGAGGTCGTCGCCAAAGGGCGAGAAGCCGCAGTCGTCCGTGGTGCCGAGCCGCTCGGGCGTAATGAACTCGGCCGCTTCGAGGACGCGGTCCCGCACCTCTTCCGGTGTCTCGACGCACGGATCGATGGGATCGGTGACGCCGATGAAGATCCGCTGCCCGGGCTTCGCGTGATCGCGGATGATGGCCAGGACCCGCCGGCGGTCCGGCTCGCTCGCGAGCTGGAGATAAAAGTTTCCCGCCGTGAGATTGAACAGGTCGGGCAGCAGGTCCGCGTAGTCGACGTCGGCGCTGTGCGTCGAGTCCTGGTCGCCGCCCGGACAGGTGTGGACTCCAATGCGCTGCCGCTCTTCCGGCGTGAAGCGGCCGAGCACCTGATTGTTCAGGTGGATGAACTGCCGCAGCAGGCCGCGCGAGGGATCGAGCTTCACGGCGAGCCGTCCCTCCGTGAAATCGATCTGAACGTTGGCGGCTCCCTGTTCGAGGCAGCCACGGATGTCCGCTTCGGCCTCGCGGAGGAGGTCGGCGAGGAACTCCTCCTGCGAGTAGCCGTCGATTCCGCCCTGCGGATAGAGGAGGCTCAGCGCCGAAGCCGAGATCACGGCCTGCTTCACTGGCTTTTGGGTGTGGCTCTTCGCCGTGGCGAGATAGGTCGCGGCGTGGGTGCGATAACGGAAAGGCCCCGCGACGAGCCGCGGCAACTGCCGCACGTGGCCATCCGCGAAGGGGATCTGCACGCCGTCCGGCGCCAGATTGCCCGCGCCGTGAATGGGATAGGTCGCGAAGCTGGGCTTCGTCTGCTCGCCGTCCGTGATCACCGGCGATCCGGTCGCCTCGAAACGCTGGATGGTGTCGACGAGCGCCTGCCGGTACAGCTCGTCCAGCTCCTGCTGGGAGACCTTGCCTTGCTGGGACTCCTGGACGGCGCGGATCAGCTCCGGAGGTCTTGGAATACTGCCGATGGGTTCGGTGGGTAGCTGCATGATTGAAATTGTACCGTAGCCTCAAGCCAGCGTCTCGCGCACCCGCTCCATCCCCGTATTGCTGCCGCTCAGCAGAACGCCGACCCGCAGTCCGCGGAACCGTTCGTCCGCCAGGGCTCCGGCCAGGGCTGCAGCGCCGGCGGGCTCGACGATCACCTTCAGGTGGCGGGCGATGAGGCCCATGGCGGCGAGGATCGCCTCATCGGGAACGGTGAAGACGTCGGTGACCGAGCGCCGGATGATCTCGAAGTTGCGCACGCCCGGCTTCGGCGCCGTGAGGCCGTCGGCCACCGTCTGCACCTTCTCGGGCGGCGTCGGCACGCCGGCGGCGAGCGAGCGCACGATGCCGTCCGCCCCCGTCGGCTGGACGCCGTAGACCTTCGCGGCCGGCGCCAGCCCGCGGGCCGCCAGCAGACCGCCGGAGAGGAGACCGCCGCCGGAGGTGGGGAAGGCGAGAGCGTCGAGGTCGGGCACGTCCTCCAGCAGCTCCCAGGTGGCCGTGCCGGCGCCGGCGATGACGAACGGATCGTCGAAGGGATGGACCAGCGTGTAGCCGTGCTCCTCCCGCAGCCGCGCCAGACGCTCGAAGGCCTGGGTGGCGTTGGTGACGCCGTCCTTTTCGATGCGGGCGCCCATCGCGGCCACCGCGGCGAGCTTCTCCGGCACCGCGTTCTCCGGCATCACCACCACCAGTCGGGCGCCTGCGGCCCGGGCCGCCCAGGCCGCGCCTAGAGCCGCGTTGCCCGCGCTCACCGTGATCAGCCCGGGCGCCAGCTCCTCGGCAGTGAACGTCCGGATGCGATTGAACGCGCCGCGGACCTTGAACGAGCCTGTGATCTGCAGCCCTTCGGCTTTGAAGAACAGTCGTGCCCCACTGAGTTCGTCCAGAGCGTCCGAGCGCAGCACCGGAGTGCGCAGGACGACCCCCGCCAGCGCGCGGCGGGCGGCCAGGAGGTCGGGAAGGTCGATCTCGGTCATGGTCGCAGGAACCCAGCAGCAAGGACGTCAAGGACAACAAGGACGCCAAGGACATCAGGGACAGGAAGGCTCCCCAAAACGGTCTTTCTTCGTCCTTGTTGTCCTTTCCTCGCTCTGATTTTCTTCAAGTATAGTCCGGGAGCTGCCCCACCCGCCGGATCGTGCCCCGGAACCGCAATGCGATCCGCACCACGAACAGGCTCGCCACGGCCGCCAGCCCGATCGTCAATCCCCACCACAGCCCGCGGGGACCGAGACCGCCCGGGAAGGCGAGGGCCCAGCCGGCGGGCAGGCCCACGAGCCAGAAGCCCACCAGGGCGATGCCGGCCGGGAACGTCGTATCCGCCGAGCCGCGCAGCACGCCGGCCGCCACCACCTGCGTGCCGTCGAACACCTGGAACACGGCGGCGATGGGGAGGAGGGCCGCGGCCACGGCGATCACCGCCGGGTCTCCCGTGTAGAGCCGCGCGAGGGACTCCGGCAGAGTGGCGAAGAGAGCGGCGAAGAAGAGCATCACGCCGGCGCCCAGCACCAGGGAAGCCGCCGCGGCGACCCGGGCGCCCGGCATGTCCCCGCGGCCGATGGCGTTGCCTACCCGGGTGGTGGCGGCGCCCGAGACCCCCAGCGGCAGCATGAACGACAGGCTCGCCAGATTGAGCGTGATCTGATTCCCGCCGAGCTCCCGCACTCCGATGCGCCCCATCAACAGGGCCACCAGGGCGAAGATGAGCAGCTCGACCGCGTAGTGGAAACCGATGGGAAGGCCGACGCGCAGCATCAACAGATGCCCGCGGATCGCCACCGCCTCGCGGGTGAAGCCTCGCCAATACGGGGCCAGCCTGCGCCGCGACGCCGCAAGGAGAAGGAAGAACATCACCCAGCGGGCGATGGACGTCGAATACGCCGAGCCCGCCACGCCCAGGGCCGGCGATCCGAAGTGGCCGAAGATCAGGATGTAGTTGCCCGCCACGTTGGCCACGTTGCCGACCACGATGGCAATCATCGCCGGCCGCACGATACTCATGGCCTGAAGCGTCTGGCGCAGCACGAGGAACAGGAAGAAGGGGAGGCACCCCCAGGTGATCGCCCGCGCATAGGCCGCCGCGGCGGGGACCACCGCCGCCGGCTGGCCCGCGAGGCGGAAGAGCCAGCCCATGTCCCAGGCCACGAGGCAGAACGGCACCGTCAGCACCGTGGCCATCACCAGCCCGCGTTGCAGGGAATCGCTTACCGACTGGACGTCGCGGGCTCCATGGGCCTGGGAGACCAGGGGATCGATCGCCGCCAGGATGCCCTGGCCCAGCACCAGAAAGCAGAACGTGACGAGATGCGCCAAGGCCCCGGCCGCCAGCGCCTCGGCCGAGAGATGCCCGAGCATCATCGTGTCGATGACGCCCATCGCCATCATCCCGAGCTGCACCGCCGCCACCGGCACCGCCAGGCGGAACGTGGCGGCGATCTCGTCGCGGAGTCGGTCGAGGCGGGTCATGATGGGTGAGGCGCCGCGAGAATGATGCGGCCGGGACAGAGCTGATCAAGAGCGTCAGGTCAGCGACCTCCGGCAGAGCCGGAGGCTTGGAAATTTGGGAGCCGCTCAAAGCGGTCCTTGAGCCAACTTCGACGCTCGACTCCAGGTACGCGTATCGCTGGAGATCGTGGCCTTGCGCCCCCTCCCGGTACGGCATCAGGACCACCCGATCCGAACCTCTGTGAACCTACCCCTCCTCTTCAAGAACTCCGAGCCCTCCGAAGCAAAGAGACCCCGCCCCTCCACCCAGAATCCCGGAACCGTCAAACTATGGAAGTCTCCCCGGCAGAGCCGGGGGCATACTCTTCGAGTTATTTTGTGACGAGCCCTTAGTCGATGGAATCACCGAGCGTTCCTTTTCCCAGCCAGCCATTCCATCTACGTCCAGGGGAGACATTGAGCTCGTCTCGACTGGCGCTGGGCGAACCGAGGCCCGCCTCTTAAAGAAAGACCTCTCGCTGCCCGGTGTTGTAGGAGACTACTACCTACCCAAAATTTACATTCCTCAGTTCGAGGCATCCATTCCCGATATGGGCGAGTGGCTTAAGAAATTTGGCTGGATCTTCACACGCCAGACTCAGACTTACTTCGGCGGAATCAACTACCCGCCACTATACTCTGTCGGAGGGGAAAGCGGTTTTAATATACTGCCCTCTTTGGGGTGCCTGCGGATCGCGGTGTCTCCAAACGAGTACCCGCTCGAAATGAATCTGGCGCGCGATCAGTTTATCCCGGGAGAAGCTACCCGGAGCCTCCATCGTGCTCTCTGCGAATGGTTGGACGGTGTACTTGCCGCCGATCTGGAGGACGAGTTGTCGGATAGGCAGGATATCGTAATCCGAGCCACCGTTGCGACAAGATGGTCCTGGACGATGCTTCACTCTTGGCAAGGGACCATCTCAGAACCAGCCTCAATCGTCAACGGACTCCGAGCACGCCCTGGTCCTTTCTCAATCACACCTTGGCCTCGCTTGACCGCTCTCATGAAGCGCGAAATTGGATTTGGCTGCATGAGGCGCGACGGGGCCATAGTCTTCGTACGGCTGCAAGAACTTATTCAGCGGGCCGCCCGAGTCTACGCGGGAGGATTCCTTCAGGAGAACAGCCTTTCAGAGCATCTCGTTCGGGGAGTCTTCGAGACGGACCGGGAAGCCTATCTATTAATGGTGCTACCCGATCCAGAGTTTGGAATCTTAGAGCTGAGGTACTGGGCTTCCGACGAGCTTCTTGTTCCCGTACCCGAGCATTCTCGTTGCGTTTATGGACTTCAGCTCGGAAAAATCCAAGAAGAAGGGCCGGAGCAGCCATTTCCCTTCTTCCCGCGAGAATTGGATCACCTCGGTTTTCTTGTAGCGTCGGGTCCTAAGGAGTTCGCGGTCCTGGATTATCGGGGGCAAATGGCAGAAGCGAAAATCAATCCCTTTCAGGGAGGTCCTCTAATCGTGGGCTTCCTCAATCGGCGAAACTTGAAGACACACGCCCTGATAACGGAGCTCTCCCGGTTTTCAGACGGATATGAGCTTCGGCGTTCAATAGGTCAACAAGCAAAGCGGCTAAGGCTAGCTCTGACCCTCGGAGAGCAAGATAAGTATCACCGCGACGCTCGAAATCATCTGGTTGAGGCCCTGAACCTCCTTTGCGCAGGTCTGAACCTCGATATACGATTCAGACCTGATGACTTACCCGCTTACTTTGACGGCAGCCAATCTCGACCGTTCGGCCGCCCCCTTATCGAGCCCCGAGCCTTCCAAGTCGCAACCAGCCTGGAGCATCATGGCGTCAGACTTTCCTAATCCACACCGGCGTTTCTACCTCTGTCCTCGGTTTCTGAGGGCCACTGCCGCAACAGCCCCGTAGTCGGAGGTGTGCTCAAGGGGCGCTCGTAGCCAATTGCACCGCCTCGGCAATGGCCTCCCGGCTGATGCTGCCGTGCCACTCCCGAATCACGGCCTCCCAGGCAATACCGTCAGCGAGTTGCTCCAGCACATCAGAGACGAGAATACGCGTGCCGCGAAAGGTTGGCTTGCCGTGGCAAATGCGGGGGTCTGTTACGATGTATCGGCCGTTCCATTGGGCTGCCATGGCTTCCCCTTGAGTCACCGCGTCGACGAAAGCATCTCATAGTTGACGAAAAACCCGGTCGCCGACTTGCCGGTAAAGGTGACCTTGGCCGGTCCGACCAGGTAGAACCCTTGTAGGTCTTGCTGCAAGAGCTGCTTGAGGATCGTGGCGTGCAAGTCGGCGCCCTGTGACTGGCCGCTGGGAGTGAACGTCAACGTCGGGGAAGCAGGGATGCCGTTGATGGAGTCTATCCCGTCGTATACACAGGTCAAGATCCTCATCATCTGTCCCGCCGGGATCGTCACGGCCGCCGGATTCGACGTTCCACTCACGCCGACCGTCTTGAGCTCACCGGCGACCGCGGCCACGGTGAGACCGAGCGAAAGACACACGACGCCGAGCACGTTCTTCATCGACAATTCCTCCTGCCTCCCATAGACGCCCCAAGAGCGGGCTTTGTTTAGCGGCCACCGCCGCGCCTAGACACCATCTGCTGCTGATCCGTATACGGTGTAGCATACTCTCACGAGGGCCTTCGCTCCAGAGGAGAATCATCATGTCCTCATCTGTTCCACGCTTGCTCCTGATCGGATTGATTTCTCTCGCCTTGGCGGCTCCGGTGTCTGCCGAGGCGGTGGCGGGCTCCTGGACGTCTCTCGGTCCCGAGGGCGGGCCGGTCTATGCCCTGGCTTCTCCCGCGGGCAGTCCGCAGGTGGTTTATGCGGGCGTGTTCAGCGGGGCGTACAAGAGCGTGGACGGCGGCTCGACCTGGAAATGGGCGGGGGGCGGGCTCGATTTGCGGTCCCCGGTGTCGGCTTTCGCCTTCGATCCGCTCCACGCCTCCACCCTGTACGCCGTCCAGATCACGGGCCTCTTCAAGAGCGTGGACGGCGGCTCGACGTGGAAGCAGACCGGCCTGGCTCCCTATCTCCCCGTCTTGAACGTCGTGATCCATCCCAAGTCTCCGCAGATCGTCTTCGCAGCCACCGTCGGCGGCCTCTACCAGTCCACCAACGGCGGGGGAAAATGGCGGCTCCTCACCAAGGGGTTGCTCCCCTCGCCCTACATCGCGCTGGCCGTGACCATCGATCCGTCGTCCCCGCGCCGGATGTTCGCCACGCTCCGGCCGAAGGACCCGGTGACGGCCAGCCTCTTCAAGAGCCTGGACGGCGGCTACTCCTGGCAGGCCATCCACAGCAGTGAGCTGGACAACCAATACATCACCGTTCTGACCCTGGATCCACGTTCCCCCAAGACGCTCTACGTGATCGCTGAGCAAGGTCTCCTGCGGAGCACCGACGACGGCCGGACCTGGAAGCAGGGGAGCTTTCCGGGCACCGCGAGCCTCTCCTGCATCGCCTTTCCCTCCACGGGCAAGAACACCGTCTATGCCGGCGGAATCGGGGGCGTGTACCGCAGCGCGAACGCCGGCGCGACCTGGAGCCTCCTGTCGCAGGACCTACCGCCGGACGCGGAGATCCGCAGCCTTCTCATCCCCACCGGCAAGACGCCGGCCCTGCTCGCGAGCGTCGACTTCCCCGCCGTCGAGACGGGTGTCTTCCGCAGCACGGACGGCGGGACCTCCTGGACGCGCAACGTTCAGGGCCTCACCGCCTCCGTCGTCAGCTCGATCGCGGTGGATGCGGAGGATTCCAACACTCTCTGGGCCGCCGCCAACTACGTCCTCTTCAAGAGCACGGACCGCGGCCGGACCTGGAACCAGATCGCGGAGCCCCGGCCTGCCACCGCCGTCTACGACCGCTGGGTCGTCACCAGTCCGGTCGATCCGCAGACCGTCTATCTGGGGCGCTATGACGGGCAGATCCTGCGCAGCCGCGACGGCGGAGCAACCTGGTCAGTCGCCGGCAATCCCAGCGGCGGCATGACGGTGTTGAAGGCGGATTTTCAGGATCCTCTGACCTTGTGGGCCGCGGGAAGCCCGGGCGGAATCTTCAAGAGCACCGACGGAGGGGACTCGTGGACCACGTTGCCGGGACCGGGAGCCAACATCTATTTTCAGGGCCTGGCCCTCTCGCCCTCCTCACCCTCCACCGTCTACGCCGGCAGCCTCGACGCCACAGTCCGGATCCTGCGGAGCGCCGACGCCGGCGCCACCTGGACCCTGGCCCAGAGCGGCATCCCGACCGGTGTCACCGTTCTCGCGGTCGATCCCTCGCAGCCGGAGACCGCCTACACGACCTCGGGCGGAGACATTTACAAGACGCTCGACGGCGCCACCTGGTCCCTGGTCAGCAGCGCCTTTCACGGCCGCGAGGTCCAGTGGCTGACGGCCGCCCCGCCCAACGCTTTCTATGCCGCGGTGAGGTATGACAACGTTTACGTGAGCGAGGACGGCGGCCAGAACTGGTCCCCGCTGGGCGCCGCTCCCAGGCCCTTCGCGTTCAACGCCCTCGCCGCCGATCCGAAAGACCCCTGCCGCATCTACGCCGCCACCAACGACAAGGGGCTCCTCGCCTTCACGCGGACGGGGACGGCCGCCTGCCCATGACCCGCGCTCCAGCCAGTTCTCCACTATGATCCCTGCAATGGACGAGAACCGCAGCTCCCAGGACGTCGATCCACTGCCGTTACCGGGCGACCCGGGGACCCCTTCCCCGACTCCCGAACGCCTCCAGGAGGTCATCGACCTTCTCCAAGTCGAGATCGAGCAGCACTATGGGATTCCGATCCTGTTCGTCGACGTCCCGGCTCCGTTCGTCGGTGACCTGGACGGGGAGGAGATCTGGATCGATTTCGAGCAGAGCCCCGAGCTCATCGCTTTCAACCTGATCCACCTTTTTGGCCACACCGTGCAGTGGAACCTCCTGGGGAAGGCTCCGGAGATCGGCAACAAGGACCCCGGCTGCTACAGCGAGGCCGAGCTCGACGAGGTCGAGCGATATGAACGGGATGCGTCCCGCTATGGCCTGAAGCTCCTGCACGACCTGGGCGTCCGGGACCTCGACGCCTGGCTTTCGGAGTTTTCCGCGAGCGACGTCGCCTACCTCGTCCACTTTTACCGGACCGGGGAGAAGGTGGATCATCGCGGTTTCTGGCACAACGGCCTGCCCCTTCTCGAGCCTCTGCCCATCCCGCCGTTCAGCCCCAAACGGCTCAAGCTCCGGTCGAGCGGCGTGGTGATTTAGGCCAGCGGTCTCTCCGGGCCGTGCTCACGGAGCTGAAGTGAGGCTCGAGCAGGAGCCCCTTTTCCGCCATGGGTTGCACCCTGTCTTATAGAGGACCACCCAAACCCTGGAGGAATCGGTGATGAGAAGCAAAGCTTTGAAGTGCGCCCTGGCGCTCTCCTGCGGTCTCCTGGCCGTCGCGGCGAACGCCGCGGACAGGGGGAGGCCGGTGACAGCCCCCTTCGCGGACGCGGGCCGCGTCATCTACACCCCGGTGCGCGGAGCCATCGTTGCCAAGGCCGGCAACCTGATCAACCACGGCGGCGGCGTCATCGTCTCGGCCAAAGTGGTCTTCGTCTTCTGGGGACCGACTTTCAACAACGCCGCCTCTCCTGACTACTCCTATGCGAGGACCCTGGTGGCCGACCGCAACCAGTTCGGCATGACCCCCGAATACCGCACGATCCTGGAGTACGGAGTCCAGCCCTCGAACCTCGGCTCTGGCACTCCAGACTGGTTCGACACCTCGACGCCGCCGGTCAAGGTCACCGACGCCCGCGTCCAATCCGAGGTGAACAGTTACCTGGCCAGCCACGCCTTCGACGCCAGCACCATTTACGAGGTCGTCATCCCGAGCACCTCGTATTCCGACAGTGGCGGCTCCACCTCGTGCGGCGGACCGAACCTGGCGTTCTGCGCCTATCACAGTTGGATCGGCAGCGGGACCAACGCCATCAAGTACACCATCCAGCCCTATCCGAGCTGCAGCGGCTGCCAGGTGTCCGGCTGGACGCCGGTGCAGAACCAGGAGATCTTCTTCTGCCACGAGACGCGCGAGACCGCGACCGATCCGACGGGAACCACCTGGTGGGACAACACCGGCGCCGAGGCCGACGACAAGTGCGCCTGGTCGCCCCCGCCCTTCTTCGGCACCGGCGGCTACGCCTACCAGTACGAGTGGTCGAACAAGAAGCGCATGTGCGTCAAGACGGGATAGAGGGCGAGGAGGCGATTGATTTAGAATCTCCCGGAAGTTCCGAAAAAACCGGGAGACGCCGTTGCCCCTGACTGCAGGAACCATCCTCGGCTCCTACGAGATCCTCGCGCCGCTCGGCGCCGGAGGGATGGGCGAGGTCTACCGGGCGCGCGACCAGAGGCTGGGCCGGCAGGTGGCGGTCAAGGTTCTGCCGGAGCGCCTCGCCGAAGATCCCAAGGCCCTGGCCCGCTTCGAGCGCGAGGCCCGAGCCATCGCGGCGCTGTCCCACCCCAACCTCCTGGCGCTCTACGACGTGGGCCGCAGCGGCGCTGGAGCGCCGACGGTCGCGCCCTTTTCCTCTGGCAACGCCTCGCCAGTTCCATCCCGGTCTTCCGGCTCGATCTCGCCACCGGCGAGAGGCGGCTCCTGCGCGAGATCCCCTTTCCCGATCCTGCCGGTATCTATACTGTGGGCGATCTGAAGTTGACCCCCGACGGCAGTTCCTACGTCTACGGCTACGGCCGCATGATCTCGACCCTCTTCCTGGCAGAAGGGCTGAAGTGAGGCCGTGCGGGCGGACGACAGGCGTGGATCGATCAGGATTGGGGAGTCCGGCGTGCGCGCTCGAGCTCGGCTTCGAGGCGGGCGGCTCTCTTGGTTTTCTCCCGGCTGGTCAGGAAGAGCCGGCCCGTCTCCTCGTCGACGAGCCGGAGGCCGATGCCGTCGGGCTCGGGCCGGAAGCGCAGGCCGGTGACGCGGCTGAGCAGGGAGCCGTCCTCGTCCAGAGGAATGGGCTGATAGCGTCCGAAGGCCAGCCGGTAGCCTTGGAGCTGGGGCTTCAGGTAGTCCCCCAAGGGATCGTGGAGGACGAGCTCCTCGACGCCCAACTCCTCGTAGATCTGCTTCTTGCTCCCCATGTCGCTCTTGCGGGTGCTACCGGAGGTCACCTCCACGACGAGGGACGGCGGCCGGCCCTCCTCCCAGAGCTTGTAGGTCCGGCGCTCGCCCCGGGGCACGCCGCGGGCCATGAAGACGTCGGGCGCCACCGACGCCGAAGGGTTCCCCTCCACGTAATAGAGGAACATGTTGATCCCCACGTAAACGTCGCGCTCGGTCTCGAGATGGTCTTCGAAAGCTTCGAAAACGTAGATCATCTCCCGCGCGTGGACCTCGGTTTCCGCCATCGGCTCGCCGTCGGACTCGGGATAATAGACTTCGCGCTGGAGAGGAATTACAGACATTCGGGTCGACCTTTCTCCAACAGGTGACGGAATCAGAGCACAAGACCTGCCGGAGCGCAACTCAGTATAGCACGGGCACCGCCTGGGCTTTTTGACTCTCCTTGTCCTATGGCGACGCTCCCCGTTCCACTCACTCCATGACCGGCGCCCGCGCTCAAAGCCCAGGGGCCGGAACCCGATGACCGGCAAAACCGTTGAACGACGCCTCGAGGAGCTCCACCCGGCCAGCACCGGCTGGGCCCTCAGTTGCTGCCGGTGGTACCGGGACGAAGCCGAGGAGGTGCTGCAGATGACCTATCTCAAGATCCTGGACGGCCGCGCCCGCTTCGACGAGCGGTCGAGCTTCAAGACCTGGCTCTTCGGCGTCATCCGCCGGACAGCGGCCGAAAGGCGTCGCAGCGCCTGGCTGCGGTCCCTTGCCGGCTTGCGCTGGCGGGACAGGCACCCGAGCCCGGCGCCGATCCCTACGCCCGAAACTCTCGCCGGCGCCACGGAGACCAGCCGGACCCTGCGCGCCGCCCTGCAGGCCCTGCCGGCCCGCCAGCGCGAGGTGATCCATCTCGTCTTCTATCAGGATTTGACCGTGGAGGAAGCGGCCCGCGTCCTCGGCATCTCGCTGGGCAGCGCCCGCACGCACTACCACCGCGGCAAGGCCGGGCTCCAGATGCGGCTTGGAGCTCTCGCGGCGGAGGTGAAACCATGAACCAGGATGACGATCGCGAGCTGGCCGCCGCCTTCTCGGCGTTGCGCCGCGAGGAGCAGGAGCAGGTCCGCCCCTTCGCCGAGGTCGTGCGGCAGGGACGGGCTCGGTCCCAGCGAAAAGAATCCTTTCATCGCCTGCGGTGGGCGGTCGCAGCCGGGCTCCTCGTCGCCGTGCTCGCGGCCTGGCTCGGCCTGCGGACGCAGGAGCCGCAGGCGCCTGCCGGAGCGCCGTCGCTCGCCGAGTGGCGCTCCCCCACCGACTTCCTGCTCGAAACCTCCGGCCAGGAGATCCTCGCCGCCCCGGCGGGATGGGGCCGGAGCGTGCTCGACCTCGACCCTGTTCCCCCATCCTCTGAAAGGAGATCGCCGTCATGAAATCGAAAGCCTTTTTCCTCCTCATCGCCCTGCTCGCCGCCGCCGCCTGGGCCGAGCCCGCGGGCCCGAGAGACGATCCGATCGCCAAGGCCGTCTTCCCGCCCGAGCTGGTGATGAAGTACAGCCAGGAGATCAACCTCGACGAACGCCAGCGCACCGCCATCAAGGAGAACGTGCAGAAGGCACAGTCGAAGTTCGTGGACGTGCAATTCGAGCTGCAGACCGAGAGCCAGAAGCTGGCCCGGCTCCTCCAGGCCAAGCCGGCCGACGAGGCCGCCGTGCTATCCCAGGTCGACAAGGTCCTGGCCCTGGAGCGCGAAGTGAAGCGGACGCAGATCGCGCTCGTCGTGCGCATCAAAAACCTTTTGACGGATGCGCAGCAGGCCAAGCTGATGGATCTGCGCCGGCAGGAGTGAGCCCGGCCGGGCGGCGCCGGCGACCAGCCCGGCGCGGAGGGTGTTTGGAAAGGGTCGACAGTGCCGCCTGCGTCGCCAGGGATTGAAATCCTTGGCTACTGACGCTTGTCCCCTCCGGGACCGCAATTTCGTTTCCCCTGTGTCCCGCAGGGACTACCGAGGGTAGCCAGGTGATTTCAATCCCTGGCGACGCAGTCGTCTACGACTTTCAAGACACCCTCTGAGCGAGCGGCGCGGTACCCCCGCTCGCGCCGTCCGAGGACGTCGGTTGGGTTCGTCTTCGCTACCGGGAATCGGGGCGCACACAGCCTCTCCACCTTTATGCCGCAGTGCTATAATCTCCGCCAGCTCTTTCGTCGCCGCACCAACCAGGAGAAAACGCTATGGACCGACGCGTCGCATTCGTGATCCTGCTGCTCCTCAGCTCCTCCCTCCCCCGTCTCGCCGCCGCGGCCACTTGGACCCGGATCGGCCCGGAGGGCGGCAACGTCGTGGTCCTGGCCGCGGCGCCCTCCAGCCCGTCGACCGTCTACGCCGGCCTCAGCTCCGGCGGCGTCTTCCGTAGCCTCGACGGCGGGGCGACCTGGAGCTTCGCCGGCAACGGGATGACGCTCTACGACACCGTCGCCTCGGTGGTGGTCGACTCCCGGCGGCCCGACTTCGTCTGGGTCGCCGGGTTCCGCCAGATCTATCGCACCGTGAACGGTGGCGCCAGTTGGACCGTGATCCGGAACGACGGCGCCGTCTCGCTCATCCGGGACCCGGCCGGCGTCCTCTATGCCGGCACGCTGAGCGGTCCGATGCTCCGCAGCGCCGACGACGGAGCCACCTGGGAGGCGCTCTCCAAATCGCCGCCGACCTCCCAGCACCTGACGATCGACCCGTTCCATCCGCAGGTCCTCTATTCCGGCGGCATCTCCGGAATGTTCAAGAGCAAGAACGGCGGCATCAAGTGGTTCCCGGCCGGCCGCGGGCTGCCCGCCGGCCCGGTCAGCGCGCTCACCGTCGACTCCCGTTCCGGCGCGCTCTACGCCGCCGTTGCCGGCGAGAACGCGGATCTCGTCTTCCGCAGCACCGACGGCGGCTCGAAGTGGTCGGCCGTCGTCGGCAGGCTGCCGGGGTTTACCAGCTCCCTGGCCTTCCAGGCCGGCGCCCGGGGCACCCTTTGGGCGGTGTCGGCGTGGCACCCGTACCGCAGCCTCGACCAGGGACGGACGTGGACCGCTCTCACCGCCGGGCTGCCGCAAGACGGCATCTCCGCCTTACTGCCAGGTGCCTCCACGCTGCTGGCAGGAACCAGCCTCGGCCCCTTCCGGAGCGCCGACCATGGGAGCTCGTGGTCGCTCTCGCGGCAAGGGATGCAGGCGGCCGGGATCTCCGGCCTGGCCCTCGACCGGCAGCAGCCGAACCGCCTCTGGGCGTCGACCTACTCCAGCGGCGTGTTCCGCAGCACCGACGGCGGCGACGACTGGACGCTGCTCGACAACGCTCCCATCTTCCTGGTGAACGGACCGCTCGCGGCGGACCCCAATCATGCGGGGACCGCCTACCTCGGCCAGGTGGGGGGAATCTCCTCGACCACCGACGCCGGCGGCCATTGGAGCGGCTCGACCCTTGCCTGTTTCCTGCCGACGACGATCGCCGTCGATCCGCTGGACTCCTCCGGGCTCTACACCACCGGTTTCGTCGGTCCCTTCGACCTGAGCTGCCACCCGGGGCCGGAGGCCTGCGCCATGTTCTACAGCGCCGACGCCGGGCAGCACTGGACCTGCATCCGCGACGGGCTCCCCGGGGAGGACATGCTGATCCAGGCGAACTTCCTGGCTCCCGATCCTCTCCATCCTGCTCACGTCTACGCCCTCGTCAACGCCGCTCTCGCCGGCCAAAACGTCTACGTGAGCGCGGATCACGGCAGCTCCTGGTCGCTCGCCGCCGCCGGCGTCGGCATCTTTTTCATGGTCCCCGATCCGTCGCGTCCCGGCACGCTGTGGGGCGGGGGCGGCAGGGACGGCCTCGTGCGCAGCGACGACGGCGGCCACACCTGGACCCCCTCGGGGCAGGGGATCCCGCAATTCACCCTGCTGACCACCCTGGCGTTCGATCCGGCCGACGCCGACGTCCTCTACGCCGGCACACTGCAGAGCGGCGTCTTCCACAGCATTGACGGCGGCGTCACCTGGGAGCCACTGGGTGACGGGATGACGGGGCAGAACGTCCGTTTCCTGGGAGTCGACCCGCACGACCCTTCCACCCTCTACGCGGGCACCGACCAGTCCGGCGTAATGAGGCTCCGGCAGTAAGAGGGTGTCTGGAAAGTCCAGCGCCCTACCGCGTAATCCGGCACACGGCGCCGTCGAGGACGTAGCGCTCCGTCATCGTCTCGGTGCTGCTGCCGTTGGCGTCCTTGTGCTCCTGCTTGACGGTCAGCGTGGCCTGGTTGCCCTCGATGACGAGGAGCCCGCCGGCCTTGATGTCCGCCGCGAACTGCTCCTCCGTCTTCGACATCTCCTTCATCATCGCGGCCATCATCTCGCGGTCCTTGGCCGGCAGGGCTTTCCATTGCTCCTGCATCTCCTGGGTGCCAAGCTTGCCGGCCTCTTCCATCTTGCCGGCGTGGACCAGCCCCATGTGCTTGACGGCAACCTTGCCGCAGGCATGATCGAGGATCGCTGCACCCTGAATCTCGGTCTTCGCCGGCTCGGCCCGGGCCGGGCTGAGCAGCACCACGGACAGTGCGACGCTGAGGAGGAGGGCGTTTCGGCAGGTCTTCATCGGTTCAGCTCCTTCATGGGCAGCTCCTACATGGGGATAATAGCAAGAACCGCTGTTTCCAGAGGAGAGCTGCTATGCCCTCCGCGACAGACGACTTGACGAACCGGAGCGGTCTTGATAAAACGCGTACTCTCTAGACGTGCCCCATTGCTGCGCTGGACCCCCCGGCAGGAGGAAGACAGGATCATGGTCAGCTCCCGAGTCCTCGTTACGGCCCGCCTCGCCTTCGTCACCGTCCTCGCCTTCTCCATTGCCGGAATCGCCCGGGCGGAGGAGTTCGCCGGGAACCGGCTGGCCACCTCTCCCGGCATCCAGGAGAGCACGGCCAGCATCATGCAGAGGCAGGCGGCGAGCCCGCCCGCGAAGCCGCATCCGGACCACGAGCTCGAGTACCCCGACCGCAGCAACCTGCCGCAGAACCCGAATGCCCCCGCGGTGTCGAGCTTCCCGGCGGCCGAGCCGGAGAAGGCCGCCACCCCCGAGCTCAAGATCCATACGACGGGCACCGCCTGGGATGGCGCGACGCTCACCGACACGGGAGCGTTTCCTCCCGACTCCATGGGCACGGTCGGGCCGTCGCAATACATCGTCTTCGTCAACGGCCGCATCCGCTCCTTCACCAAGGCGGGAGTTGCGGACGGGGTGCTCAACGCCGACCCTGACGTCTTCTTCGCCTCGGTGGAAACTCCGGTGAGCCCGCCGGTGGTCCTCAACTTCACCAGCGACCCGCAGATCCGCTACGACCGCTTCACCGCCCGCTGGTACATGTCCATCATCGACGTGCCCTGCACGAACGCCACCTGCACGACGACGGCCGTCAACCGCTGGATGGTGGCGGTGAGCGATGCGGCGAGCGCCGGGGTGATCACCGGCAGCACCGTATGGACCTTCTTCTTTTTCCAGACGGACGCGAGCGGCGACTTCTGCGACTATCCCTCCCTGGGAATCGACGTCAACGCGCTCTACGTCGGCTGCAACATCTTCTCCGGCGCCGGTTCCTTCGTAGGAACCAACGGTTACGTCGTGCAAAAGACGTCGACCCTCGGCGCAGGCCCGATCGTCGTCACCGCATTCCCCAACCTGGCGGCTGGAGCGGGGGCCGGGCCGGAATCGCCGCGCGGCGTCGACAACTTCGATCCGGGCGCGACCGAGGGGTACTTCGTCGGTCCCGACAACGCCGCATTCAGCCTCATCCAGTTCCGGCGAGTGAGCAATCCGGGCTCCTTGACGCCGACCATTTCTGCCAACATTCCCGTCACCGTCCCCACCACAACTCTCTCGGGAACCGCCGCGATAAGGCTGGTCCAGCACGCCGGGAACACCGGCGGCAACAACGGGCTCCTCGATACGATCGACGATCGATTCTTCCAGGCGATGATCCGCAATGGCCGCCTGTGGAGCGCACACAACTTCACGGTGACCAACGCGGGTGTCGCCAGCACCGCCGCGGCCTCCCGGAACGCAGCGCGTTGGTACGAGTTTCAGAACCTCACCACCACGCCGACACTCGTGCAGTCGGGGACGGTCTTCGACAACGCCGCGACTCGTGCCGCGGCCCGGCAGTACTGGATACCCTCGGTGGTGGTCACCGGCCAGGGGCATGTGGTGCTCGGGGCCTCCATGGCCGGCACTCCCGTAGGCGCCACCCCGGTGTACGTGGGCCGGCTCGCGGGAGACACCCTGGGCACGATGACGGGCCCGCCGGGGACGCCCGCGGTGACTTACGGGACTACGACGGCCAACTACAATCCGCCGTCCGATCCGGGCGGCGCCTCGGGCCGGCGTTGGGGCGACTACTCCTTCACCGTCGTCGATCCGATCGACGACATGTCGGTGTGTACGATCCAGGAGTACAACCAGGCGTCGAACAGCTACGCCGTGCGGGTCGGCTGCCTCAAGGCGCCGCCGCCGGCCACTCCGACCTGCTCGGGCAGCCCGATCTCCTTCACGGGCCCCACCGGCAACGTGGTGATCGCCGCCACCTCGAGCGGCGGCTCGGGCTTCTACGATCCGGGGGCGAACCTGCCGCCGCCGGCCCTGCCGTTCAGTCACATTTCCGCCACGGTCACCAATGCGATCGTCAACAGCGTGACGTACAACAATCCCACCCAGGTGACGCTGAACATCACGGCGCTCGCCAACGGGTCGCAGAACGTCACCATCACCAATCCTGACGGTCAGAGCGTGACCGCCAACGGGTGCATCAACGTCACCAATGCGGCGGTGGCGGATCTCGGCATCACCAAGACGGACGGCGTGGCCACGGCAACTCCCGGCGGCTCGGTGACGTACACCATCACCGCCTCCAACGCGACCGCCATTCCGGCGACCGGCGCCACGGTGGCGGACACCTTCCCGGCGACCCTCATCTGCACCTGGACGTGCGTGGGCGCGGGCGGCGGCACCTGCACGGCCTCGGGCTCAGGCAACATCAACGACACGGTGAACCTCCCCGCGGGAGCCAGCGTCACCTACACCGCGACCTGCGCCATCTCGGCCGCGGCCACCGGCACGCTGAGCAACACCGCGACGGTGACCCTCGCCGGGGATCCGAACGCTGCCAACAACAGCGCGACGGACACCGACACCCTGACGCCTCAGGCCAACCTCGGGATCACCAAGACCGACGGCGTGACGACGGCAACCCCGGGCGGCTCCGTGACCTACACCATCACGGCCTCCAACGCGGGTCCGAGCAACGCGCCGGGCTCTTCCGTGACTGACACGTTCCCGGCCTCTCTCACCTGCACGTGGACCTGCGTGGGCGCGGGCGGCGGCACCTGCACGGCGGCGGGCTCGGGCAACATCGGCGACACCGTCAACCTGCCAGCCGGCGGCAGCGTCACCTATACCGCGAGTTGCAACATCTCGGCTGCGGCCACCGGCACGCTCTCCAACACGGCAACGGTGGCGACATCCGCTGGAGTCACCGATCCGACTCCGGGCAACAACTCGGCCACGGACAGCGACACGCTGGCGGCGAGCGCGGACCTTGCGATCACCAAGACCGACGGTGTGACCACGGCGACCCCGGGCGGCTCGGTGACCTACACCATCACCGCCTCCAACGCCGGCCCGAGCAATGCCACGGGAGCCACGGTGGCCGATACCTTCCCGGCCTCGCTCACCTGCACGTGGACCTGCGTCGGCGCGGGCGGCGGCACCTGCACGGCCTCCGGCTCCGGCAACATCAACAACACCGTCAACCTGCCGAGCGGCGGCAGCGTGACCTTCACCGCGAGTTGCACCATCTCGGCCGCGGCCACCGGCACACTCTCCAACACGGCCACGGTGACGGCGCCGGCCGGAGTCACCGATCCGACTCCGGGCAACAACTCCGCCACGGATAGCGACACCCTGGGGGCGAGCGCAGACCTTGCGATCACCAAGACCGACGGCGTCGTTACGGCCACTCCGGGCGGCTCGGTGACGTACACCATCACGGCCTCCAACGCCGGTCCGAGCAACGCCACGGGAGCCACGGTGGCAGACACCTTCCCGGCCTCGCTCACCTGCACGTGGACCTGCGTCGGCGCGGGCGGTGGCACCTGCACCGCCTCCGGCTCGGGCAACATCAACGACACCGTCAACCTGCCCTCCGGCGGCAGTGTGACCTACACCGCGAGCTGCAACATCTCGGCCGCGGCCACCGGCACGCTCTCCAACACGGCGACCGTGACGGCGCCTGCCGGGGTCACCGATCCGACTCCGGGCAACAACTCGGCGACCGACAGCGACGGGCTGGGGGCGACCGCGGACCTCTCGATCACCAAGACGGACGGCGTGACCACTGCCACCCCGGGCGGCTCGGTGACCTACACCATCACCGCCTCCAACGCCGGCCCGAGCAATGCCACCGGAGCCACCGTGGCCGACACCTTCCCGGCTTCCCTCACCTGCACCTGGACTTGCGTGGGCGCGGGCGGCGGCACCTGCACGGCCTCCGGCTCCGGCAACATCAACGACTCCGCCAACCTGCCTTCCGGCGGCAGCGTCACCTACACCGCAAGCTGCACCATCTCGGCCGCGGCCACCGGCACGCTCTCCAACACGGCCACGGTGACGGCGCCTGCCGGAGTCACCGATCCGACTCCGGGCAACAACTCGGCGACGGACAGCGACACCTTGGGGGCGAGCGCGGACCTTTCGATCACCAAGACCGACGGCGTCACCACGGCCACCCCCGGCGGCTCGGTGACCTACACCATCACGGCCAGCAACGCCGGTCCGAGCAACGCCACGGGAGCCACCGTGGCCGATACCTTCCCGGCCTCCCTCACCTGCACCTGGACCTGCGTAGGCGCGGGCGGTGGAACCTGCACGGCCTCCGGCTCGGGCAACATCAACGACACCGCCAACCTGCCTTCCGGCGGCAGCGTCACCTACACCGCAAGCTGCACCATCTCGGCCGCGGCCACCGGCACGCTCTCCAACACGGCGACCGTGACGGCGCCCGCCGGAGTCACCGATCCGACTCCGGGCAACAACTCGGCCACCGACAGCGATACCCTGGGGGCGAGCGCGGACCTCTCGATCACCAAGACCGACGGTGTAACGTCGGTGACCGCCGGCGGCTCGTTGACCTACACCATCACGGCCTCCAACGCCGGCCCGAGCAATGCGACCGGTGCCACGGTGGCCGACACCTTCCCGGCTTCGCTCACCTGCACCTGGACCTGCGTGGGCGCGGGCGGCGGCACCTGCACGGCCTCCGGCTCCGGCAACATCAACGACTCCGCCAACCTGCCTTCCGGCGGCAGCGTCACCTACACCGCGAGCTGCACCATCTCGAATGCAGCCACCGGCACGCTCTCCAACACGGCGACCGTGACAGCTCCCGCCGGAGTCACCGATCCCACTCCGGGCAACAATTCCGCGACCGATAGCGACACGCTGGGGGCGAGCGCGGACCTTTCGATCACCAAGACCGACGGCGTGACCACGGCCACCCCGGGCGGCTCGGTCACCTACACCATCACCGCCTCCAACGCCGGTCCGAGCAACGCCACGGGTGCCACGGTGGCCGACACCTTCCCGGCTTCCCTCACCTGCACCTGGACTTGCGTAGGCGCGGGTGGCGGCACCTGCACGGCCTCCGGCTCCGGCAACATCAACGACTCCGCCAATCTGCCTTCCGGCGGCAGCGTCACCTACACTGCAAGCTGCACCATCTCGGCCGCGGCCACCGGCACGCTCTCCAACACGGCGACCGTGACGGCTCCCGCCGGGGTCACCGATCCGACTCCGGGCAACAACTCGGCGACGGACAGCGACACCATCACCGCCGCGCCGGGCGCCTCGGTCTCGGGCACCAAGACGGTGTCAGCCGGCCCCTATGCGGTGGGCGGCACCATCACCTACACCATCGTCCTGACGAACAACGGCACCGGCGCGCAGGCGGACAATCCGGGCAACGAGCTAACGGACGTCCTGCCGTCGCAACTGGCCCTGGTCTCTGCCATGGCGAGCAGCGGCACCGCCGTCGCGAACACCGGCAGCAACACGGTCACCTGGAACGGTGCCATTCCGGCCGGTGGCACGGTGACGATCACCATCACCGCCACGATCCTGCCCGCCGCGGCGGGAGCGACGGTCTCGAACCAGGGGACCATCTCCTTCGATTCCGACGGCAACGGCACCAACGACTCGACGGCGCAGACGGATGATCCTGGGGTGACCGGCGCTGCCAATCCCACGAGCATCCAGGTGCCGGGGTCGGCTGGTGACATCCCGACCCTCTCGACCCTCGGATTGGCGTTGCTGGCGTTGAGCCTGGCGGGTCTGGCCTTCGCGTTGCTGAGGCGGCGGAAGCAGGCCTGATCGGTCAGGACGTCAAGAAGGGGCGGCCCGCCGGGCCGCCCCACTGATTTTGCTGACTCGGAGCGCCCCCCTCCCAAGACCCTCATCACCCCGGCCCTCTTCTCCCGCCCCCTCCCACCCCCCTCACCGGGAGAAGA
>JBAPYB010000187.1:0-30289 GCA_049284515.1 Thermoanaerobaculia bacterium
AGCGAAGGACCTCAAGGACGCCAAGGACCTCAAGGACTGGCAGGGGCACCGGCGAGAAGGACGTTCCTTGTCCTTGAGGTCCTTGGCGTCCTTGAGGTCCTTCGCTCTCCCGGAGCCGCCGCGAGTAGAATACCCACCATGGCCCTGACGACCACTGCCGCGCCCGCCCCGCCCGCCCGCCCCCGTACCGTGCGCGCTCCTCGCGGCACGGAGATCTCCTGCCGCGGCTGGCAGCAGGAGGCCGCCCTGCGGATGCTGATGAACAACCTCGATCCCGAGGTCGCCGAGCGGCCCCAGGACTTGGTCGTCTACGGCGGCTCGGGCAAGGCGGCCCGCAACTGGGAGTGCTTCGAGGCGATCGTGGCGACCCTGAAGCGGCTCGGTAATGACGAGACGCTCCTCGTCCAGTCCGGCAAACCGGTGGCGGTGTTTCGTACTCACGCCGAGGCGCCGCGGGTGTTGATCGCCAATTCGCTGCTGGTTCCTCACTGGGCCACGGCGGACGAGTTCCGCCGCCTGGAGGGGCTCGGGCTCACCATGTATGGCCAGATGACCGCCGGGTCGTGGATCTACATCGGCACCCAGGGCATTCTCCAGGGGACCTACGAGACTCTCGCCGAGTGTGCCCGCCAACGCTTCGGCGGCACCCTCGCCGGCCGCCTCACCGTCACCGCCGGCCTCGGCGGCATGGGCGGCGCCCAGCCGCTCGCCGTCACCATGAACGAGGGGGTCTGCCTGGTGGCGGAGATCGATCCCAGCCGCATCGAGCGCCGCCTCGCCACCCGCTACCTCGACCGTGTGGCCCCGGACATTCCGGCCGCCGTCTCCCAGGCCCTGGCGGCCCGCGACGCCCGCGAGGCGGTCTCCATCGCCGTCGAGGCCAACGCCGTCGACCTGCTGGAGCACCTGGTCGCCACCGGCCTGGTGCCCGACGTGCTCACCGACCAGACCTCGGCGCATGACGCCCTCCAGGGCTATGTCCCTCACGGTATTTCCTTCGCGGAGGCCCTGCGCTTGCGCGATACCGATCCCCAGGGCTACATCGCCCGCTCGATGGCGTCCATGGCCGCCCACGTGCGGGCCATGCTCGCCCTTCAGGAGCGGGGAGCGGTCACTTTCGACTACGGCAACAACCTGCGCGGCCAGGCCCTCGAGGCGGGCGAGGCGCGGGCCTTCGCCATCGGCGGCTTCGTGCCGCTGTTCATCCGGCCGCTGTTCTGTGAGGGCAAGGGACCGTTCCGCTGGGCCGTGCTCTCGGGCGACCGGCAAGACCTCGCGGCCACCGACGAGGCCATTCTCGAGACGTTCCCCCACGATGCGGCGCTGGCGCGGTGGATCCGCATGGCCCGCGAGCGCGTCGCCTTCCAGGGGCTGCCGGCGCGCATCTGCTGGCTGGGTTACGGCGAGCGGGCGAAGGCCGGCCGGGTGTTCAACGAGCTGGTCGCCTCCGGCCGCGTCAAGGCGCCCATCGTCATCGGCCGCGACCACCTGGACTGCGGCTCTGTCGCTTCGCCCAACCGCGAGACCGAGGCGATGCGCGACGGCTCGGACGCCATCGGCGACTGGCCGGTCCTCAACGCCCTCTTGAACGCGGTCAACGGCGCCACCTGGGTCTCGGTCCACCACGGCGGCGGCGTGGGCATCGGCTACTCCCTCCATGCCGGCATGGTCATCGTGGCCGACGGCAGCGAAGCGGCGGCCCGGCGGCTGGAGCGGGTCCTCACCGGCGATCCCGGCATGGGAGTGGTTCGCCACGCCGATGCCGGCTATCCGGAGGCCATCGCCTGCGCCCGCGAGCGCGGCGTCGACCTGCCGATGCTCGATTCCCGGTGAAAGCGCCGGTGAGCGAGCCGCTCCGCTCGACCGCTGAGCCCAAGCGGCTGGCGCTGCTCGAGATCGTGCTGGTGGCCGCCCTCGTGGCCTCGCCTCTGCTGTCCACGCCCTGGTCCGCCCTCGCCGTTCTCGTCCTCTCCGGCGCCTGGCTCTGGCTGCGAGGTCCGCGTGAGAGATTGATCGCCGGGCCGCTGCTGGCCGTGGCCTTGATCTCCCTCGCCGCGGGCTGGGTCCTCAGCCGCGGCGACCGGGCCTCGCGGGCGGAATGGAAGCAGGAGACCCGGCGGGAGTACCGGCGCCTCTGGGACGACCTGCGGCACGAGGCCGCCGCCGCGGTGCGCAGCGTGGGAGGGCCGGCGGAGACCGCGGCGATGCGGCTGGAAGCTTTCCGCAAGCTCGCGGCGATCGAGACGGGAGCCGGGCCGGGCCGGCGCACCCTTCTTCTCCTCGATCCGGACGGTGTTCCCGTGGCCTGGGCCGGAGAAGGCCTGCTGCACGAGCTGCCCCAGGAGCTGCCCCGCAGCGGCTACTACCACCGTGCCAGCTTCAGCGCGGCGACGCTTCTCGCCATCCTCCCCCTGGATGGCGCCCGCCGTCCCTGGCGCATTGGCGCCGGCGCGAGCTTCGGTACGGATGCACTGCCTTTTCCGTCCGCCCGTTCGGCTCGCTGGGCCTTGGCCGACTCACCCGCGAAGGCCCTGGCGGGCACCGATGTCGTGACTCTGCCAGGGGCTCCGGCGCTCATCGTCGAGCGGGCCGCCACCGGCGGGTCGAGAGGAAGACCGTTGACGGACCGCGTGGCCTGGGTGGCGCTCGGCCTCGCGCTGCTGGCGCTGGCCGTGGTGCGAGGCCTGCGGAACGTGCTGCCGGGAGGATTGCCACCCGGCGATGAGTCCGCGGCGCGCCCGGTTCTGCCCCTGGTGCTGAGCGGCCTGGTGGCGCTGTGCGGAGCCTTCCCCGTCCCGCTGCCTTCCCTGGGTGTGCTGCTCGCGGGGTTGGCTCTCGCCGCCCTGAGCCTCCGAGTCCACACGGCGATCGCCGAGCGCATCCCGCTGCCGGTGAAGGGGGCCGTTGCGGTGCTCGTTCTGCTCTTTGCCGCCTGGGAGATCCAACGCCTCCTGGGCTCCCGCGACCTCGGCGCGGACATCGTGGTCTCCGCCGAGGCTTTCGCGTTGCGGCTGGGCTTCGCCGGGGCGGCCTTCGGCCTCTTCGTTCTCGCCGGCCGCCGGGAAGACCGGCAGACGACGGTTCCCGGACACCGTTGGGCGTGGATCGCCGTGGCTCTCCTCATCGCGGGCGCCTCCCTGTGCGACCAGCCGCTTGCGGCCGGGATATTGCTCGCCGCCGGGGGCGCGGCAACCGCCGTCTGGCTCAACGTCCGGCGGCTGCACCAGGGGATGGCCCTCGTGGTGTTGGTCCTGGTTTCGATCTTCGCCGGCGCCGGCGCCTGGGAGACCGCCTATTGGCTGGCCTTGCGCGCCTACGCCGGGGACGAGCTCCTGGCCCGCCTGGCTCCTCCCACGCGAGCCGATCTCGCGTCGGTGGCGGGCGAGGTCCGCACGCACTTTCTGCAGTCCGATCTCCAGAAGCTGGTGCCCCGCTCTCCGGTCAATCTGGAGCAACAGGATCTCGCTTACGCCTTGTGGAGGGATTCGCCCCTCGCCCGTCATCACTCCCTCTCGGCCCTGGTGGTGGAGACGCCGGACGGCCCCGTGTCGTCGTTCTCGTTCGGCATGCCGCTGACCGACAAGGGAATGGTGGACGACGATCCCGCCCGCTGGGAGGACCTCCGCCTGCCTCTTTGGGAGGGCTTTCTGATCTCCGGCGAGACGCCGCTCCGGCTCGGCGGCCAGCCGTGGGGGACCTTGCGCTACTGGCTGCTGCCGCGGCCCGGATTCGAGGTCCATGACTGGCGGCGCCTCTCCGAGGTGGACGTTGGGCTGCTCAAGGGAGGCCCGGTGGCCGGCTCCGCCGAAAAAATTGCCGAGCCGGCCCTCTACGCTCTCTACACGCGGGAAGGCCGGGCCGTCCTTTCTCCCTGGGAGGAGGAGCCGCCGCTTCCCGCCAGCCTATCGCGGTCGCGGGGAGTGCCCGCCTACGCCGTGGTGGAGACTCCCACCGGGCCGGCGCGCTCCTGGGCCCGCCTGTCGCGCCAGGGCTGGGAGGCGGTCTACCTTCCTCTCGTCGACCCCCTCGGGGGCCTGGAGCGGATGGGCAACTGGAGCGTCGGCGTCGTGGCCCTCCTGGCCCTGGCGACGCCGTTCATCCTGCTCCTCGCCCTCCCGCGGGCGGCGTTTCGCGACCTGTTGCGGCGCACCTGGCGCTCCTATTCGAAGCGCTTGACCTTCATCTACACGGTCCTGCTGCTCATTCCCCTGGTGGCGCTGTACTTCGTGCTGGTGGGCTCGATGGGCGAGCGCCTGCGCCGCGATCAACGGGAGTCAGGCGAGGCGGCCCTGAGCTCGGTGCAGCAGCTTCTCTCCCAGCGGTTGCTGGCCTTGCCTCCCGGTTTCGGCGTCGACACCGCCTTCGGCGACCGGCTGCTGATCGACCTCTCCGGCGTCGTGCGCCACGAGGTGAACCTCTACTGGGGAAGCGCCATCCACGCCTCCAGCCGCCACGAGCTGTTCGCGGCGGGCCTGCTGCCCAAGCGGATCCCTGGCGAGATCTATCGCCGCCTGTCGCTTCTGGGCTACGGTCTCGCCTCGCGCACCAACCGGGTGGGCGACACCACCTATCTGGAAATGTACGCTCCTCTGCGAGTGCCGGGGAGCCCGCTGGGCAGCGGCAGCCTCTTCCTCTCCATGCCGCTGCTCGCCCAGCAGGAGGAGTCGGACCGCCAGCTCGCCGAATTGCGGCGTCACGGCCTGCTGGTGACGGCGGGCCTTTTCGCCCTGCTGGTGGCCGTGGGCCGCCACCTCGCCGGCAACTTCACCCGGCCGCTCATGCAGCTCGTGGAAGGGACGCGCCGGATCGCCGCCGGCGCTCCCTCTCTCGACCTCGCCCCCACCGAGCTCGAGCTGGCCGCCCTGGTCGAGGCGGTGGACGAGATGGCCCGCAAGATCGCCGACGCCCGCGAGCGGCTCGTCCGCGAGAAGCAGGTGGTGGAACGGATGGTGGAGAACATCACCTCCGGCGTCGTCTCCGTGGACCGCGAGCGCCGGGTGCTGTTGCACAACCGGGTCGCCGCCGAGCTCCTGGGCACCGCGGTGGGGGAGAGCCTGCAGGTGGCCGTGGACCGTTCCGAGCGCCTGGCGCCGATCGCCGCCTTCCTGCGCACCGCGGGCACGGAGATGGAGCGCTCGACCGTGCGGCTACGAGCGGGGGGCGGCGCCGAGGGGGCTGGCGGAGGAAGCGAGCTGGAGTGGTCGCTGGTCTGGGTTCCCCTGCCGGGAGCCGGCGAGCCTTCGGCGCTGCTGGTGGTGGAGGACGCCACCGAGGTCCTCCGCGGCCAACGGCTCCTCGCCTGGGCGGAGATGGCGCGGATGATCGCCCACGAGATCAAGAACCCGCTGACTCCCATCCGCCTCTCGACCGAGCACATGATGGAGGTCTACAAACGCGATCCGGAGCACTTCGACCGCGTCTTCGAGCGCTGCACCACCAACATCCTCGCCCAGGTGGAGGAGCTGCGCTCCATCGCCTCCGAGTTCTCGGCCTACAGCTCCATTCCGCGGATCGATCCGCAGCCGGCGGACCTGGTGGCGAGCGTGGCGGACCTGGTGGAGGGCTATCGCGCGGCGCCGCCGCCTGGAGTCGAGGTGGAATTCGACGCCCAGCCCGCGACCCTGGTCGCCCGTTTCGACGCCAAGCTGCTCGGCCGGGCACTGCGCAACCTGATCGAAAACGCCCTGCGGGCCAGCTCCGGCGCCGGCCGGGTGACGGTGCGCATCGATCAGCAGAACGGCTTCGCGAGAATCGCCGTTCAGGACTCCGGCCCCGGCGTCCCTCACGACCTTCTGCCGCGCATCTTCGATCCCTACTTTTCGACCCACGACACCGGCACCGGGCTGGGGCTGCCCATCGCCCGCAGGATCGCCGAAGAGCACGGCGGCGACATGACGGCGAGGAACCGGCCGGAAGGGGGGTTGGAGGTCGTGGTTACGCTGCCGGTGTAGTGGCCGGAATTGTGGTGTTATGATGGCGCAAACCATGGACAAGAAACGAGAACAGGGTCTCCTGGCGAACGCGGATCAGGCGAACGCGGAGAACCGCTGGATCTCGGAGGTCCAGATCCAGCGGTTCAAGGCTGCTTTCAAACCCGATCCAATTCAGTTGAGCCGGTTCAACGTGGTGATCGGCAGGAATGGAAGCGGCAAGAGCACTCTGCTGGAAGCTCTCCAGTGGCTCGACGCCACCATACGCCGGGACGCCCGCGAGGCCTGTGATCGGTACTACGGCATCAGAGACCTGATCAATCTTCGATCGCAATCCGAGAAACCCTACTTTGAGCTGTCGTTGACCTGGTCTTCGAAAACAGCGGATAACCTTCCATTACGTTACGAAGTTCGAGTCGAGGACCGCGACGGCACGCCCGTCATCGCCCGCGAGGAGCTGGCTGCCGTGCGAAAGGGTCCGAGACTCAAGCGCTACATCTACCCTCGCGGAGATGAAAGGGTAATAGTCTCTGGGCAAGCCAATGGTAATGGTCTGGAGCTTGCGATCCGCGAGCCCGATCGCCTGGCGCTCGGCCTTTTGAGCTCTACGCAATTCGCCCGCCTCGATCCTGCTCTTGGATTCCTCGAGGGCTTCTGGTCCCGCGCCGTCTTCCTACGCTTGAGCCCCAACCGGCTCGCGCTGGGCTCTCTGGCTACGCGAAAGTCCTTCGAGCCTCTCCTGGACGAGGAAGGTCAATCGCTGCCTGCGCTTCTGAACGAGCTAACGGCGGAACAGAGGGAGGACCTGGTCGAGGCGGTCCGGGAGATTCTTCCCGGAATTCGAGATGTCGAGGTTTCTCGGTCCGAGTCGGGGCGCGACACAAGGGTCAACTATAATCTCGTCGAGCGCATGCCATACCGCGGGCGCTCGGGCCGGAGCCAGTTTCCCATCCCAGCCTGGATGCTCTCGGAAGGTACCCGTCGCATTACGGCAATCCTTGCCCTTCTAGCTCGTGAGCCCGCACCGTCCCTCCTGTGCATCGAGGAGATCGAAAACGGTCTCGACCCCTGGACGATTCGCACCATCCTCCGGCACCTTCAGTCGGCTGCCGATCGTGGGACGCAAGTCATTCTCACCACCCACTCCCCTTGGGTGTTGGACTTTGTGCCGATGAATTCCATCCTCCAAGTGCGTCGAATTGAGGGGGACACCCGGTACGAGCATTTCGCCTCCCGGCCGGCGATCGCCGCCTTCAATCCCTCGGTACCGGCTGGAACTCGGTACACCCAGAGCAGCGAAGACGAAGAGTGAGGCACGGTCTGCGCTTGGCGCTCTTTGCCGAGGGAAGTGAGACTCCCCCGACCGCCCGGGGCCGTCAGGCCCTCGAGGTCCTCTGGAACGATCGGCTGGGCGAGGCGTTGGGGCTGCCTCGCTTCGATTCTGTCGTCCCCATCTCTAAGACGCACTTGGTGGCCATGGACCCTGCCAATCCGCCGATGAGCGGCGCGGGCGAACGGCTTGATCAACTCATGGAGAGATCCCTTCGCCGGAATCCCTTCGACATCGCGGTCGTCGCCTGGGACCTCGTTCCTGCCTGGAATCCCGAAGGAATTTTCTGCCGCTGGATCGAGACCCTGGATCTTTACCGGTTCCTCGCGGACTCCGTCTGCTTGCCTGAAATCTGGCGCGTCAACGCCCGGCACCGGTTTCAGGAGCTGTCGCAGCGACCGGCCCCCGGGGATCGGAGGCAACCGCCGCCTCTCGAGCCCGGCATGATCCTGCCTGTTTGCATGGAGCCTGTCTTCGAAGGGTTTCTGGTTCAGGACGAGAGAGCTGTGAGGCGTGCTCTGGGTGTCGAGGGGGAGGCCGTGAAGGGCTGGCCCCAAAAGGGCTGGGGCGATCCGCAGGAGAGAAGGCCCGATCTGAACGTCCTGGCTCCAGCCATTCAAGCCCTACGGTTTCTCAGGCCGAAGCGCCCTGTTCTGCGGAAGGTGCGCGGCGATATGAAGACACACAAGGCAGAGTGGGGGGATCTCCTGCTGCGGAAACTCCTCGCTGACGACCAGGCCCGGCCGCTCATCCTGGCGCATCCCATCGCTCGCAGGCTGAGCGAGTTGCTCGTTCGGTAGGTAGTCTCGGCCGCCATGCGCCCCGAAGCCCACCACGCCATGCTTCCCCGACAAAGTAAGGCTCTGCTCGCGCTCCTCCTTCCTCTCGCCGCCGGGACCGCCTCGCTCGCCTTTTCCTGGCTGCGGTGGATCAATCCCTTCGTGGACTCGGGGCACGAGTTGGACGTGCCGGCGCGGCTCGCGGCCGGCGAGAGGCTGTACCGCGACGTCACCTACAACTATGGCCCGGCCGGACCTTGGCTGACAGCGCTCGCACTGCGCTGCTGGGGTCACCGCTTCGCTGCCTTCGAGGTGGTTGGCTTACTCCTCTCCATCGCGATCCTCGGTCTGCTGTTCCGGTTGACGGTGCGCGCCGGGAGCATTCTCTCGGCGGTCGTTGCTGCGACGGTGACAGCGGCCATCTGTCTCGGTGCGCCGCATGGAGGAGCGTTCATCTTCCCGTACACCTTCGCCAATCTCTACGGTCTTGCCGGCAGCCTGCTGGCGGTGCTTTGCTTCGGCCGCGAACCGGCCCGCGGGCGTGACCTGGTCCTCGCCGCCCTGGGCCTCGTCCTGTCCGTGACGTCGAGGCCGGAGCTGGGATGTGCTACGGCGCTGATCATCCTCCTCGCCGGGCTGCGCTCCCGCGACTGGCGGCGGGGCGGCCGCGACTCGTTGCTCGTTGCCGGCAGCGCCGGCGTGGCATCGCTGGCAATCTATACCGCGGCGTTTGCGGGAATCTCCTGGCAGACCCTCCGGCGCGAGGTGCCGTTCCTTCACCTGGGTTCGCTACCGCCGGAGTGGAACCATTACTACCTGTCGGTCTCCGGGCTGCTGCACCCGTTCCTCTTCCTGCAGGTCGTGGTCGTGGGCGCGGCCGCCGGCGCATTGCTCCTGGCCCTTTTCGCGTGGGTGCCGCCCCACGCCCGCCAGGCGGGGGATGAGGCTCCGGAGGCCCGGCGGCGGATTTGGATCGCCGCCGAATTCCTGCTCTTGTTGGCGGGGATCGCCGCCTGGCAGATGGTGGGGGGCGGCGGCAAGGGTCTCCCCCCGCTCCTCAGACCTCTGCCTGTTCTCGCCCCGCTGGCTGCGGCTTTCCTCTTCGTCCGCAGGCCGCTGGCCGGAGTCGACAGGGACCGCTTCCTGCTCTTCTCGCTGGCCGCAGTCCTGGCCTCCCGGGTCCTGCTCAAATTCAACCTGGGACCGAACATGGTCGCCTACGCGTCCCTCGCGGTGCCGTGCGGGGTGGCCACAGCCGCCGTTCTGGGGCTCGACGTGCTGGCGCCCCGGCTGGCCGCTCCCTCCACCTTCCGCCGGCGCCTGGCCCTTCTCCTGCTGCTCCTCGGCGGGCTCTTCCTCTACCAGTTGCACGACGTCGACGCCGACGGGCGCATCGTCCGCCTCGAAACCCGAGTGGGCGATCTGCGGCTGCGAGCCCAGGAAGAGAAAGCGATCGCCGAAGTCCTGGACTATCTGGCTCGGAACACGACCCCCGGCGACTCGATCGTTTCCTTTCCGGAGAGCGGGTTCTTCAATTTCATCACCGGCCTCCGCAACCCGTTGCGGGAGAATCTGATCCTTCCCGGCGCGCTCGACGATGCTGGCGAAAACGAAGTCCTGGCCAGGCTCGACCACGAGAAGCCGAAGCTCGTCCTCCTCTGCAACCGCACCACCCAGGAGTATGGCACCCGGCCCTTCGGCAAGGGTTATGCGATCCATCTCTGGGCGGGAGTGGAGGAGCGGTACCGGCAGGTCGCGTCCTTCGACCTGCCTCACCGCGGCCCGGGCCAGCGGGGCAACTGGCTGGTGCTGATCTATGAGCGCTACCCGGCGGGGTGGGGCCAGGCACCTGCGGATCGTGTATTATGTTTTGCTGCGCCGGAGGGCTCCGATGGCCCAACGCTCTCCACTCAAGCCGTTCGCTGGAGCTTTCCCGTGATCTCCTCTCCGCCAGTCCCCGCGGAGGTGGCGCCACTCCTCGCCTCGCTGGCGCTCTCGCCGGACGCGATCTTCGTCACCAACCGGCTCAACCGCATCGTCTTCTGGAACTCGAGCGCCGAGCGGCTCCTGGGCTACAGCGCCGGGGAGGCCACCGGCCTGCCGTGCGGGGGCCTGCTCAGCGGCGGCGACGTCCACGGCAACCGGTACTGCGGGGAGACCTGTCCGGTGACGCAGATGGCCCTGCGCAACGAGCCGGTCTGCAACTTCGTCCTGCACCTGCGGGCCAAGGACGGCCGCACGGTGGAGGCCGACGTCAGCCTCGTCCATCTCCACGCTCCCCCGCCGGACCTCTTCTTCCTCGCCCACGTGCTGCGGCCGCACGCCCTGCCGGCCCCGCCCGTGGAGATCGCTCTGCCGCTCCGGCCGGCGATCGAGGCGGCGCGCGATTCGCAGGACGCGCGGGCGCGCAAGCTCACGGCGCGCGAGGTGGAGATCCTCGGCATGCTCGCCGCCGGACACACGACGCCCGAGATGGCCCTCCGCCTCCACATCTCCCGCCTCACCGCCCGCAACCACCTGCAGAACATCCTCGACAAGCTCGAGGTCCACTCCAAGTCCGAAGCCGTCGCTTTCGCCTTCCAGAAGCGGCTCGTCTGAGCAGCGCCCCGGGCGCCGCCTAGTGCGCCTTCACCATGCGAATTGGTGCGGGCGCCGGATGGCCCTTGCGTCCGCCGCCGCCGCATCATCGATCTCGATGACGCAACCCACGAAAGGGGGCCTCATGTCTCGATCGACGTGCGGTTTTTCCAGATTCCTGCTGATCACGGTGGGACTCTTCGTCCTGTCCGGCACCCTCTGCCCGGCCGGCGCGGTGCCGGTCTTCTCCCGCAAGTACCAGACCTCCTGCCAGACCTGCCACGTGGCGTTTCCGAAGCTCAATCCCTTCGGGCAGGCCTTCCGTTTGAACGGCTACCGGATGCCGACCGAGGCCGACAACCCGGACCTGGTCAAGGAAGTTCCGGTCAGCCTCGGTTCCGAGGCCTATGAGCGGATCTGGCCCGACGCGGTCTACCCGAGCACCATTCCCGCCCACGTGCCGTTCGCCCTCAACGTCAAGATGGCCGACGTCTACGCCTCCAGCCGCACCGACACGGGGACGGAGATCATCCACAACGATTTCCAGTTCCCGCAGGAGGCCAACCTCTTCGCCGCCGGCACCATGGGCCGGACCTTCAGCTTCCTGGGCGAGGTGACCTACGCCGAGAATCCCGACGGCAGCAGCAGCGTCGAGATCGAGCGCGCGCAGCTCCACGTCAACTCGCCGTTCGGGCCGCCCCACCTCGTCAACTTCAAGATCGGCAAGTTCGCCGCCGACCTCGACGACGGCTTCCACGAGATGTGGCTGCTGACCAACAACGGCGTCGACTCGCTGTTCGCTTTCAACCCCATCGGCTTCAACGGCGGCTCCGAGCTCGCCGAGGACGGCGGCGGCGTCAGCCTGCCGCAGAACGTCAAGGGAGTTGAGATGTACGGCGTCGCCGCGCACCGCTTCTTCTACACCGTGGGCGTGGTCAACGGCATCGGCCCGGGAGCCGCCGGCACCCACGACGCCAACAGCCGCAAGGACGTCTATGCCCGCGTCGACTACAAGTTCGGCGGCATGGGGCTGGACGGCGATACGACGGGGGTCACCCTGCCGCCGGAAAACTGGCGGGAGACGTCGCTGCGCCTCGGCCTGCTCGGGTACCTGGGCGACGGCTCGAACGTCCTCTTCCCGGTCACCGACGGCGACGGCAATCCCTTCCAGGTCGAAGACCGCCGCTACGATCGCGTCGGCCTCTACGCCTCGCTGATCCTGCGCGATCTGAACCTTTTCGGCGTCGCCGTCCATGGCACCGACAGCCTGCGCCTGCACGACAACGAAACGGGTGACTTCTTGAGCGAGCGCAAGCGCTCCTACGACGCCTGGTTCGCGCAGGCCGACTACGTGATCAAGCCGCCGTTCCTCGTCTCGCTGCGCTACGAGCATCTCCGTCCCGCCGACCCGGAGGCGCTGGCGCTCAAGAGCCTCAACGCGAACTTCACCTATCTCGTCCGCGCCAACGTCAAGACGATGCTCGAGTACCACCGCGACCTGCGCGACGCCAAGAACTACGAGATCGACGGCGTGCTGCGCTTCGCCTACTAAAAGAAAAATAAAGGAGCTTCTGCCATGATCCGCAAAATTCTTCCGTTCGCCCTTTTGCTCGCCGTTGCGGCGCCGCTCTTCGCCGGCGACGTCCATGGCCACGTCGCCGCCAAAGGCGTGCGCGACAGCGCCGATGCCGTCGTCTACCTCGCCGCCGTGCCCGGCAAGACCTTCCCGGCGCCGGCCGAGCACGGCAAGATCGACCAGCAGAACCTGGTGTTCCACCCGCACGTGCTGCCCGTGCAGGTGGGCGCGACGGTCGACTTCCTCAACTCCGACGCCGTGCTGCACAACGTCTTCAGCCCCGACGCCTGCGCCGACAAGTTCAACCTCGGCACCTGGCCCAAGGGGCAGACGAAAAGCTTTACATTCAAGAAGGAGTGCGTGGCGACGCTGCTGTGCAAGGTCCACCCGGAGATGGAGGCCTTCGTGGTCGCCGTGCCCACGCCGTACTTCGCGGTGACCAAGGCGGACGGCTCGTACACCATCGCGGGCGTGCCCGACGGCTCCTACACGGTCAAGGTCTGGCATCCGAAGCTCAAGGGCGCGGAGAAGGCGGTCAAGGTCGCCGGCGCCACCCAGGCCGACTTCGAGGTCCACAAGTAGGGGAGAGCCGCCGTGGCCGACTGCAACCGCGAGTGGCTGGAGCGGAACTTCCCCTGCCAGCAGGCCTGCCCGGTGCACACCGAGGCGGGCAAGTACGTGGCCCTCATCGCCGAGGGGAGGTTCCGTGAAGCCTACGCCGTGGCGCGGCGGCCCAATCCGCTGGCCTCGATCTGCGGCCGTATCTGCGCCGCCCCCTGCGAGGCCGTCTGCCGGCGCGGCGAGATCGACGCGCCGGTCTCCATCCGCGCCCTGAAGCGCTTCGTCACCGAGCGCTTCGGAGTCGAGAGCATGATGGACTTCTCGGTCCTCTCCGAGATCTACGGCCGGCGCGCCGGCCGCTACCCGGAAAAAGTGGCGGTCGTGGGCTCCGGCCCCGCCGGCCTCGCCTGCGCCCACGACCTCGCCCTTCTCGGCTATCCGGTGACCATTTTCGAAGCCGCGCCGGTGGCCGGCGGCATGCTGCGCCTCGGAGTCCCCGAGTACCGGCTGCCGCGCGCGCTCATTCAGCTCGAGGTCAACGCCATCCTCTCCCTGGGCGTCACACTGCGCACCAACGTGCGGCTCGGCAAGGACCTCTCGCTCGCCGATCTGCGGCGGGACTTCCAGGCCGTCTTCCTCGGCGTGGGCGCCATGCGCAGCCGCGACCTCGCGGTGCCCGGAGTCGAGCTCGACGGCGTGCTGCGCGGCGTCGACTACCTGCTCAATATAAACCTTGGCTACAAGGTGGAGATGGGGCGCCGAGTGGTGGTGATCGGCGGCGGCAACGTGGCGATCGACGTGGCGCGCACGGCGGCGCGCGGCGGCGAGCAGGAGAACCTGCAGCGCAATCTATCGGTCGTGCAGGCCCTGGACGTGGCGCGCAGCGCCGTGCGCTTCGGCGCCCGCGAGGTGATCGTCTGCTGCCTGGAGTCCGAGAGCGAGATGCCCGCCGCCAAGGACGAGGTGGAGGAGGCGGCGCGCGAGGGCGTGCAGCTCCGCCACCGGCTGGGCCCCAAGCGGTTCCTCGGCGAGAACGGCTCGCTCACCGGCGTCGAATTCGTCACCGCCTCCCGCGTCTTCGACGAGACCGGCCGTTTCTCCCCTCAATTCGTCGAGGGATCGGAGAGGGTCATCCCCACCGACACCGTGGTCATGGCCATCGGCCAGACCGGCGACCTCTCGTTCCTGGGGCCGGAGGACGGCGTCGACAACCGCGGCGGGCGGATCACGATCGATCCCGCCACGCTGGCCACCTCCGCGCCCGGCGTCTACGCCGGGGGGGACGCGGCCTTCGGCCCGCGCATCGCCATCAACGCCGTGGCCGACGGCAAGCTGGCGGCGAAGTCGATCGACGAACGGCTGCGCGGCGTCCCGCGTCCGGAAGGGGAGGGAATGGTGGAGATCGAGATCCACAGCCGCTTCCGGCGCGAGGTCGACTACGAGGGGATCCCGCGCCAGCACCTGCCCACCCGCCCTCTCGCGCGCCGCATCGGCATCGCCGAGGTGGAGGAGTGCTTCTCCGAGGCGGCGGCCCGCCGCGAGGGGCAACGCTGCCTCCACTGCTGGACCAACACGATCTTCGAGCAGGACCGCGACGCGGGCACCGAGTGCATCCTCTGCGGCGGCTGCCAGGACATCTGCCCCGAGAGCTGCATCGAGATCGTCCCCCTGTCGCGGGTGAGGGAGATGCCGCCGCGGGCGTTGGAGCTGGCGCCTGTTTTCCTGGACAGCCGGCGCGCCGGCTCGATCTTCATCAAGGACGAGGAGGTCTGTATCCGCTGCGGCCTCTGCGCCGCCCGCTGCCCCGTCCAGACCATCACCATGCAGAGCTTCGCCATCCGGAGGTGAACCGTGGAAGAGCGCGACGATCGCGATGATCTCGACGGCCTCGACAGAGAGGACCCGCACGCCGCGACGGGCGAGCCGAGCCGGCGGGACTTCCTCGCCCGCATCGGCGTCGGCGCCTGCGCCGTGGCGGCGGCGGGATCGGCCCTGGTCACCCTGCAATATCTCGATCCCAAGGTGCTGTTCGAGCCGCCCACCACCTTCCGCGCCGGCACGCCGGTCGATTATCCCGAGGGGACGGTGCGCTTCCACAAGGAGCAGAAGGCTTACGTCGTGGGCGGCCAGGGAGGCGTCTACGCGCTCTCGGCCGTCTGCACGCACCTCGGCTGCATCACTCGTTACCTTTCCGACGAAGGGGTCATCGCCTGCCCGTGCCACGGCAGCCGCTTCGATCTCGAAGGCAACGTCGTCCACGGCCCCGCGCCGCGCCCGCTGCCCTGGATCGAGGTGCGGGAAGACGCCGCGTCCGGGGTCCTGATCGTCGACACCAGCGTCGTCATCCAGCACGGAAAGGTGGTCAAGGCATGACTCCGCACTCCCAACCCGCGGCGGGCCTGGTGCAAAGGCTGCGCGACTCGGCGGTCTACCGCTCCATCGTGCGCCACGGCACGGCCGACACCAACCTCAACCGCTCGCTGATCATCTTTGAAAACCTTTTCCTGCACGTCCACCCGGTGAAGGTGCGGGAGAAGACTCTGCGCCTGCGCCACACCTGGTGGCTGGGCGGCATCGCCGTGGTCTGCGTCGTGGTGCTCACCGTCACCGGCGTGCTGCTGATGTTCTATTACCACCCGTCGGTGCCGCGCGCCTATCGCGACATGAAGGAGCTGCAGTACGTGGTGGACAACGGCCTCTTCCTGCGCAATCTCCATCGCTGGGCCGCCCACCTGATGGTGTTCACCGCCTTCCTCCACATGCTGCGCGTCTTCTATCACCGCGCCTACCGGCCGCCGCGGCAGTTCAACTGGGTGGTGGGCGTCGTCCTGCTGTTGGTGACGCTCCTCCTCTCCTACACCGGCTACCTCCTTCCCTGGGACCAGCTCGCCTTCTGGGGGGTGTCGGTGGGCACCAACATGGCGAAGGAGACGCCGTTGATCGGCGAGAAGCTCCGCTTCCTCCTGCTCGGCGGCCACGTCGTCTCGGAAAACGCGCTGCTGCGTTTCTACGTCCTGCACTGCGTCCTGCTGCCGGTCGCCCTGCTCATTTTCCTCTCGGTCCACATCTGGCGCGTGCGCAAGGACGGCGGCGTCCAGGGACCTCCGGAGGAGGAGGACGGCGATCGCGGGGAGGTCTCATGAGCGAGCCGCGACCCCTCGACGTCGTCGAGTCGAACGATCCGCTGGCGGTGCCGCGGCGGCTGGCCATGATCGTTCCCGACACCCGCCCGGCGGTGCGAGTGAAGGAGGAACGCTGGGTGATGACCTTCCCGCACCTGATCGTGCGCGAGGTGATCCTATTCCAGGCGGTGGTGATCGCTCTCGCCCTCGCCGCGCTCTCGTTCGACGCGCCGCTCGAAGGGATCGCCAACCCGCTCGAAACTCCCAATCCGGCCAAGGCGCCGTGGTACTTCCTCGGCCTCCAGGAGCTGTTGCATTACTTTCCGCCCATCGTGGCCGGCGTGCTGCTGCCGGGCCTCGTGGTGGTGGCTCTGGTGGTCATCCCCTACGCGCGGATCAACCTGGAAGCCGGGCCGCTCTGGAAGGGCCGGGGCCGGGGAACCGCCCTCGCCCTCGCGGGCGCGGCCGGCGCGCTGGTGCTCCTCAGCAGCTTCTTCGGCTGCTGGCCCATCGCCGTCCCCACCGTGCTGGTCGTTCTCGCCATGTTCGCCTCCCGCGGCGGCGAGCGGGGCGGAGCGCTGCGCCGGTCGCTCGCGGGCGTCACCCTGCCGGAGTGGATCATGACCTGGTTCGTGGTGGTCGCGGCTCTCCTCACGATCATTGGAACGTTTTTCCGCGGTCCGGGCTGGGCCTGGGTCTGGCCCTGGTCTTCTCTGCCGCGTGGTTGAGTGAAGGAGGCCGCATGCACCTCTCCCGCACCTTCGCCGTCACCAGCGTCCTCTTCCTGGTGGTGCTCGCCATCTCGCCGGCCAAGGACGCCCTGCGCCCCTACCGTTCCCTGCAGCGCGAGTATGCGCGGCTCGGCGCCTCCCGCACCCGCAGCGCCCGCGCCGCCGCCGAGTACGCGAGCAAGCCGGTCGCCATCCACCAGCTCTGGCTGCGCGACTTCGACGACCGGGTGGACCGTTGCACCACCTGCCACCTCGGCGTCGCCGACGCGGCCATGGCCACCGCGCCAGAGCCCCCCGAGCCCTTCCGCCTGCACCCGCGCACCGCGCACACGCCGGCCGACTTCGAACGCTTCGGCTGCACCTCCTGCCACGGCGGGCAGGGGCTCGCCACGTCTTCGGAGGACGCGCACGGCAAGAATCCCGACGCCGGGGCCACCCTTACGCCGCTGGCCTATGCCGAGTCCGGCTGCGGCCGGTGCCACACGGCCGAGACGGTTGCGGACGCGCCGATCCTCTCCCGCGGGCGCGCCCTGATGGCCCGTTCCGGCTGCTATGCCTGCCACGCCGTGCGGGGGCATGATGCCTTCCGTTCCGAGGCGCCGCCGCTCACGGCGCTGTCCGCCAAGACCGGCGGCGAGTGGGTCCGGCGCTGGCTCGCCAATCCGCGGGCCGTGGACCCCAACGCCACCATGCCCAACTTCCAGCTCAGCGCGAGCGACGCGAACGACCTGTCACATTATCTTTTCTCGCAGACCGTGCCGCCCGATCTCGCCCGGAAGGTGGCGGCCGCCGCGGCCGAGCCGCCGGGAGACAAGGCCAACGGCAAGAAGGTTTTCGCCGAGTCGCGCTGCATCACCTGTCACACGGTGGAGGGGAAGGGGAACGGCTCGGCGCCCGAGCTTTCGAAAGTCGCCTCGGCCGCCTCGCCCGGCTGGCTCCTCGCCTTCCTGCGCGACCCGGCGGCCTTCGATCCGCGCACCCGCATGCCGCGGTATCACCTGAGCGATGCCGAGTCGCGGGATCTCGTGGCCTACCTGGAAGACGAGATGCGGGACTTCGACGCCCCGGCCAATATTCTGGAGCCGCTGCGCGTCAACCAGACCCTGGCGGAACGGGGCGGCAAGCTCTTCCGCCGCTTCGGCTGTTTCGCCTGTCACGAAGAGCCCACCGGGGCGGGAGGCGAGCGTTTCGGGCCGGAGCTCGACGGCATCGGCGACAAGCGCGCCGCCTCCCTCGACTTCGGCAAGCGCACCGACCTGCCGCGCACGCTGCCCGCCTGGCTGGCCGCCAAGCTCAGCGCTCCGCGCTCCTTCGCCGACGGCTTGAAGATGCCCGTCTTCACCTTCAATCCGCAGGACACGGCCGCCATCGCCACCGCCCTCCTCTCCCTTGGGGCGCAGCCGGTGCCCGAGGCCTACCGCCACGTCCCGGTGCGTCCGGCCTCGCTCGTTCCCGGCGGCCGGGTGGGCGAGCTGATCAGCCGCTATCGCTGCCTCTCCTGCCACCAGATCGGTGACCGCGGCGAGGACATCTCGACGGCTCCCCTCACCTTCGAGGGGAGCAAGGTCAAGCGCGACTGGCTGGTGGACTTCCTCGTCCTCTCCTACACCCTGCGCCCCATCCTCGAAGAGCGGATGCCCGTGCTGCGCATGCCGCGCGACGAAGCGAGTGAGCTGGCGGACGCCATCGGCAGCTTCTACGTCGATCCGTCGATCCCCGAGGATCCCTTCGCGGGCCGGCCGGCCGCAGATGCCGATGCGGCCGAAGGGCAGCGCCTCTACGTCACCCTCGGCTGCCGCGGCTGCCACATCCTCGGCACCTCTGGCGGCTATTACGGGCCGCCGCTCACCGACACGGCCGCGCGCCTCAAGCCCGGCTGGATCTACACGTGGCTGAAAAAACCCCAGCGTTGGCGCAGCGACGTCCGCTGCCCCGACTACGGCCTCACGGACACCGACGCCCTGCGCCTGACGGCTTATCTCGGGACCCTGCGCGCGCCGGCCGCAGTCGTTGCCGCCGCCGGGACCGCTGCGACGGCGCCGAAGGGAGGTGCGAAATGAGATCCTGGGTTCCCATCCTCCTGCTCGCCCTGATCTTCGGGGCCTGTGCACGCAAGGCCGCGCCGCACCGTCACGCCGCCGTCCCGGCCCCAGCGGCGATCTCCTACGAGGCGCGGCAGGGGAAAGCCGTCTACCAGCACTACTGCCAGACCTGCCACGGCGAGACCGGAGCCGGCGACGGCTTCAATGCCTTCAACCTCGACCCGCATCCACGGGATCTCTCGGCTCCTGCCTTTCAGAAAGCCAAGAGCGACGCGGACCTGACCGACACCATCCGTCGCGGCGGCTCCGGCGTGGGGCTCTCCGCGCTGATGCCGCCCTGGGGGCACACCTTGTCGGACCGGCAGATCGCGGATCTCGTCGCCTACCTCAGGAGCCTGCGGCGGACGGCGTAGCTACCCGATCACATGGGCCGGAATCTTCTCCAACTCGTCCCGCAGGCTCTTCTCAGCGTGCCACAGGTCAAAGGCCTGCTGCATGCGGAGCCAGAGCCCCGGACCGTTGCCGCAGAACTTCCCCAAGCGCACCGCCATCTCCCTCCAGCGATCTCCTCTCCACCAATCCCCTGCGAGGTGCCGCGGCTCCTTGGCGCCTCAGTCTCCTCTCTTGGGTTTGGACGAGGTTAAACAAAAACTGGTAGCATGGGTTCCAAGCCCTGGAGCCTTAGCGCGCTGAGCGATTTCGGTGTGCCACCGAGGACGGAGCGGGTTCCATCTCTTTGGAGAGGAGAGGTAGCCAAGATGACCGACACTCGCCACTATCGCGCCATGAACCTCAACTACCTTGACATGATCTCCCATCTCAAAGCCTGGTTCGTGAATCAGGATTTCGAAGTCCAGGCGCTCAAGACGGAGGACGGTGCCGATCTCCTCCAGGTAGCGAAGAAGGGGACTTGGAGGAAATTCGTCGGACTCTCAACGGCTTTGAACGTAGTCGTCCGAAGCAAGGACTCGGATCTGGCCGTCGAGGTTGGGGCCGGAAGATGGATCGACAAGGCGGCCGCCGGAACGGTCAGTCTCTTCGTGCTCTGGCCACTTGCTGTCACGGCGGCGTTTGGCGCCTGGCAACAGATGAAGATGCCGGAGAAAACATTCCTTGAGGTCGAGAGCTATTTAGGTCTGCCACGGAACGTCACGATCTATTTTGACGCTGAGCTGGAAAGAGTTCCTGCCGCGGAGGAGAAGGTGCAGGTACCGCATGGCGTCACCGCGAAGGTGAAGCGGTCCAGAACCATCGAGCATTCCGTCAATCTGACCACGACCAGCAGTGTTGAGACCAGCACGACCCAGACCTACACAGAGTTCCTGTGCCAGACTGTCAAGGAAAAGGTCGAGCAGCAGCATGGCCGTGGGTACCAGGAGAGTGAAACCCTGGAGTACGAGGTCCAGCTTGACGGCAACCAGAGCGGTTCCTATACCCTCACCTGGGTTGATAGCTACTGCACGGGTACGATCGAATTCACTCATGCCGATAGGATCGACAGACAGCCCTTCAGGTTCCGTACCAAGACCGAGTTGCAAGTTACGCCGGACGCCGCTTAGTCGGCGCCCAAAGATACGGACGGCGACCGGCTCACGAAACCTGGCCTTGACTTTCTCTGGTCGGCTTGCCCGCCAAGGCCTGCGCCACGAAGTCCCGGCGCTCAATGAGTCGTAGCGACCTCCTTGCCCACGGCAGCGAGGCTCAGATCGTCCGCCCAGAGGGTCCCGGTGTCGCTCAGCACGCAGCCGAAGACGATTTTACCGGCCTCCTTGGGGACGTCGAGCACGACCTCGTAACGTTTCCAGTCGGTCGTCCCTTTCACCCCCCGCTCGTGCATGTTGTCAAAATGGAGAGGTTGGGAGCCTTCGCCCTCGCGGTCGATCCGCATCCAGAGGCCGGCCCAGCCCGTCCGAACCTCCTGGGTGCGGAGCCAGCCGGCGAGGCGGACGCGCTTGCCGCGGAAGGCCTCGGCCGAGATGGCCTGGGTGAGGCTCCCGAAGTTGTGCAGGTCGGCGTTGACCTGCCGGATGCGGCCGCTGGCCTTGCCTCCGTGCGCCACTTCGCCGTCCGTCATGACCTCGTAGCCCTCGCCGCCGGAGGCGGGGAGAACGCCGGGCTGATCCCAGCCCGTGGGCAGACTGTGGTCACCGGGAGGAGCTTCGAAGTCGAGATTCACCGGCGCAGACGCCAAGGGAGTGGGCTCGGACCTTTGCTGCTCCGCGGTCTGCCGCCCGCCGGCGTGGAGAGTGTCGAGAACGGTCTTGAACGCGGCGTCGGCGGCGGGGAAGGCGGAAGCAGGGCCGGTCAGGAGCAGGACGAGCACGTTCCGCTCCCGCGGGATCGCGACCCAATGCTGATAGGTGCGGACGGAACCCTTGCCGGTGAGGGCGCCGCCGGTGCCGGCCCCCACCGCCACCAGCCACATCGCCTGCAGCCCGGCCACTTTCCGCACCTCCTGCTCTTTGATGACGGCTCCTCGCTGTTTGAGAGCCGCGATGCTGGTATCGAGGAGCTGGCGGGGATGAAAGGCGGTATCTGGCTTCTGAATGAAGACGGAAATCGTCGTCGTGCCGTCGGGGGTCCAGCCGCGGCAGATCTCCCCCGGTACAGACAGGCCGGCCGGGTCGAATCGCGACCAGCCCGGAGGCGGACTGAGCTGGAAATCGTAGTCTTCGTCGACGTACCGGCGGACCGCCGGCTCCTTCGGCTGAGCCGGTCCGGGCGCTGGTAACGTCATGAAGAGGGCTGCGGCGAGGGCCGCGCGGAGGAGCCCACATCTGCCTCGAGTCATCCTGAGAATCATGAGATTTTCTCCTTTGAGCGGGGATTGCTGACGAAGGAGGTCTTCTCAAGTCCTGTGCCAGGCGGATCCCTTTCGCCCTGCGTGAGTCTGTTCAAGGATTTGCGGTGCCTGGCTCCAAAGGGTGACCGGCAGGACCTTCAGGCGGCGGCCGAGAGGCGCCGGTTCATAACCCGCCAGAAAGTGGCCACCGCCTCGGGCTGGCCATCGAAGTAGTCTTCGAAAAAACCGCAGTCGTTGAGGGGGGGCGGATAGGCATAGCGCTCGTTGTCTTCGCCAGTTTCACTCACCCAGTCGTCCGGTTCGCGAGCATCGACGACGGTGAAGAGCTCGGCCGGATAGAGGTAGGGCCGTCCCTGGTCGTTCAAGATCCGGAGATCATCGCCCTCGATTCCAAGAACTACGTAGGGCTGCTCCGGCGTCAGGTCCGGGTAATGTGAGCCTTCTTCGCGCAACTCGACGATCATCGTTCGGTGACCTCTTTCCGCTTCAGCTCAAACCGGCCGATCCCTGGGTGCTCGTACCAGTGAAGCTCATACGATCCTTCGGCATCCTCCAGCCGTGGGCTGCTCTTCTTCACCCATCGCGAGGCACTTCCGCCATAGCTTGACACCAGCCGCTCGACGTCTCGAATGCGACGCCCCTTCGCGATGACTCGCGACTGGGAAATCATCGCTGGGCTCAGGGTCGGAATGTTTCAGATCCTCCGGCCGTTCGCTCCATCTAAGCTACCATGTGCCTCGCGGCATGGGCAACCGAGCCACTGAGCCGGCGGAATCTTTACGGATTTTTTGCAAGCCCACCCCCGCCGCCGCGTCTCCCAGCGCATAGAATGGCCGCGCCATGGCGAGCCAACCTTCTGAGCCAGGATCGCCGCCGGGCCGGGGAATGCGCAGCCGGGCCTTTGACCGGCGGCAGTTCCTTCTCCTCTCGGCGGCGGCGGTGGCGAGCGCGGCAGTACCGGCGGGGCTCGCCGCGGGCGAGACCGCTTCGGCTGGAGCCGCTGCGGAGGCCAAGGCGGGCTGGGCCGGATACGAGAAGGCGCTCATCATCGACGCTCTGGGCTCCCCCGGGGGCAGCTCCACGGGTACGGACGACGCACCCCTCTCGGTGGCAGAGATCGCCGATCTCCACGCTTCGGGCGTGACGGCGCTCAACCTCACCGTCGGCTCCGTGGGTGGAGGACCGGAGGTCTTTGCGGACACCTTCGAGCGCATCGGCTTCTGGGAGCGCGAGATCGACGCCCATCCCGATTTCCTGATGAAAGTGAAGTCGGCCGCCGACCTCGACCGCGCCAAGGCGAGCGGCCGGCTCGGCATCATCTATGGCTTTCAGGACGCGACGCCGCTCGGCGAGGACCTCAACCGGGTCAAGATCTTCAGCCGCTTCGGCGTGCGCATCATCCAGCTCACCTACAACCGGCGCAATCTCCTGGGGGACGGCTGCCTGGAGCCCGCCAACGCGGGATTGAGCCGCTTCGGCCAGCAGGTGGTCGAGGCGATGAACCAGCAGGGCCTGCTGATCGATCTCAGCCACTGCGGCCACCGCACCACCACGGACGCCATCAGCACCTCGAAGCAGCCCGTGGCCATCACCCACGCGGGCTGTGCGGCTCTTACCGACCTGCCCCGCAACAAGACCGACGAGGAGTTGCGCCTGCTCGCCAAGCGGGGCGGGGTGATCGGGATCTACATGATGCCGTTCCTCCGCAGCCACGGCCAGCCCACGTCCGCGGACCTCATCCGCCACGTCGAGCACGCCGTCGACGTCTGCGGCGAGGATCACGTGGGGATCGGCACCGACGGCGTGGTGTCGCGCATCGAGCTGACGCCGGAGTTCGTGAAGCGCCACCGCGAGGACGTCGCCAACCGCCGCCGTCTCGGCATCTCCGCCCCCGGCGAGGAGGACGACGTCTACACCTTCCTGCCGGACCTCAACGGGCCCCGCAAGCTGGAGACGCTCGCCGGCCTGCTGCTGGCGCGCGGCCATTCCGAAAGCCGCGTGACGAAAATCCTCGGCGGCAACTTCGCCCGCCTGTTCCGCGAAGTCTGGCGCTCCGCGTAGCCCGAACCCGCCTACGGCGGGCACTTGTCCAGCGAGTAGCCGATCGCCTTCGGGAAGGACTTCCTCGGCAGGAGCACCTGCACCAGCGTCGGTCCTTTGGGGCCTTTCCCGGCGATGGCTTTCAGCACCTCCTCGAGCTCGCCCTGGGTGCGGGCCGTGTAGCCATGCGCCGGCGTGTCGTCCGTGGCGAAGACCTCGGCGAGCTTGGCGTAGCGCCACGGATGGAGGACGTTGTAGAACTGCTCCTCCTCCTGGCCCTTGTAGTAGCACGGATGCACGAGCATCTGCTCGATGCCGTAGAAGTCTTCGTTGTTGAGCACGAAGATCACCGTATCGTGGCGCAGGCGGGTGTGGGTGGAGAGCTCCTGGCAGATCTCCTGGAACGAGCCGTCGCCCACGAACACCAGGGCGCGCTTGTCCGGCAGCGCGGACTTGACGCCGGTGACGGCTCCCATCGAGTAGCCGATGGCCAGCCAGCCGTTCTGGGCGATGAAGCTGCGCGGCTCCGCCATGGGCAGGTTTTGAGCGCCGAGCAACGCGAACGCCGCATCGGTCACCACCACGTAGGGATTGGTCACCCGGGGCCAGGAGCCCTCGTCGGCCGTCTCCAGAAGCTCGCCGATCCTCTGGAAGAAGTTGTCGTAGGTGAGCCCGTCGCCGGCGGGGAAAGTGCTGCTGAGGTCGGCGACGAATGCCTCGCGGCTGGCAGGCTGGTCGCCGTCCTTTTGCAGGCTGTAGTAGTCAGACGCGAAGGCACGCCCGCCGAAGCCCGCCACCAGCTTCTCCCGCAGCGAGCGAAGGAAGGAGCCGAGAGGGACGTTCGGGAAGTAGCTGCTGCCGACGGTCACGCCGTCGTGGGCGGCCATGATCCAGTCCTCGCCCAACGCCTGCTCGCCGCTCAGGTTCTTGGAGGTCGTCCAGGCGCCCAGGCCGATGCGGCACTTCGCAACCTTTTTGAAGACGTGGATCACCTCCGGCAGGCTGGCCTTGCCGTTGTAGACGCCGTGAAAGCAGGGGTGGTGCTCGGAGAGGATCGACTTGCCGCCGATCGTGGTGCAGAAAGGGATTCCAGTGGCGTCCACGAGATCCTGGAAATCCTTTTCCAGGCGCAGGCGATCGATCTCCTCGCCGCCCCAGAGGATCGGCAGGCCCAACTGGCGGATCCGCTCCACCGCGGCGGCGGCGGCCTGCTCCACGATCTTGACGCTCACGGGCCGTTCGAGCGCTTTCAGCTCTCCCGCCGGCGGCGCGCACTCGCCCGTCCAGACGTCCTCCATGATTTCGAGGTAGACCGGACGCCGCTCGGACAGGCAGGCGGTCAGCGCGCCGTCGATCTGCGCCGGCGCCATTCGGCTGTTGGTGATCACCTGGGCGTCGACCGTCACCTGCCGGTAGGCATCGAGATTGCTCTCGAACCGCGGGCTCATGTGCGAGGTGAGCACGCCCACGGCGCGGAAGGTCAGCCACTGCTCATATTTCGGGGAGGCGTTGATCGCCACCAGCGGCACCTGCTCGACGTAGGCGCCGCCCACGGTGTTGAGCAGGCTGAAAGCACCGACGCCATAGGTCACGGCCACCGCTCCCACGCCATGGATGCGGGCGTAGCCGTCGGCCGCATAGCCCGCTCCCATCTCGGTGGGAGTGCCCACCCACTCGGCCAGCTTGCGGGCATGCATCTCGGTGAGGAAGGGGCCCAGGTGGTTCCCCGGCACGCCATAGAGGTAGCGGATGCCGAGCTGTTGCAGGCGCGTGGCCAGGTAGCGGGCCACGTTCCAGGCGGAGCCGTCACCGGCGCTCATGATCCCGCCTCCCCAGCCGATTCGTGAATCTCCAGGGCCGCGCGCACCGCCGACTCCAGGGCGCCTTCGATCCAGGCGTGTTTGAGCGAGGTGTGCTCGCCCGCGAAGTGCACGGGACCCTCGACGGCGGGAATGTGGAGGTGGAACTGGGTGAGCTGCCAGGGCGTGAACACGGCCGCCTCGCCGAAGGCATAAGGATTGCGCAGCCAGCTCTGGGTCTGTCCGTGCCCGGTGTAGAAGACCTCGATGCGCCGGCCGTGGATGGACACCAGGCCGTTCAAGGCGTAGGCGTAGCGGGAGTCGTCGTCCATCGAGTCCCAGCGGGCCGCGTCGTCCGCCCAGGTGTAGCTGGCCAGGATCACGCCAGCCGGGCTGCCCTTCACCGGGTGGGACGGATAGTAAATGAAACGGTTGGGATTGTCGGTCACCGAGCCGCCGCCGAAGAAGGGCTCGGCGGTATGGGTCTCCGGCTCGCGGGGATGGCGGCGGAAGGAGTCGTAGAGCTTGCGGGTATCGGCGGCAATCCCGGCGTCCTCCACCGTGGAGTGCGCGCCCAGCAATTTGGAGCCGGGAGGCAGCGAGCCGGGGTCGTCGCGGTACTTCTCATGGAGACCGGGTTCGATCGAGTCGAGCTCGCGCTTCCAGTCGTCCTCGGAAAACTCCCACCAGCGCTGGCTGAACTCGAGCAGCACCTTGGTGGCCGAGTCATAGTGCAGCTCGATGATGGCGCGCCGCTTCTTGTAGGAGAGCATGGGCTCCACCACCACGTGCCGCAGAGAGGAGAAGGGGAGGGTGAGGATGACCCGGTCGGCCGTGAAGCACTCGGACTTTCCGCCCTTCTCGGGGAGCGTTTCGGCCCAGACCCGCGGACCGTCCTCCCCGACGTGCCGGCACTGCGACATGTCCCGCCCCGGGTGCCAATACTCCAGCCGGATCAGCCGCCGCCCCATCCAAATGTCCTGGGTCTCGTCCTCGCCCACCGTCAGCAACTGCAGGAACGCCTCCGGCAGTCGCCAGCTCCCGCCGTCGATCTCCCAGTAGGTGGCGGCCGGATTGATGTCGCTGCGTCCCAGGAAGCTGTGGAAGAACGACAGCGGCAGCCGCGAGGTCAGGTTTTCCAAAGTGCCCACGGCCTCGATGGTCTCGTCGCAGAGCCCGGCCTCCTCCTTGAGAAACCCCCACATGGAGTAGCGGTCGAAGTCGTAGATCACGCGCGCCCAGCCCTCGACCCATTGGTGGAACGGCTTGGGCACGCGCTTGCCGCCGATGACGGTGGAGAAGTAGTTGCGGACCTTGTCCAGCGCCTGGTTGATCAAGTCGTTGGCGGTCGTGTCCCGCTGCTCCGGAGGGACGTGAAAACCGTCGTGGATCTCCCCGGGCGAGGCGTTGTACTGAACCCGGCGGACCTGCTGCCCGTTGGTGCGAATCCAGGTCTTGAAGACCTTGTTCGGCGATCGGAAGTCCGGCTGGTCCGGGCCGTTGCGCCATTCGCCGGAGCCGTCGAAAGGCTTGTAGACGACCGGCGGCAGGGGACCGGAGGTGTGCCCCGTCTTGGGGTCCACGTCGACGTTGTAGAACAGGCGGCGGGGGAGCTTCAGCTTGTCCACCAGGGCCAGCACCAGAGGATGGAAGTCGGGCAGACGCATGGCGCCGGCCTCGGCGTACTGCCGCTCGTCCTTGAACGGCGGGGGATGGCCGGCCTCGTGGCGGAAGGTCTTGATGCGCCGCCGACGCGGCTGCCGTTGGCTTCCAGGATGGTGACCTTGTGCCCTGCCTCCTTGAGCAGCTTGCCGGCCGTGAGCCCCGCGATGCCGGCGCCCACGATCAGCACATGCTGGGGCCGCGACGTGGAGGGAAGCCCGTAATCGATGAGGATGCCGAGATATTTCTTGGTCAGGTCCTCATTCTTCGGGCCTACCATCAGAAGCATGCGCGCCAGCTTCTTGGACAGCTCCCAGCGTTCGGGGTCGATCTCTCTCATGGGCGTAGCGTCCTCCTCAGGGCAAGTTGAAGGCTGCCTGTACGGAAGCCGGTGTTGTACGAGCCGCGACTGCATTCCTCGACGAGCCGATGATACTGCCGGACCGAGGCAGGATTGGCTCTGGATTGGTAGTGAGAGGAGAGCGCCGGCGATTTCAGGAAAAAGGGCGTATCCATTCGAGGTATTGGGGACGGGAGGCGTCTACTATCTTCGCCTGGCTGCGCCTGCGCTCCGGCAGTGTGTGGACCGCGGTGATCTTCCATGCCAGCCACAATCTCTTCCTCCAGGAGGTCTTCGATCCGCTGATCGTGAATCGCGGGAAGACCGAGTACTGGACGACCGAGTTCGGCCTCGGCATGACGCTGTTCTACGGGGCTGTGGCTTGGTGGTGCTGGCAGCGGCGCGGGGAGCTGCCAGGGAGGGCAGCGGAAACCATGGCTCCTAACGCCGCTTGACCTTCAGGCGCTTCAGCTCCTCTTCCAAAACCCGGAGTTGCTCTTCAGCAATGCGTCGAGCGGCCGCCTCCTCGGAGGCCCTCGCCTCCGCGGCCTGCCTTGCTTTGGCCTCCCCGGCTGCTCTCGCTTCCGCGGCCTGCCGCGCCGCCGCCTCCCGGGCGCGGGCCGCTTCCATTTCCTCCTCCCACAGGACGGGCTCCCCCGTCTTGACGTCCACCAGCCGCAGACGCTGGCCCTCGCGCCGAAGCCACAGGCCCGTCGTCCGGCTGCGCAGCGAGCCGTCTGCCTCCAGAGGAATAGGCTGATACCGGCCCCGCAGCAAGCGGAAGCCCTGAAGCGGCGGCCACAGGTACTCCCCGAAGGGATCGAAGAGCACGAATTCCTTGACCCCCAACCTCTCGTAGAGCGGCTTCTTCACCTGCTGATCCTTGGTCCGGGTCTTCCTCGACGTCACCTCCACGACGAAGGCCGGCGGACCCTCCTCCCAGACCTTGTAGTTCAGCCGGTTCCACTTGCGCACGCCCTGGGCCAGCAGCACGTCCGGAGCCACCCGGGCCTTGGGGTTGCCCTTCTCATAGAAGAAGAAGAGGTTGCCTCCCACCCAGACTGTCGGACACCTCCCGATAGCGGCGTTTCAGGCCGAAGATGAGGTCGACCATCACCTGCATGTGTTGCTGCGTTTCGGCCATGGGCTGGCCGTCGGAGGTGGGGTAGTCGATCTCCTGCTCGAGCGGAAGGAGGCTCATCCGTATCTGCCTTTCCCCAACGGGTTGCGGGATCAGATCACGAGAACCTGCCGCCACGCAACCCGGCGCTCCTCTATGCTAGCACGACCCGGAGACTCGGCAGAGGGATCCGGAGTGCCCGTAGAATCAGGCCCGTCCCAGGGGACCCCGCTGATGCATCATGCGCCGGCGCCCTTGCAACGCAAACGACTGGCGATGCAACACAAAAGAGGGGGATTACATCACGGGCGGGTCGCCGTGCAACACGGCCCAGCGTTCGGGGGACGTCCGACCCGCGGGTCGCGTCGTGCGACCCTTGGGTCCTGCAGCTTGACCCCAGGGTGGTGGTGTCCTAATTGAGTGTTGGCGCCGCGGGACCCCTCTGACGCCTTGATTCCGCTATAGCTTACTCCCCCGAAGGGGGGAGCGCATCCCCTCATCCGAAGCAAGCGGCCCGGCGGGGTGCTGAGACACGTCCGCCGGACCTGACCCGAGCACAGGGAGAACCTATGCACGAGCTGCCCGATTGTACCCCGCCTGAAGCCCCGCCCCCGTTGAATCTCTTCGTCCCCGCCCCTTCCGAGGGTTCACCGCCAGAGGAGGGTCCGCCGCCGTTCCCTGCCATCCCACCGGAGATCGAACCGGAGCGCTGGGAGGACTTCGTAGCCTTCCGGGAAACGTTCTTGCTCCACTTCACCGAGCCCCGCGACAACGTTGCACTGCGCGGGGTGGGACACCTGCTTTACGAGATGGTGCTCGAATACGGCCACTTCCCGGACCAGCCGGAGGGCTTGCGCCGGGCCGAGCTGCGCGCCGCCGTGGCGGACCTCCGGCACCTGGAAGGCTACCTCGTGACGGCGGGCGCCGATCCGCCGGACGATGCCTACGAGGCGGCGCTGTGCCGCACGGCGGTACGCCTCTCCCGCGAGGTCGGCAAGATCGCGGATACCCTGGAAAAGACGCTCGGCACGTGGCGCGGGGAGGACGCCTCATGACCTGGGATCATGCCGTCCGCCGCAAGCGTCTCGCCCCGATCGGCACGTACGAACCCGAGCACTACCGCGTCACGGTTCACGACAGCTTCCAGCAGTACAAGCTCCGCATGGCGGCGGTGGCGATCCAGAGCGGCCTGTCCGTGCCGGAGTTCCTCCTCTTCGCGGCGAGCTACACGATCGCCCGCCATCCTCAGCTCCGCCACTTCGGGGCCATCTTCCGCAAAGGCGCCCGGCAGCTTGCCGCCGTCGCGTCCGTCCCAGAGGAGTCCTCCCCCTACTCCAGCCCGGAGTTGCAGCGGGACCGCCGTATCGAGACGGCCCTATGCCACTTCTGCACGTGGGCTGGTCCCAGGCTCATCCGCGAAGGGGCTCCGGAGTGAAGGTCGCCACCTTCAGCGTACGGGCGAGCATGGCGCAGTCCGTGGCCTGGAAGCGGGCCGCGGAGTCGGAAGGCTTTGCTTCCTGCGGGGCTTGGCTTGCCAGGGCGGCGGATGCCTATCTGCGGGTCCGGGCAAGGGCCGGCCTTCCGTTGCCCTTGGCTTGGCGCCTGGGGCGGTTTCTGGTACGTCTTGAGGACGGGGCGGAACCGGAGGTCCGGGGATGGATCGCCCGGCCCTTCGGGCTCTACCACGGCGCGCAGGACGGGACGATCCCGCACGGCTCGACGCACCGCTACACCCTGGTCTATCTCCCGGGCCGGCGGATCGTCGCCACGTTCCGATACGCCCGGGAGTGCCGTGCCCTGGCGGCGGAGCTGGCGGGCGTTTGGGCGCGCAGCGGCGGGGAGGACGAGGACATCCGGGCGGGACCGCTCATAGAGCG
>JBAPYB010000188.1:0-11352 GCA_049284515.1 Thermoanaerobaculia bacterium
GCCTGGGAGATCTCCCGGGGGCGCAGGCGGCGGTCGAGCAGGGGATCGAGCGCGTCGAGTCGCTGCGCGGCACCTCGGCCAGCCAAGATCTTCGCGCCGCCTTCCTCGCCAGCAAGCAGCAGCTCTACGCCTTCGAGGTCGACCTCCTGATGGAGAGATACCGGCGGCAGCCCGGAGCCGGCTGGGACGCCCAGGCCCTGGCGGCGGCCGAGAGAGCCCGGGCCCGAGGGCTGCTGGATCTACTCGCCGAGTCCGGGGCCGACTTGCGGCGCGGAGTCGATCCCGCTCTCCTCGCCCGGGCGGACGCCGCCGACCGCAGGGTGAGCGAGGCCGACCGCCTGCGCGGGCAGCACCGGAGCCTCGAAGCCGAGCAGGCGCTGCGCCAGGCTCTCGCCGATGCCGACCGCGCTCAAACCGAGTTGCGGCTGGCGAGCCCGGCCTACGCGGCTCTCACTCAGCCTCATCCGCTGAGCGTGCCGGAGATCCAGCGCCAGGTTCTGGACGGCGACACCCTGCTCCTCGAATACCACCTCGGCCGCGAACGGAGCTTTCTCTGGGCGGTGACGGAGAAAGGCCTCACCGCTTACGAGCTGCCGCGGCGAGCGGAGGTCGAGGAAACCGCACGGCGCGGCTACGAGCTTCTGGAGCGTAGCCGCGAAACGCTGGCGCAGCGCCCCGCCGAGGAATCTCTGCAAGAGCTCTCCGATCTGCTGCTGCGGCCCGTCGCCGGTCTGCTGGGGCGCAAGCGCCTGCTCATCGTGCCCGACGGTGCCCTCCACTACCTGCCCTTCGCGGTGCTGCCCGTCCCCGGCTCCTCGCAGCCGCTCGTCGCCGGCCATGAGGTCGTAGCCTCTCCCTCCGCCTCCGCGCTGGCAGTCGCCCGCCGCGAGTTGGCAGGCCGCCGGCCCGCCCCAAGAGCCTTGGCGGTGGTGGCCGATCCAGTGTTCGAGGCCGGCGATCCGCGGGTGAAGGCGACCGGCGTCGTCACGGTCGCCCGGCATGAGCCGTCAGCCGCCAGGGGGGACCGTTTCCAGCGCCTCGGCTACTCTCGCGCCGAAGCCGAGGCCGTCGCGGCCCTGGTCCCGCCGGACGAGCGCCTGGACGCTCTCGGTTTCCAGGCCAGCCGCGAGACGGTGCTGAGCGGCGCGCTCGGGCGCTACCGCATCGTCCACTTCGCCACCCACGGCATGCTCGACGCCGAGAATCCGGGCCTCTCGAAGCTCGTCCTCTCGCAGGTCGACGAACAGGGGCGGCCCCGCAACGGCTTCGTCTGGGCGCACGAAATTTTCGGTCTGCGCCTCCCAGCCGACCTCGTCGTCCTCTCGGCCTGCCAGACGGCGCTGGGGAAGGAGATCCGCGGCGAGGGGCTGGTGGGGCTCACCCGCGGCTTCCAGTACGCCGGCGCCCGCGCCGTGCTGGTCAGCCTCTGGGAGGTGGACGACGAGGCCACGGCCGAGCTGATGCGCCTCTTGTACCGCGGGATGCTGGAGCGCGGGGAGGCCCCCGCCGCCGCCCTGCGCAGCGCCCAGGACGCCCTGCGGCAGCGCCCCGAATGGAATGCACCGTACTTCTGGGCCGGCTTCATTCTTCAAGGAGACTGGCGCCAGCCTCTAACCCAAGGAGGAAGATGAAATGAATCCCCGCACCGAGTATCCCGAGATCGATCTCAAGAGCTTCCAGGACGGACCCGTGGACACCAAGAACCCGCCCTGGACCGGTCCGCCGCCGCCGGAAGAATAGTCATCGGACCCGGAGGCCGGTCCTGCTGCTTCTGCGGCAGGACCGGCCTTTTTTCTCGCCGCGTTAACCCATCCTCCTCCCGGCCGGATCTACCGGCCGCATGAGCCCCTCAAATCCCGACGATCCTCGCGACGAAGAGCTCCTCGCCGCCACCGCCCGCGGCGATCTGGAGTCCTTCCACCAGTTCTACCAGCGCCACGCCGGGCCGGTGATCGCCTACGCCTATCATCTCTGCGGCGACCGCCCGCTGGCCGAGGACGTGGGCCAGGAGGTGTTCGTCGCCGTCTGGACCCGGGCCGGCACCTACCGCCCCGACCGCGGCGCCGTCGCCCCCTGGCTCTACACCCTCACCCGCAACAAGCTCGTGGACCTCTGGCGCCGTTCGGGGAAGAACCGCGAGTCCGAAGAGCTCGACGAGCGCCGTCTCCCCCAGCGGGCGAAGGAGCCCGGCGACCTCCGCATCACCCTTCGCCAGGCCCTGACCCGGGTCAATCCCGATCAGCGCCAGGCCATCGAGCTGGCCTACTTCCAGGGCCTGACCTACGAAGAAGTGGCAAGCAGGCTCGCCCTGCCTCTCGGCACCCTCAAGTCAAGGATAAGGTTGGGATTGCGGGCGATGCGGGAGGTGCTGGAGGGTCAGGCGTTCCTGCCGGGCACGGTGGAGGCTGGTTCCATGTAGACTAAACCCGGACGGAGACCCTCCATGACCCGGACCACCATCTCCCAAGCGGCGGCGCGGACAATTGCCCAGGGGGAGTGACTCCTGGATCTTCTCGGTCTGGTCGACACCACAGTCTTGAACAATTTCGCCCAGGTCCGGCTGCTCCGTGCCGCCTTCGTTTCGTCGGCCGCTCCCCTGCCGGTCCCAGATTCTTGACTCGATGTCAACCCAAAGGTTACCATGAGATTGGTTCGCTTGGGGCGCTCGAAGTGGGATGTCCTCGCGATCCTTTCCGAAGGCGAGGTTTGCGAGGTTCTCGAGTTCCTCTTGGGCAAGCGCGAAGGCCAGCAAGGGATGCGTAAAGGAATGTACTCCTTTCTTAGAGAAACGGTTCCTCATCATGGCCCTCAGGAGGACAACACAGAGCTCTGCTTGCGCATGCGGCCCTATGAGGATGGCTTGTATGAGTTTCGCAAGCAACCGCGTACCGGACCCAAGATACGCGTGGTCTTCTTCATGGATGGAGAGAGGGTCGTCTGCGTAAATGGGTTCCTCAAGACGGATACCACGCCGCAGCGGAAGCTCGATGAGGCTGCCGCTGCCCGCCGGCGTTATTTCGAGGACAAGCGCAAAAACAATCTGGAGATCCTGAATCTTTGATTGCGAGGACGTCATGAGCCTGCAGAGGTATCGAGGATTGACTGTCGAGGCCGAGTCTTCGGCTGAGTACTGGGCCGACATCGCCATCAGTGACTTTGCCCGGGAGCTCCATGGCCTCATGAAGCGTCGCGGAGTGAGCAACGCGGAGTTGGCGCGGCGCCTCGGAGTCAGGAGGCAGTTCGTCACCAAACTTCTTGGCGGCGCGAATGTGACCTTGGTCACCATGGTGAAGCTCGCCATGGCTCTCGATGCCGTCGTCCGTCTCCGCCTTGAAGGCAAAGAAGAACGTGCTTCCAAGGAGGACGCCGACTCAGGCGTGGTGGTCAAGTTGGCGGCGGCTCGGAGAGAGCCTGGACGCGGGCTTGGGCTCACTCCTCAGGGAGATGACCCAACCGAGGAGCTCTTCCAGATCTCCATAGCCTCCATGGTGTCTGGCGGCAAGAAGTAGCGAGAGGACCTTGGCAAACGAGCCCGCCACCCCCCCGGAATGCCCCCTCCCACCGCCCGCGTTGTAGCCTCTACACCCGCCGATGTCCGCATAGAGCGGGCAAGGGGCGGCGCCGGGGGCCGCGATATACTGGCCCGGCATCACCCGTGCCCAGCCCTCCGCAGGTGATCTCGCGACCGTTTCCAGGAGAGGGAAGAGAAACCCCAAATGTCCAGCTCGCTCACGGAGCACCCTGACTCAGACAACTACCACCGGGTCATCATCCTGGGCTCGGGGCCGGCCGGTCTCACCGCCGCCCTCTACGCCTCCCGGGCCGATCTCGCGCCCCTCGTGCTGGAGGGCAACCAGCCCGGCGGCCAGCTCACCATCACCACCGACGTCGAGAACTACCCCGGGTTCCCCGAGGGCATCCTCGGACCCGAGCTCATGGACCGCATGCGCGAGCAGGCGCGTAGGTTCGGCACCAAGGTCAAGTTCGAGGCCGCCGTCGACGTGGACTTCGAGACGCGCCCCTTCACCATCCGCACCGACGAGACCACCTATCGCTGCGACGCCCTCATCGTCTCGACCGGCGCCACCGCCAAGCTCGACGGCGTCCCCGGCGAGCAGGAGCTGATGGGCTACGGCGTCTCCGCCTGCGCCACCTGCGACGGCTTCTTCTTCCGCGACAAGGAGATCGTGGTCATCGGCGGCGGCGACTCGGCCATGGAGGAGGCCACCTACCTGACCAAGTTCGCCAGCAAGGTGACCGTCATCCACCGCCGCCGCGAGCTGCGCGCCTCGAAGATCATGCAGGACCGCGCCTTCGCCAATCCCAAGATCGCCTGGCTCTGGGACTCGGTGGTCACCGGGATCCTCGGCACCCGCGAGGGCGGCGTCACCGGCGTCAAGCTGCACAACCGCGCCACCGAGCTCGACAGCGTCTACCCGACCCAGGGCGTCTTCTACGCCATCGGCCACCAGCCCAACACCGCCATCTTCAAGGGCAAGCTGGAGATGAACGAGGTGGGCTACATCAAGGTTCAGGAACCGACGACCAAGACCAGCGTCCCCGGCGTCTTCGCCGCGGGCGATGCCATGGACCCCATCTACCGGCAGGCGGTCACCTCCGCCGGCACCGGCTGCCGCGCGGCCATCGACGCCGAGCGGTGGCTTCAGGAGCTTCACGACTGATGCTTTCCCGGCCCACCTCCCAGATCAAGACCCTCGGCCAGCTCAAGGCGGCCGGCTATCGGCCCCGCTCCGTCAAGCAGGAGATCCGCGACAACCTGCGGATCCGCCTGAAGAGCGGCGGTCCCCTGTTCCCCGGCATCCTGGGCTACGACCGCACGGTGATTCCATCGGTGGTCAACGCCCTGCTCGCCGGCCACGACTTCATCCTGCTCGGCCTGCGCGGCCAGGCGAAAACCCGCATCCTGCGCTCGCTCACCACCCTGCTCGACCCCGAGGTGCCGGTGCTCAGCGGCACGGAGCTCAACGACGACCCGCTCGCCCCCATCTCCACCCAGGGCCAGCGCCTGGTCGACGAGAGGGGCGACGATTCGCCCGTCGAGTGGATGCTTGCCGAGCAGCGCTACAACGAGAAGCTCGCGACGCCGGACGTCTCGATCGCCGACCTGCTGGGCGACATCGACCCGATCAAGGCGGCGACCCGCAAGCTCACCTTCGCCGACCCGGAGGTGATTCACTTCGGCATCATCCCGCGCACCAACCGCGGTATCTTCGCCATCAACGAGCTGCCGGACCTCGCCCCCCGCATCCAGGTGGGCCTCTTCAACATCCTCGAAGAGCGCGACCTCCAGATCCGCGGCTTTCCCGTGCGCATCCCGCTCGACATCCTCATGTGCTTCTCCGCCAACCCGGAGGACTACACGAACCGCGGCAGCATCATCACGCCGCTCAAGGACCGCATCTCGTCCCAGATCCTCACCCACTATCCGCCCGACCCCACGATCGCCGCGGACATCACCCGCCAGGAAGCCTGGACGGAGCGCGAGGTGGGCGGCGTCGTAATTCCCGAGGACGTCCGCCTGCTGGTCGAGGAGATCAGCCTGGCGGCGCGGGAGAGCGACCTGGTCGACCAGTCCTCCGGCGTCTCGGCCCGCGTCGCCATCTCGGCGCTGGAGCTGCTGGCCTCCAACCTGGAGCGGCGGGCGCTGGCCACGCAGGACAGCCCCATCTACCCGCGCCTCGCCGACCTGCACATGCTGCTGCCCGCCATCACTGGCAAGGTGGAGATGGTCTACGAAGGCGAGCAGCAGGGCGCCGAGGTGGTGGCCCGCCGGCTCATCGGTCTCGCGGTCAAGAAGGTCTTCGACGCCCGCTTCCCCGAGGTGGGCAAGGAGTCCGGCCCAGGAGACGAGGACGACCGGGGTCCCTACGCCCGCATGATCCGCTGGTTCGCAGAAGGCAACACGGTGACGATCTCCGACGAGCAGCCGTTCGCCGACTACGAGGCCGAGATCTTCCGCGTCCCCGGCCTCAAGGAGCTGGTGGTGCGCCTCGGCTCGAGCCGCGAAGAGCGGGCCCTGTCCGCCGAGATGGTCCTCGAAGGGCTCCACCAACACCTGAAGCTCGCCCGCGCCGACCTGGACAGCCAGATCAGCTACAAGGAGATGGTGAAGTTCCAGCTCCTCAAGCCGCGGCGCGGGGGCAGCGGCGGAGGACGGAGCCGGGGGGATGTGAACTAGGACTGGAACGGAGCATCATGCGGCACCAGTACCTCTACCTCGACCCCGACCTGATCAAGGCTATCCTCGCCGGCCTCGACCTTCTGCGCCTGTTCAACCAGCTCGTGCTGGCGACGGGCGGCGACGTGGAGGAGGCCATGGAATGGATGCGCTACCTTCAGTCCGAAGGGCACATCCCCCAGAACATCGACCTCGAGGCCTTCTTCGCCAGCCTTCAGGAGCAGAACCTCGTGGGCCGGGACAGCGAAGGCGGCCTTCAGCTCACCACCGGCGGCGAGCGCCGGGTCCGCAAGAGCGCCTTCGAGGAGATCTTCTCCACCCTCGGGCGCTCCGGCGCCGGCTATCACCCCATCCGCGCCACCGGCGAAGGGATCGAGCGCCTCCCGGAGACGCGCCCTTACAACTTCGGCGACGACATCCACCTGCTGGACTCGGCGCGCTCGCTCCAGAACGCGTTCAAGAGAAATACCTCCGGCGGGGCCGGAGGAGACGACTTCAACCTCGTCGAGGACGACCTGGAGGTCTACGAGACCGAGCACCTGACCTCCTGCGCCACGGTGGTGGCCATCGACATCAGCCACTCCATGATCCTTTACGGCGAGGACCGCATCACGCCGGCCAAGACCGTCGCCCTGGCCCTGACCGAGCTGATCACCACCAAGTACCCGAAGGACGACCTCTCCGTGGTCCTCTTCGGCGACGAGGCGGAGCAGGTGTTCCTCTCGGAGATCCCGTATATCCAGGCCGGCCCGTACCACACCAACACCCGCGACGCGCTCCAGCTCTCGCGCAGCATCCTGGCCCGGCAGCGGCAGCCGAACAAGCAGATCTTCCTGATTACCGACGGCAAGCCCTCGGCCATCACCGAAGGCGGCCGGGTCTACAAAAATCCCTTCGGCCTCGATATGCGGATCGTCAACCTCACCCTGGAGGAGGCCGACCTCTGCCGCCGCCAGAAGGTGGTGATCACGACCTTCATGCTGGCGACCGACACGATGCTCACCCAGTTCGTGGAGAAGCTGACCCAGATCAACCGCGGCCGGGCCTACTTCGCCTCCCCCTACAACCTGGGCGAGTTCATCCTCGCGGACTACATCAGGAACCGCCGGAAGCGGGTGCGGTAGGATCGTGCAACACGAGAGGAAGGATCGAGCGATGCCAACAGCTAAAGAAGACGTCCGCTACCTCCTGGACCGGTTGCCGGACGACGTGTCGCTGGAACAGATCCAATACCACATCTACGTGAGGCAAAAGGTGGAGAGGTCTCTGGCCGCCGCGGATCGGGGAGAAATCCTGAGCCAGGATGAGGTGGAAGCGCGGATGGCGAAATGGCTCGGAAAGTAAAGTGGACCAAGCCCGCACTGGAGGATTTGGAACAGACTGCTGACTACATCGCCCTCGATTCGCCGTATTACGCGGCGGCGTTCGTCCGGCAGATGCGAGAGGCGGCGCGGTCTTTGCGGCAGATGGCCAGACGCGGGCGGGTCGTACCCGAGATCTCGGATCCGACGATCCGCGAGCTTCTGATCGGCAACTATCGCCTCCTCTACCAACTCAGGAAATCCGATGTTCTCGTAATCGCCCTGATCCATGGCGCGAGGGACCTCGCCTCTCTCTGGGAGAGGGATCCACGATCCGTGGATGAGGACTAAGGGAAGCGGGTGCATAAACGCGGGTGCGGTAGGATGAAGTTGGAAGTCTCCGAAGGAGGTCTGAAATGAGCCAGCCATCAGCAGTGCCAGCACGGATCGAGTCTAGGTTCAAAGCCGTGGTCCACGTAGAACCCGAAGGCGGGTACTGGGCGGAGGTGCCTGAGCTCCCCGGCTGCTTCACGCAGGGAAACACCCTGGACGAGATCTATCGCAATCTCCCCGAGGCAATCGCCTGTCACTTGGACCTGAAGTGAAATCAGCCGCCGCAATCCTCCTGGCCTCCTCGCTCCTCGCCGCAGGCTGCAGCTCCAACCCTGCGGCGAAGAGTCCTCAGCCCTCGGCCTTCGAGGCCGCGACGCCGGAAGTCCTCGAAACGGTGTTCCGCTACCAGTTCGACCACAACGCCGCCGCCAGCCGGTACTGCCTGGAGCTGGCCGGAACGTCGCCGGACGCGGCGTTCCTCCACCGCTTCGAGGGCAACCAGCCGCCGGTCCTGTCCGCCAGCCAATGCGAGAGCCAACCGGGAAAAGGCCTCTACCTCCGGCTCACCAAGATCCAATGGATCACGGAAAACGAGGCCTGGGTCCGCGGCGCCACTTCCGACGGCAACCACAGCTCCCCCATCGAGGCCTATCGCGTCGTCCGCGAAAAGGGCAAGTGGACGGTCAAAGCGGCCAGGACGCACGGGCTCTGATATTCGATCGTGGAAAGATTCTTTGCAGGCTGCGGCCCGCCTTCTCTCTCCAGACGATCAGCGACGGCGTCTGGGCAGCCGCCCGCAGGACGTGGTGTGTCTGAGCAGATGTCTGTGGGACTGCCTCGTGTAGACCGAGCCACGGGGATTCGAGACCAACTGTCGATTCCTGACGTCCCTCTGGAGCGCCTTGTCCAACGTGCAAACAGTGCGTGCCCCGCTGACTCTGGCCAGGGCGATGACGTGGGGATCGTTGGAGACGCAGAGAGTGGCCTTTTCCAGCTTGGCTTCTTCTTTAGCAACGTCAGCCTCGGGAATCAAGCGCGCTCGTCCGGCACTGCGTAGGCCGCGAATGAAACGGCGTGGTCCTTCTATGCGGTCCAGCTCCGTGGCAAGATGACCGCCAAGAACCAACATGCCGCCACGTTCGACGAGCCAGTCGATCACCGGCTCGAAATCCTCTTCCGCTGGGTCACTGAAAACTCGCGACGCCAGGTTTGCGTCCACAATTACGCACATGACTTCAGATACCGAGAAACCGCCGCTCTTCCTGCAGGATGAATTTCCGGTAACTTGGTGGTGCATTCACGATGTCGCCATGCTCGTCGAGATCCAAGCGGTGGATCCGTACTTCTCCTTCTTCTCGCTCGAAGTATAACAATGCGACGTCTTCCGGTCGCAGGCTCCTCTTGTCGCGGACGTCGATGCGAATACGATCGACAAGGTAGTCACTGTGGGTCTCGACCAACAACTGCGTCTTATGCTTGGCGAGGAGCCCCAGAAACGAACCTAGCTCTGCCTGCGCCTTGGGATGCAGGTGAACCTCGGGTTGCTGCAGTAAGAGGGTTCCCCCTATGTTGCTCAGACAGTCGACGAGAATCGGCAAGATCTGGCTCACGCCATAACCCACGTCAACAACGTTCGCCAAGCGACCTGCAATGCTTACCTGAAGTTGGAAGGGATCGCTTTCTCCACTCCCCAATCGCCGAATGTCGACACGATCGAACAACCCGGAGGTCTTTCCAAATTTCTCAAGACCACCTTGCACAGAGTCCCAACCTGCCGAATTCTGGAGGTGGATTCTTGCCAGCGCCAACGGCACGTGCCCCCCCTCCGAGCTCTCAATCAACTTTATCGACTCATAAACTCTCTGCGGCCGAGAACGAATCGGCGCAAACGCATAGGGGCGAGGTCCAAGCTGATTCTCGAATTCCTGAGATACTCGCATAAACCTCTTCAACAGAGGACTTGCTCCTCGGTATCCTGGCTCGCCCTGCAGCATCGTGCTTGTCCAGGATGCCCTCATGGTGCCCGGCAGGATAGAGACCTCTCGAAGCTTCCTCTCCACTTTTCTAGAACCAAGGCCCAACTCCAAAGACACAAGGTTCTCTTCGGAGTCGAACTCGGCCTTGAGCTCGAAAGGGTTGGACTCGAAGCTCCAGGTCTTCAATGCGGGTTGACTCGTCTGCGACACGAAGCTACCGGTCACCGACGCTCGCGACGATGGGAGGCTCTTTTCCCTTGACTTCTTCGACCACTCACAACCAATCGTGAATCGCCTGGCATGCCGAGACCCGGTGCGCGGCAAGCTGGCAATTTGCTCGTAGGACCCAAGCAAGAACGGTTCCTCATTGAACTGAGTCCGCTTGCCCGAAGCGACGTCCCACGCCAGCCGCGCCATCGCCAACACCGTTGACTTCCCCGTGCTGTTCTCCCCGACGAGGATCGTCAGGGGCGCCAGGGGCACTTCGTGCCTGCCTCGGAAGCAGCGGACGTTCTCGATGATCAGCCGGTCCATGTCTTCGTCTTCCCTGTATTCCATGGAGACTATATCCGGAACCGGTGCAGGAAATACGCATAGCAGGGTAGAATCCCCGCCAGACCCAGGAGGGATTCCGTTGCTCACACCCTTTCGCCGCTCGCTGACGCCGCTGCTGGCCGTGGCCGCTCTCGCCGCTTGCGGCCCGTCCGAAAAGCCCTCCCCTCCTCTGAAGGTCGACGCCTGCACGCTGTTCACGGACGCCGATGCCGCGGCCATCGCCGGGGAGTCCATCGCCGCGATGAGCAGCACCCTGGACGAGGCGCGGGGGCGCGATCCGGGGCAGTGCATCTACAACAGCGGCAACCTGGAGCAGCCCCGCATCCTGAGCCTGCTGATCCGGCAGCATCAGACCGCCGGAGCGGCGAAGCGGGTTCTGGAGGCCAGCCAGTCCACCTTCACGACCATGACCGTCACCAGGGGCCACGTCCAGGACGTCCCCGGCCTCGGCGACGGCGCCCTCTGGGTGGGCGGCAGCCTCCAGCAGCTCCACGTGCTGCGCGGCGCCGTGGAGCTCGTCATCACCGTCCAGAGCCCGGACGGAACCGACCAACTGAAGCCGGCCCGCCAGATCGCGGAGAAGGTCCTGGAACGCCTGGCCAAGATCGCCAAAGCTTGAGCCGATGGAACCCGCGGACCGGCAATCCTGCCCGCGTTGCGGCGAGTCCGTGCCTCTGGCGACGACCGTCTGCCCCTTCTGCAAAGCGGGCCTGCTCGTGGACGTGGCGCTGGCGGCGCCGGTCGACGACGAGCGCATCCGCTACCAGCTCGCCCGCGCCATCGCCTCTCTCGGTCCCCCGGCGCCGGGCTTCTCCGCCGCCCTGCAGGCCTTGGTCTCCCCCCGGCCGCTGCTGGCCCGGGGGATCTCGCGGCTCGCCGCCCAGCGTTTCGTGGAGTCCCTGGCGGACCTCGGGGCCGACGGCAGGGTCGAGGCGGCCGGCGCCGTGGCTCCCCCGAGGGCTCCGGCGGCCAGGCGCTGGACGCTTTG
>JBAPYB010000189.1:0-21006 GCA_049284515.1 Thermoanaerobaculia bacterium
CCGCCACCTGGCAGCGCACCGCCGCCGGCCGGGCGCAGAGCGAGAGCCCGGCCCGCCTCGGCGAGCTCAACGGCGCCCTGGCCGCCTATGAGAAAGGCCCGCCTTGCCGGCCTTGAGAACAGAGGGATTCCCTGACTTCCAGAGGAGGTTCAAACCGGAGAGAGTGGGGCCTACATCCAAGGGTGCCGGCAGAGTCCGAAGGCGGGACAGCGCCTGGTCCCTAAATGGACCCGCAAGTCAATTCCGTTAGCGCTTTGCACTACTGTAGCCTTACGAAAATTCTGAGCCTCACCCTCCAGTTCTTGAAGGAGAAGACCTTTATGCTCCACAACCCGCTCAAGTCGCATCGCATTCTCGTCGCAGGACTGGCGTCGGCTGCGCTGTGGCTCGGCCTTCCCCGCCATGCCTGGTCCCAGGGGTGAGTGGCCGCACGACTCGACGCGCCCGTGCTTGGCGTGCAAGACAACTACACCGGTCCCGACAAATGGCAGGTTTCGACGAGCTGGCGCTATCAGCGCTCCTTCCGTCACTTCGTGGGCTCCCAGGAGCAGGTGAACCGTGAGGAGGACGGCAGCCAGGTCATCAACAAGATCCACCAGGCGGAGATCGGCATCCGCTACAACGTCAGCGACATCTGGAGCGTTTCGGTCGGCATCCCGTACCTGATCGCCCAGAGGTCGAGCCCGATCCGCGACGCCAGCGGCGTCGTCGTCGACCGCTCCATCACCCACTCCGACGGCGTCGGCGACATCACCATCACCGGGCGGCGCCTGCTCTGGCACCCCCGAGACCACCCCGACGGCAACATCTCGCTGGGGCTCGGCATCAAGATCCCCACCGGCCAGTACGGCGTCGTCGATACCAACACGAGGATCGTCAACGGCCAGTTCGTCAACACCATCCAGACCGTCGACCAGTCGATCCAGCCGGGCGACGGCGGCTTCGGCGCCATCCTCGACTTCCAGGCCTTCCAGCGCATCGCGCACAGCGGTTTTGCGATCTACAGCTCGGCCACCTACCTGATCAATCCCAGCAACGAGAACGGCGTGAAGACCTACCGCTCTGGCCTGGGCGAAGACATCATGTCGGTTGCCGACCAATATCTGGGGCGCCTGGGGTTCAGTTATTCCAACGCGAGTTGGAAAGGTTTTGGCGCCAGCCTGGGCGGGCGCGTCGAGGGCGTGCCGGTGATGGACCTGGTCGGCGGCAGCGACGGCTTCCGGCGCCCGGGCTACGCCGTCTCGGTCGAGCCGGGGATCAGCTACTCGCAGGGGGCGCACACGTTCTCGTTGCAGGTTCCGATCGCCGAGTACCGCAACCGGACGCGCAGCGTTCCCGACCGGATGGTCCCCGGCCGCCACGGCGACGCGGCGTTCGCCGACTACCTGATCCTGCTCGGCTACTGGCGGAAGTTCTGACCGCCCGGCTACTCGTAGCGTAGCGCGTCGATGGGATCGAGCATCGCCGCTTTGCGGGCCGGATAGAAGCCGAAGCCGATGCCGATCAGGCAGGAGAAGAGGACGGCGATCAGGATGGCGCGCGGCGGAATGATCATCGCCCAGCCGAGGGCGTTCGAGAACACGCTCGAGGCGACGACGCCCAGCACGACGCCGAGGGCGCCGCTCAGGGCGCAGAGCAGCACCGACTCGAGCAGGAACTGAGAGAGGACACTCCGCCGCGTGGCACCCACGGCGCGGCGGACGCCGATCTCCCGGGTCCGCTCGGTGACGGTGACGAACATGATGTTCATGATCCCGATGCCTCCCACCAGCAGCGAAACGGAGGCGATGCTCGCGAGGAGCAACGTGAACGTGCGGCTCGTTTCCTGCTGCGCCTGGAGGATCTCCTCGGGGCTGCGCAGGTTGAAGTCGTCGGGCGCCCCGGCGCGCAGATGGTGGCGCTGGCGCAACAGGCGGACGATCTGCTCCTTGGCCGGGCGGATGGCTTCCGGCGAGACCGCCGAGCACACGATGTCGTCGAGCCAACTGGTCCCCTTGAGCTTGTGCAACGCCGTGGTGACCGGCATGAGGATCGTGTCGTCCTGGTCCTGGCCCGTGGCGGTCTCCCCCTTGGGCGCCAGGATGCCGATCACCCGGAACGGCTGATTGCCGAGACGGATTTTGCGGCCGAGCGGGTCCGCCCCGCCGAAGAGCGCCTCGGCCGTCGTGCGGCCGAGCAGGCAGACGTTGGCCGAGAGCGTCACGTCCTGGTGGGTGAAGGAGGCGCCCTTCGCCACCGTCCAGCGGCGGATGGCCAGGTATTCCGGCGACACCCCGCGATAGCCGGTGGACCAGTTCTGGTTGCCGTAGACCGCCTGGATGCGGGCGTCGACGTTGGGCGCCACGTTCTTGATCAACGGAATGGCGTCGCGGATCGCCTGCACGTCCCGGATGCTCAGGGTCTTGGTGTTGCCGGAGCCCGTGCGCACCCCCTGGAAGTTGCGGCTTCCCGCCTCGACCCAGATGAAATTATCGCCCAGGCCCTGAAACTGCTCGCGCACCCGGTTCGAGCCCCCCTCGCCGATGGCGACGGTGCAGATGACCGCGGCGATACCGATGGTGATGCCGAGCATGGTGAGCCCGGTGCGCAGCTTGTTGGACGCCATGGCGCCCAGGGCTTCGGGGAGGAGAGTGCCGAGGTCCATCGATTGGGTATGATAGCGCCATGTCCATCGCCGATGAGGTCCGCCTGGCGCGCCGGCCGCGGCGAGTCGTCCTGCTCGCCGCCGTGGCGCTGGGCGCGATCCTCCTCCTGGGATTCTGGATCGCCGAGCGACCGCAGCCGGCGCAATACCTCACGGCCCCGGTGCAGCGCGGCTCTCTCACCTCCACGGTGGAGGCCACGGGGACCATCAATCCCCTGACCACGGCGCCGGTCGGCTCCTACGTCTCGGGGACGGTGAAGCTCGTCTTCGCCGACTTCAACACGCGAGTCCGCGCCGGGCAGGTCCTGGCCCAGATCGATCCTGCGGTCTACGAGGCGCAAGTGGCCACGGCGCGCGGCAATCTGGCGAGCGCCGAGGCGAACCTGCGCCACCTCGAAGCCAGCCTCGGCTCCGGCCAGGCACAGATCGAGACGGACGAGGCCAACGCCGCCAAGGCGCAGGCCGACGCCGGCTACGCGCGGGCCAACGCCCAACGCCTCGCCAAGCTGTTCGGCCAGGGGCTGATCGCCGTCGACCAGCGCGACCTGAGCCAGTCGACCCTGGAGCAGTCCGAGGCCTCGACGCGGGCGGCCAAGGCGCAGGTGAACCAGGCGAAGGCCCAGTACAAGGAGGCGGTGGCGCAGGTCGAGCAGGCGCGGGCCCAGGTCGCGGCCATGCGGGGCGCGCTCCAGGAGGCGGAGGCGAACCTGCGCTACACGACGATCGTCTCCCCCACCGACGGCACCGTGGTGGCCAAGAACGTCACCGTCGGCCAGTCCGTCGCGGCCTCCCTCCAGGCTCCCAACCTGTTCACCATCGCCCAGGACCTGAAACGCATGCAGGTCTACGCCAAGACCGATGAGTCGGACACCGGCTTCATCAAAGTCGGCGGCGACGCCACCTTCCAGGTCGACGCCTTCCCCAACGAGAGCTTCCACGGCCGCGTGAGCGCCATCCGCCTGAACGCCTACATCGTGCAGAACGTCGTCACCTACGACACGGTGATCGACTTCGAGAATCCGGACGAGCGGCTTCTCCCGGGCGAGACGGCGTACGTCACGATCCCGACCGGCCAGGCCGACAACGTCCTGGAGATCCCCAACGCTGCCTTGACGTACACCCCCGACCTGCCCACGGCGGAGCTCGCCCCGCTCTACCGCCGGTTCGCCATTCCGGAGGCCGCGCGGACCTCGCACCTCGGCGGCAAGCAGGTCGTCTGGAAGCTCGTCGACGGCGACAAATTCGAGCCGGTGGCAGTCAAGGTCGGGATCTCCGACTACGCCAACACCCAGCTCGTCGAGGGGAAGCTCAAGGAAGGCGACCTGCTGATCACGGGAGCCCTGACCGCGGGCGCCGCGAAGGGCGGGTCGAAATCGCCGCGACCGCCGGGTCCGGCCGCCGGCGGGAGACCGCGATGAGTTATCGCGCTCGGGCGCTCCGCCTCCTCGCCGCGCTCCTGGTCGTGCTCGCCGCTAGATCGGCGACAGCGGCGATATCGGCGATAACCGGCGACCGCGAGGAGTTCTTCATCCTCTCGTCGGTGGACGCGGCCCGCGGCAGGATCGTGCTCAAGCGCCCGACCGAGGTCACCGTTCTGATGCAGGTGAACGGGCAGACTACCTACCGGGACGAAAAGGGGAGGTCCCTGCGGCTGGCGGACCTGCGCACCGGCGACACCCTCTACGTCACCTTTCGCCAAAGCCCGGCCGGAGAGCCTACGGCGCTCCGGATCCGGCTGGGTCCGATGACCGTGCAGGAGATGCAGCGCTACCTGAAGCCCGGCGCGTGAAAAGAAATCGCTTCGAGCTCGCCTTGGCTGGCAGCTCCATCCAGCCTGCGATAAGATGCCTGCGTGAAGCCAGGCCAGGCGGGTGAATCCCCCGATCTTCCGAAGAAGATTGGTAGCTACAGGATTGAGAAGCTGCTCGGCTCGGGCGGCATGGGAGCCGTCTACCGCGCCTTCGACGAGGCGCTCCAGCGCCCGCTGGCGATCAAGCACCTGCTGCCGGGACAGACGAACCCGACGGCTTCGCGGCGATTCCGGAGAGAGGCGCAGGCCGCCGCCCGGCTCAACCATCCATCCATCGTTCATATCTACGACATCGTCGAGACCGAGGCCGGCGACTGGATCGTCATGGAGCTGGTCGAGGGGACGTCCCTTCACCAGGGCATTCCAGCCGGAGGCCTCGACCCGCGCCAGGCCGTCCGCCTGGGCCGCCAGATCGCCGAAGGGCTCGCCGAGGCCCACGCCCAGGGAGTCATCCACCGCGACCTGAAGGCCAGCAACGTCATGGTGACGGCGTCCGGGCGCGCCAAGATCCTCGATTTCGGCCTGGCCAAGCTCGTTCATCACGAGATCGATCAGAACCTCTCGCGGACCGGATTCGTGATGGGGACCTGCCACGCCATGTCGCCGGAGCAGCTCCAGGGGCTGCCCCTCGACCACCGGTCGGACCTCTTCTCCCTCGGCTCGCTCCTCTACGAGATGGTCACCGGCGATCCCCCCTTCCGCGGCGATACGGCGACCGAGACGCTGGTGCGGGTCTGCAACTTCCAGCCGCCTCCGCTCGCCCAGGTCCGGCCGCAGGCGCCGCAGGCGCTCTCGGATCTGGTGGACTGGCTGCTGGTCAAGGACCCCCAGCAGCGGCCCGCGAGCACCGAGGAGGTCGTCCAGTGCCTCAAGGCTCTCGAGACCGCGGAGCGCTCGCCGGGCAGGGCGGGAGAGGACAGCACCACCACTGTCACGGACGCAACGGTCACCAAGCGCCTCGGGGACGAGCCGGTCTCGCAGGCGAGCCGCGTCACCAAGACGTCCTCCGGTTTTCACCCCACGAGCGAGCGCCGGCAGGTGACGGTGGTGTGCTGCGAGCTGGTGGGCACGGAGGGCGGCTCCCCGCGGGCTTTCGATCCCGAGGCCCTCCACGAGCTGATGATCCGGCTGCGCGCCGAGGCGGACGTGGTGACGAAGCGCTACGACGGCCAGCTCGAAACCCTTCCGGGCGGCCGGCGGATGTTGATCTGTTTCGGCTATCCCCAGGCCCACGAGGACAACGCCCGGCGCGCCGTGCGGGCCGCTCTGGAGCTGGTCGACCAGGTGGCGCGGATGAGCGCCGACTCCGCGCTGGCGCTGCGGGCCGGCGTCCATACCGGCCCGGCCGTGGTGGCGGTCCCGCCGCAGGGCCAGGAGCCGATGACGCTGGGCACGACCCTCGACGTGGCGATGGAGCTCCTATCCCTGTCCGAGCCGGGCCGCGTCGTCGTGAGCCCCGCCACCTGCTCCCTGATCGACAAGAGCTTCGTCCTCGAAGCTCTGCCCCCGGTGCAGGTGCCGGGGCTCTCGGCGCCGCTGATTCCTCACCGGGTGTTGGAGTCCCAGGAGTCGTCGGAGGACAGCTCCGTGAGCCTGCTGCCCCTGGTGGGCCGCGAGCAGGAGATGGAGCTGCTGCTGAGCCGCTGGGCCCGCGCCCGCGAAGGCAACGGGCAGGTGGTGCTGATCAGCGGCGAAGCCGGCATCGGCAAATCGCGCCTGGTGCTGGCTTTGCGCGAGCGTCTGGAGGAGGGCACGTCCCAGTGGCTGTCCTGCTTCGGCTCGCCCTACACTCAGAGCTCGCCCCTCCAGCCGGTCGTCGGCCTGCTGCGGCAGGTCCTTCTGCGGCGGGAAGGGGACTCGCCGCTGGACCAGCTCGCGGGCGCCTTGGAGGGCATCGGGCTCACGGAGGCCGTGCCGCTCTTCGCGCCGCTGCTCAATCTGCCGCTCGACGAGCGCTATCCCGCCCTCCCCCTGTCTCCGGAGCGGCGGCGGGAGAGGACGCTGGAAGCCCTGGTCACCCTGGTGGTGGAAGTGGCGGAGAGGCAGCCGCTCGTGCTCCTGGTGGAAGACCTCCACTGGTTCGATCCCACGACCCTGGGCCTGCTCGACCGCCTGATCGACCAGGTGGCAAGCGCTCCTCTCCTGCTCCTGCTGACCCTCCGCCTGCATACGATGGAGGCCCTCTGGGGGCCGCGCGCCCACCTCTCCCAGATCGTCCTCACGCCGCTGACCGGCACGGAGGCGGAACGGCTCATCGATCGGGTGATGGGAGACCAATCCCTGCCGGCCGCGGTCCGGCGGCAGATCGTCGCCCGCACGGACGGCGTCCCCCTGTTCCTCGAGGAGCTGACCAAGTCCGTGCTGGAGTCGCGCGAAGCGAGCGAACGCCAGGAGCTGCCGGCGACGCTGCGCGATTCGCTGGCCGCGCGGCTCGACCGGCTGGGAACAGCCAAGGAGATCGCCCAGATCGCTTCCGTGATCGGCCGCGTCTTCTCCTTCGAGCTGCTGGCGGCCGTCTGTTTCTACGACGAAGCGGCGCTGCAACAGGAGCTCCGGCGCCTGATGCAGGCGGAGCTCGTCTACCGCAAGGGTTTCGGCAGCCAGGCGAAGTACCTGTTCAAGCACGCCCTGGTGCAGGACGCAGCGTACCAGTCGCTGCTCAAGCGCGAGCGGCAGGAGATCCACCGGCAGATCGCCGAGGCCTTGGCGACCCGTTTCGCCGAGGCCGCGGAGACCACGCCCGAGATCCTCGCCCATCACTACACCGAGGCCGGGCTCGCCGAGCCGGCCATCGACTTCTGGGTGCGCGCCGCCGGCCTCGCCAGCCGCCGGTCGGCGAGCCTGGAGGCGATCAGCCACCTGGACCGGGCGCTCCGGCTGCTCCAGAGCCTCCCTGAAGGTCCCGAGCGCGACCGCCGCGAGCTGCGGATTCAGAACGTCCGGGCGGCCGCGCTCATCACCGGCCGGGGGTACCTGGACCCGGAGGTCGAGCAGACCTACGCCCGGGCGGAGGTCCTGGCCGAGCGTTTGGGGGAGACCGCGGAGCGCTTCTGGGCCGTGGTCGGGCAGAACACCTACCACATCCTCTTCGGCAACCTGACGCCGGCCCTGGAGCTCTCCGAGCGCCTGCTGCGCATCGCCGAGAGCGAGGGGCGCCCCGCCCTTCTCTCCATCGCCTGGCTCACTCTCGGCGGCTACCACTTCTACCAGCCCGACTACCCCCGGGCTCTCGCCGAGATGGAGAGGGCGTACGCGCTCTCCCAGCCGGACGACGACTCCTACCGGCTCCGCACCGGCCCCGACCCGCGGGTGGTGGCCCTCACGTTCCTCTCGCACTCTCTCGCGCACCTGGGTCAGCTCGACCGCGCGCGGAACCTGGCCGACGAGGCCGTCGCTCTCGCCCGCCAGCTCGGCTTTCCGTTCACGCTGGCGACCGCCTGCTTCCAGCGCGCGGTGCTCGCCCAGGAGCTGCGCGACGTCGAGACCGTCCGGGAGGCGGCCCGGGAGGTGCACGGCCTGGCCCTGGAGCTCGGTCTCTCCCATTGGGTCTGGCGCTCCCGCTTCCTCCTGGCCTGGTCGGAGCTGCAGGCGCCGGTGAGCGGCCAGCCGCCGTTCGAGCTGGGCGATTTCGACAGCTCGCAGCAGGTCATCGCGCAGAATGCGGGGACCAACCTGGCCTATTTCTACAGCCTGCACGCCGAGATCCTGATCCTGCAAGGCCGCCCCAAGGACGCCTGGCGGGCGCTGGACGAGGGCCTGCCCCTCACCCAGGAGCGCGGAGTGCGGGCCTGGACCGGAGAGATCCACCGCTTGCAGGGCGAGCTCCTGCTGAACGCCGAAGAGCTCCGGGAAAAAGGCGGGCCGGCCGAGGCCGAGCGCCTGTTCCAGGCGGCCCTGGAGCTCACCCGGAGCCATGGCTCCCGATTGCTGGAGCTGCGCGCCGCCCTGAGCCTGGGGAGACTCTGGAAGAGCCAGGGCCGGACGAACGCCGCCCGCGAGCTCGTGACCCAGGCCTGCGAGGGTTTCACCGGCGAGCTTGGGAGCCGTGATCTGCAGGAGGCGCGGGAGTTTCTGGGGGACGGCTCGACCTGAGAAAAAACGAGATCTATCACCCGCTCAAGACTGAGGTTCGCTTATCCAGATGGCCGCGGAGGGCCAGCTCAGGATGGTCATAGAATGGCCACTCCTATGAACCAGCCGCCGGAGCCAGCCAAGCCTCCTTCTGAGCTCGGTAGATTCCTACTGGGTGAGTGGACGGTCCACCAGGTCGAGGGCACCCTCTGCTCGGCAGGGCGCTCCCTTCGGCTGGAGCCCCGGGTCATGGACGTGCTGCTTTATTTAGCGTCTTCTCCAGGGAAGGTGGTTTCCAAGGCGGAGCTTCTGGCGGCGGTATGGCACGGCGCCTTCGTGGAGGAGGGCGCCCTGACGCAGGTGATCCACAGCCTGCGGAAAGCCTTGGGGGATGACGCCCACCAGCCCCAGTACATTCAGACGATTCCGAAACGGGGATACCGCCTGCTCGCCTCGGTTACGATTGGGGAAACCCATCCCAATGGGGAAGCCGTCACCAGCCATGCCGCGGGGCCGTCCGCCGGCCCACGCCCGACCAGCGAGCGCCGGCAGGTGACGGTGGTGTGCTGCGAGTTGGTGGGCACAGATGGGCTCTCCGGTCCGCCGCAGGCGTTCGATTCCGAGATGCTCCACGAGTTGATGCTCCGGCTTCGCGCCGTGGCGGACGTGGTGACCGGGCGCTACGGCGGCCATCTCGGCAGCATTCTGGGCGGCCCACGGCTGCTGATCTGTTTTGGCTATCCCCGGGCTCATGAGGACAACGCCCGGCGCGCGGTGCGGGCCGCGCTCGAGCTGGTGGATCAGGTGGCGCGCATGAGCGCCGACTCCGAGCGGGGGAGACCGATCGTCCTGGCGCTTCGGGCCGGCGTCCATACCGGTCCGGCCGTGGTCGCCTTCCCGCCGCAAGATCGGGAGCCGATGACTCTGGGTGCGACTCTCGACCTGGCGCTGGAGCTCCAGGCCCTGGCGTTGCCGGGCCGCGTCCTCGTGAGCTCCGCCACCTGCTCCCTGATCGGCAAGAGCTTCGTTCTCGAAGCTCTGCCTCCCGTCCAGGTACCGGGGCTCGCCGCCCCGCTGGTTCCTCACCGGGTGCTGGAGCCCGTGGAGTCGCCGGAGGACAGCTCCGTGGGCCTTCTGCCTCTGGTGGGCCGCGAGCCGGAGATGGAGCTTCTGCTGAGCCGCTGGAATCTGGCCCGCGAGGGGAACGGACAGGTGGTCCTGATCAGCGGCGAAGCCGGCATCGGCAAGTCGCGCCTCGTGCTCGCCCTGCGGGAACGCCTGGAGCAGGACACTGCACAATGGCTGTCCTGCTTCGGCTCGCCCTACACCCAGAGCTCACCCCTCCAGCCGATCGTCGGTCTGCTGCGGCAATTCCTCTTGCGGACGGCCGGGACATCGCCGCTGGACCAACTCGCCGGCGCGCTGGGAGACGTCGGGCTCACGGACGCCGTGCCGCTCTTCGCTTCGCTGCTCGATCTGCCGCTCGACGATCGCTACCCCGTGCCCTTACTTTCCTCGGAGAAGCGGAGGGAAAAGACGCTCGACGCCCTGGTGGCCCTGGTAGTGGAAATGGCGGAGAGGCAGCCTCTCGTGCTCCTGATCGAAGACCTCCACTGGCTCGATCCCACGACTCTCGGCCTGCTCGATCGCCTTGTCGAGCAGGGGGCGAGCGCCCCTCTCCTCCTTCTGCTGACGCTACGTTCACACACCCTGGAGGTCCTCTGGGGGCCTCGCGCCCATCTGACCCAGATCACCCTGGCCCCGCTGAACGACGCGGAGGCGGAGCGGCTCATCGAAGAGGTGGCGGGAGAGCAGTCCTTACCGGCCGCGGTCCGGCAGCAGATCGTGGCCCGGACGGACGGCGTCCCCCTGTTTCTCGAGGAACTGACCAAGGCAGTTCTGGAATCGCACGAATCCGGTGAGCGTCAGGAGCTCCCGGCGACACTGCGCGATTCGCTGGCGGAACGGCTCGATCGGCTGGGGTCAGCCAAGGAAGTCGCCCAGATTGCTGCCGTGATCGGCCGCGTCTTCTCCTTCGAGCTGCTGGCGGCCGTCTGCTCCTCCGAAGAGGCGGTGTTGTTGCAGGAGCTCCGGCGTCTGGTGCAGGCGGAACTGGTCTACCGCAAGGGTTTCGGCGGCCAGGCGAAATACCTTTTCAAGCACGCTTTGGTCCAGGATGCTGCCTACGAGTCGCTGCTCAAGCGCGAGCGGCAGCAGATCCACCGGCAGATCGCCGAAACGCTGGCGACCCGTTTTCCCGAGACTGTGGAGACTTCACCCGAGATCCTCGCCCATCACTACACCGAAGCCGGTCTGACCGAGCCGGCGATCGACTTCTGGGTGCGTGCCGGCGACCTCGCCAGCCGCCGGTCGGCCAGTTCGGAGGCGATCAGCCATCTGGACCGGGCTCTGCGGTTGCTCCAGAGTCTCGCGGAAGGACCCGAACGCGACCGTCGGGAGCTGAGGATCCAGAATGCCCGGGCGGCTGCGATCATCACCGGGAGAGGATACACAGATCCGGAGGTCGAGCAGGCCTATGCCCGGGCGGAGGTTCTGGCTGAACGCCTCGGGGAAGCCGAAGAGACCTTCTGGGCCGTGCTCGGACAGAATCGCTATCATATCGCCTTCGGTAACCTGGCGCAGGCCCTGGAGCTCGCCGAGCGCCTGCTGAGGATCGCCGAAAGTGATCGGCGCCCCTCCCTTCTCTCCATGGCCTGGTTCTCCCTTGGCATGTGCCATTTCTACCAATCCGACTATGCCCGGGCCCTCTACGAACTGGAAAGAGCGTGTGAGCTTGCCATGCCGGACGACAATTCCTACCGGGTGCGTACAGGGGTGGACCCGCGGGCGGTGGCCCTCACGTTCATCTCGCATGCTCTCGGACACCTGGGCCAGCTCGACCGCGCGCGGCAGCGGGTCGAGGAGGCCGTCACTCTTGCCCGCCAACTCGGCTCTCCGTTCACGCTGGCGCTCGCCGGCACCTTCGACGCGATGCTCGCTCACTTTCTGTGCGACGCCCAGACGGTCCGGCGGGCGGCCCGGGAGGTGTACGACCTCGCTGTGGAGTTGGGCCTCTCCCAGTGGATCTGGGAGCCCCCCTTACTTCTAGCCTGGACGGAGCTGTGCGCACCGGTGGGCGGCCTGCCCGCGATCGAGCTGGGTGATTTCGACAGCACCCAGCGGGTCATCGAGAGTGCGGGGAGCTACATGGCCTATTTTTTCAGCCTGCACGCCGAGATCCTGATCTTACAAGGACGCCCCTCGGATGCTTGGCGAGCGTTGGACGAGTGCCTGTGCCTCGCCCAGGAGCGCGGAGTGTCGAACTGGACCGAAGAGATCTACCGCTTGCAGGGAGAGATCCTGCTGAACACCGAGGGTCAGGAAGGGCTTGGGGAAAAAGGCGGACCGGCTGAAGCCGAGCGCCTGTTCCAGGCGGCCCGGGAGCAGGCCCAGCGCAGTGGCTCCAAATTGCTGGAGCTGCGCGCGGCCCTGAGCCTGGGGAGACTCTGGAAGAGCCAGGGCAGGACGAACGCCGCCCGCGACCTCGTGGCCATGGCCCGTGAGGGCTTCACCGGAGAGAGCCGTGACCTGCAGGAGGCGCAGGCGTTTTTGGAGGACGGCTCGACCTGAGAAAAACGAGATCTATATGTCCTCGGAGCCGAGATACCCCTGGGCGCCGCCGCCGAGGAGCGCCCTCACCTGATCGAGGTTGAGATCAGCTTTCTCCAGATGACGCCGGATTTTTTTCAGACAGCGGTCCCGTACCCGGTACAGCTCCCGTTGCGAGCGGCCCAGAAGTGGCGAGATCGCGGCCATGCTGAGGCCGTCCCAATACTGTAGCTTGAGGAGACGGCGCTCCTCGGCCGGCAGTGACTGGAGGATCGGGAGAAGCAGCTCACGGAGCTGTGCGGCGATGAGCTCGCGCTCGCTGTCCTCGAGCCGGCTCTCGACCTGCCCGTTGATCGGAATCTGGCGCATCTCCTCTTCACCGACCCGCCGCAGCCTGGAGCGGCGCGGGAGCTTGGCGGCGATGCCCTCCAACTCGGCCTGAGAGAGGGAGACGCCTGGCTCAGTCCGCACCCGCTCGATCGCCTCCTCGAGGGAGAGGCCATCACGGACCAGAAGCTGCTCGAGAAGCACGCTCTCCCGCCCCGCGCTGCGGGCTGCCGCGGAGGGGCGCCACTTTCCCCAGACGTGGATCCGATAATCCCTCATCAGGTTGACCAGCACGACGTTCAAATAGGTAGGGAAGGAGCTCCGTCCCTGCCAGCTCGCGAGAATCCGGTAGTCGTTCTCGACCAGCTTGAACAGGGCCCAGGAGCGGAATTCATCGGCCTCGTGCTCCGGAAGGCCGCTGTTCCGGCCCAGACGTTGAAGCTTCTGGCAGACGAGCTCGAAATGAGTTTCAAGGAGCACCTTGCCACGGCTGGCCGGATCAGCCCTGGGGATTGCCGGACGCGGGTGGGATCGGGCAGCTCGGGTGGAGCGTAACCTTTCCGGGCCCTTCAGGAACGGGACCTTGGCGACGAGCTCTGACATCTGCGACCTCCAGACGAGGGCCGAAGCGGCCGGTACCCGGTCAGATTCGCCCGGACCCGGCCTGCGGGTCCTTTGGAAAAGCTCTGGAAAGTCTGAGGGCTGGCTCAGGAAGGTCATAGAATGTGTCCGCTCTCTCCCAATCCCATGAATCACCATGAGCCAGCCGCCAGAGCCAGCCAAGCCCGTCCCTGATCCCAATGGCTTCCGGCTGGGTGAGTGGACCGTTCACCAGGCCGAGGGCACCCTCAGCTCGGAAGGGCGCTCCCTCCGGTTGGAGCCCCGGGTCATGGACGTGCTGGTCCATCTCGCGTCCGCTCCCGGGAAGGTGATCTCCAAAGAGGAGCTCCTGGCGGCGGTATGGGAGGGCGCCTTCGTGGAGGAAGGAGCCCTGTCGCAGGTGATCCACAGCCTGCGGAAAGCATTGGGGGATGACGCCCGCCAGCCCCAGTACATTCAGACGATTCCGAAACGGGGATATCGTCTGCTCGCCCCGGTTGCCAGCGGCGAGACCGGTCCCGAAGCAACGAGCCACGCCGCCAGTCTGTCCTCCGGCCCGCACCCGGCCAGCGAGCGCCGGCAGGTGACGGTGGTGTGCTGCGAGCTGGTCGGCACCGAGAGTCCTTCCGGTCCTCCGCAGGCGTTCGATCCCGAAGCGCTCCACGAGCTGATGCTCAAGCTCCGCACTCTGGCGGACGGAGTGACGAGGCGCTACGACGGCCAACTCGGAAGCACCCTGGGCAACCAGAAGATGCTGATATATTTCGGTTACCCCCAGGCGCACGAGGACAATGCCCGGCGCGCGGTCCGCGCCGCTTTCGAGCTGGTGGACCAGGTGGCGCGGATGAGCGCCGTCAGCGACCGGGGAAAGCCGATCGTCCTGGCGCTCCGGGTCGGCATCCATACCGGACTGGCTGTCGTGGCGGTCCCCCCGCAAGATCAGGAGCCGATGACGCTGGGAGCGACTCTCGATCTGGCGATCGCGCTTCAGTCGCTGGCAGAGCCGGGCCGCGTCGTGGTGAGCCAGGCCACCTGCTCCTTAATCGAAAAGAGCTTCTCTTTTGAGGCCTTGCCTTCCGTCCAGATGCCGGGGCTCGCGGCGCCGCTGATCCCCTGCCGGGTGCTGGAGCCCATTGAATCGCCGACGGGCGTGTCCGCCGCGGGCCTCCGACCCCTGGTGGGCCGCAAGTTGGAGATGGATCTGCTGCTGAGCCGGTGGGCCCTGGTTCGGGAGGGGAACGGACAGGTGATCCTGATCAGCGGCGAAGCAGGGATCGGCAAGTCGCGCCTGGTGCTTGGCGTACGGGAGCACCTGGAGCAGGGCACGGCGACGTGGTGGTCCTGCTTCGGCTCTCCCTACACCCAGAGCTCACCCCTCCAGCCGGTCGTCAGCCTGTTGCGCCAGGCCCTCCTCCAGGGGGAAGGGGCCTCGACGCTGGACCAGCTCGAACGCTCGCTGCGGGACGTTGGGCTCGCGGATGCGGTGCCCCTCTTCGCCCCCTTGCTCGACCTGCCGCTCGACGCCCGCTACCCGACTCTCAACCTGTCCCCTGAACGCCAGAGGGAAAGGATGCTGGAGGCGCTGGTGGCATTCGTCCTGGAGATCGCGGAGCGGCAGCCTCTGGTCCTCATGATCGAAGACCTCCACTGGCTGGATCCCACGACCCTCGCCTGGCTCGATCGCCTGATCGATCAAGCGGCGAGCGCTCCTCTCCTCCTGCTGCTGACCCTCCGCCTCCACACTCTGGAGACCCTCTGGGGACCTCGTACCCACCTGACCCACATCACCCTGACCCCGCTGAACGGCACGGAGGCGGAGCGGCTCATTGAGGGGGTGGCGGGAGAGCAGACCTTACCAGCCGCGGTCCAGCAGCAGATCGTGGCCCGGACGGACGGCGTCCCCCTGTTTCTCGAGGAGCTGACCAAGGCGGTTCTGGAATCGCACGAATCCGGCGAGCGGCAGGAGCTTCCGGCGACGCTGCGCGATTCGTTGGCGGAACGACTCGATCGGCTGGGGTCGGCTAAAGAAGTGGCCCAGATCGCTGCCGTGATCGGCCGGGTTTTCTCCTTCGAGCTGTTGGCGGCCGTCTGCTCCTCCGTCGAGGCGGTGCTGTCGCAGAAGCTCCGGCGCTTGGTGCAGGCGGAGCTGGTCTACTGCAAGGGTTTCGGCGGCCAGGCGAAATACCTTTTCAAACACGCCCTGGTCCAGGACGCGGCCTACGAGTCGCTGCTCAAGCGCGAACGGCAGCAAATCCATCGGCAGATCGCCGAAACGCTGGCGACCCGTTTTCCTGAGACAGCGGAGACCGCACCCGAGATCCTCGCCCACCACTACACCGAGGCCGGTCTGATTGAGCCCGCCATCGACTTCTGGGACCGCGCCGGCAGCCTCGCCAGCCGCCGGTCGGCGAGCCTGGAGGCGATCGGCCATCTGGACCGGGCCCTCCTTCTGCTCCAGTGCCTCCCGGAGGGACCTGAGCGTGACTGCCGGGAGCTGAGAATCCAGAATGCCCGGGCGGCCGCGATCATCACCGGGCGAGGGTACACAGATCCGGACGTTGAGCAGACCTACGCCCGCGCGGAGGTCCTGGCGGAGCATCTCGAGGAGGCCGAAGAGCGCTTCTGGGCCGTGCTTGGACTGTGGTCCTATCATGTCTCCTTCGGCAATCTGCCGCAGGCCGTGGACCTTGCTGAGCACCTGCTGCGGATCGCCGAAAGCGAGCGGAGCCCCTCCCTCCTCTCCATCGCCTGGTACTCCCTCGCCCTCTGCCATTTCTTTCAATGCTGCTACACCCAGGCCCTTTCCGAGTTGGAAAGAGCGTACGAGCTCGCCGCGCCGGACGACTCCTCGTACCGAGCCCGCATCGGCCTGGACCTGCGTGCGGTGACACTCTCATTTGTCTCGCTTACTCTCGGAAGCCTGGGCCAGCTCGACCGCGCGCAGCAGCAGAGAGAGGAGGCGATCGCTCTCGCCCGCCAGCTCGGCTCCCCGTTCACCCTGGGATTTGCCGGCCTCTTCGGTGCGGCGCTCGCTCACTTTCTTGGTGACGCAGCGACGGTCCGGCGGCTGGCCCGGGAGGTGTACGACCTCTCCTCGGATCTGGGATTCTCTCAGTGGGTTTGGCAGCCTCCCTTCCTTCTCGCCTGGTCCGATCTGGTCGCGCCGGTGGGCGGCCTGACCGCAGTCGAACTGGGCGATTTCGACAGCTCGCAACGGCTCATCGAGCACTATGGGGGGGGCGCCATGGCTTACTACTTCAGCCTCCATGCTGAGGTCCTGATCTTGCGAGAGTGCCCGCGGGACGCTTGGCGGGCATTGGACGCAGCCCTGCACCTCTCCCAGGCGCGTGGAGCCTCGTTCTGGACCGAAGAGATCTACCGCTTGCAGGGAGAGATCCTGCTGAACGCCAAAAGCCAGGAAGGGCTTGGAGAGAAAGGCGGACCAGCTGAAGCCGAGCGCCTGTTCCAGGCGGCCTTGGAGCTCGCCAGGAGCCATGGCTCCAGATTGCTGGAGCTGCGCGCCGCTCTGAGCCTGGGGAGACTCTGGAAGAGCCAGGGCCGGACGAACGCCGCCCGCGACCTCGTGGCCCAGGCCCGTGAGGGCTTCACCGGAGAGAGCCGTGACCTGCGAGAGGCGCGGGAATTCCTGGAGGATTTGTGAGTGCCTGCAGGAGCCCTTCCACGGCTCGATTGAGCGCCCTTTCCTTTTTCTCTCTGCTCCTTGCGTCCTGCAGCCTGGGTCCCTTCCGGTCCGTATCGACCCTTGAGCCTCCCCTTCTCTTCGTCCGCCAACTCGGCGAGTATCCGGCGCCCGGTGAGCCCTCTCACTTCGCCACCGGACTTCTCGTGGCGCTCTGGCCGGACGGCCGCATCCTCAGAGCCACGTCCGCGCAGACGGTGGCTCGTCGCTACTTCGAGGGGGAGGTTCCGCCCGCCGATCTCGCGAGCTTCCTCGCCTTTCTCGAGACGTCGGGCCTGGAAAAGAGAGAGGAAGGCGGAGTGATCATCCCCCACAATGCGCAGCGCCAGATCACTCTGAGATCCGGAGGCCGGACCGTCACGTTCCTCGAATCGCTCCCTGAGCCCAGAGACCCGATCCTCCGGGACCTCACCCAGCGTTTGATGGCTCTCCCTGCCGGCAGGAAGCGCTCGGTGCGGTGGATCGAGGACTATCCGACTCGCTGGCTTTCAGACGGCAGTGCGCCGAAGGAGCGGTGAGGCTCGCCAGACCGCCGGCGATGCCGAGCAGCGCGCTGGCGCGGGTCCACTCTCGGGAAAACTCGCCGGGGTAGGAAGAACCATCTCCGTACCCATCCTACCGGCCCAACGGGCCGGCAGACTCCAGCCCAGGGCCGAGGCCGCAGGCCGATGCCCTGGGTAAAAAGGCGACCCACCCCCCAGCGGCCTGAAGGGCCGCGAGAGCTCTTCGCTGGAATTGGCGGTGGTTTCTCGATCGTGGTTCTCGCGGCCTTACAGGCCGCATCAGGGCTGCGGGCCTGTCGACCCAGGGCGTCGGCCTTCGGCCTCGGCCCTGGGCTGAGCTCTCCCGGCCCGTTGGGCCGGTGGGGCCGTCACCCGGCTCGTTGGCTTTCAGAAATTTTTTGTAGAAGCTGAACGCGCGTTGCGCGGCATAGGTTGCCGCCGGTGAAAAAGGAATCTTCGGTGACCTCAGGCCCCGCGAACGCCGGAGGCTGGATCGCCATCAGCTCTTCGAGTAGCCTCATCCCCGACATTGATGCCGGTCCCGCCTTCTCAATATGCCCACGGCTTCCGTTTGGAGGAATTCCCGCATCGCCGTCATGTCTTCGCCGCCGGGGCCGAGGCGGACGGCGAGGTAGGTGCGGATGGAGAGCTCGACCCAGGGATTGGGGTCGTTCTCGTCGTCGCCGGCGGCGGTTCGTGGAATGATGCCGAGTCAGCTCGATGCGCGTTTCTTACTATGTCCGGGCGAAGGTCGTGTCAGGTTTGTGGATAACCGAGCGAATTCCAGGAGTGACCGGAGAGCCGAATTGACCGCTGCAGAATCAGGGAAGGCCTCCGCAATGTCCGGCTCAAGGACGACGATATTCGAGCCTTCTTTCAGCAGCCTCTTGTAGTATCGGCCCCTCTCTCCCTTGGAGAAGTCGAAGTCGTACTCGACACGGAGATCATCGTCTTCAGCGAGGAGTTTGCGTTTCATAGCGTTTCTTCTCTTGAGTAGTGGCTAACCGCGCGCTGATGAGTCGAATCGCATCGTCCCGTTCCGTATGCGCGACGACCAAGAGGCGCTCTCGCGAGGAGTAGCCGAAGGTGATGAGCCTGACTTCACCCACAGAATGGTCGGGGTCTGGAAGTGTAGTCGCCAAAGGATCATAGAACACGGACGTGGCCTCTTCGAATGGGACGCGGTGCCTTTGCAGGTTGACCGTGGCCTTTGCACGGTCCCATTCAAATCTCATCGGCCTATTATAGGTCGATCAACGTGCCCACGGTTTCTCTCTGGAGAAACCCCCGCACCCCCGCCAAATCCCACCCGTCCCCCTCCCGCCGCACGGCCTGGTGCTCCACCCGCATCTCCTCCAGAAATCCGAGGAAGCCCGCATCCTCTCGCTCCCGCTCTTTGTCTGTGACGGCCAGCACCGGCCTCCCGTACCGCACCGCCAGCCGGATTTCCGCTCGCGTCCCCTCGCTGCCGGGGAGGGCGATGATCCTCCAGGCGGTCAGGACGTTGATCGGGTTGCGGCTGTCTTCGCCGTCGGGGCCGAGGCGACCGGCGAGGTGGGTGCGGATGGGGAGCTCGACCCAGGGGTTGGGGTAGCCTTCTTTCTCTTCGTCGCCGGTGGCGGAGCGTGGGATGATGCCGAGGGCGAGGCCGGCGCGGTCCGGCACGGCGGTGAAGCCGCGGCTGGCGTCCGCCATCACGCCTCGGCCGCCGCCGGTGAGGAGATGGAAGCCCATCTCCGCGATCAGGCGGCCGATGGCCGCGGACAAGTCGGGATTGCCGTGATCCGGATCGCCGGAGCCGATCACGGCGACGATGGGGAGGCGGCGGACGGGGCTCATCATGCGGGAATCCTAGTATTCTCGGTGTCCGTTCGGGCTCTGCCGTCCAAAGCCACCAAAGCGAGCACCCGGCGTCACGCTGGGCGTGTCCATCGCGACGTTGGGACCTCCCAATGTGAGATTGGGACCTCCCACCTGTGACGCTGGGACCTCCCATTCTGAGACTGGGACCTCCCATCGTGACAATGGGACCTCCCACTGTGAGACTGGGACCTCCCATCGCGACGTTGGGACCTCCCATTCTGAGAATGGGACCTCCCATTGTGACGCTGGGACCTCCCATTCTGAGACTGGGACCTCCCAGCGTGACAGTGGGACCTCCCAGTGTGAGATTGGGACCTCCCAGTGTGAGATTGGGACCTCCCACTGTGAGACTGGGACCTCCCACTGCGACGTTGGGACTTCCCATTCTGAGATTGGGATCTCCCGTCGTGACGATGGGTCCTCTCACTGTGAGATTGGGACCTCCCAAGGTGACGTGGGGAGAGTCCGGTGAGCCGTCGCGGGCGTCCAATGACCCGTTGGGTGTCTTCAATGAGAGCATCGGAACTTCCGATGAGACGTTGGAAACTTCCAACGGAGTGTTGGAACCTTCAGGAGGCCCTTCTTGAGCGTGCTCGGTCGCGTCTACAAGGATTCTTTGGCGCTCGTCAACGACCTCTATCAGCTCACGATAGCCGCCGGCTGAACCGGCTCAGGGGCTCTTCGGCGAGCGGACGAAGAAGCCGTCCGCCCAGACGATGTCCTGGTCGAAGTCCGTGGGATCGAAGCCCCCGACCTTGTAGACGTCCCCCGAGTAGTAACCCTTGCGTCCGGGGCTGCGGATGCTGATCACCGTCCTGGCCATCAGGTTGTCGGTGTTGATCCGCACTTCGTAGGGATTGCCCCAGCCATCGGTTTCGGGGATCTGCGCCAGGTAGTCGGGGACGAGGAAGTCCTCGAGGTCTTCGCGCGAGATCAGGGGATTGTCCTGGACGTCGTAGGTCTGCCGCTTGGCATTGGCCACGTCCGGGTCCTGCGGCGGCGGCTCGCCGGCGGCGGCGCTCTCGGCCTCCCGCTCGGCGACGGTGGCGGCGACCTGGTCTTTCAACCAGGTGTAGAGGGCGGTGCCGAGGCGGCGGATGTCGGCCAGGGTCTGCGTCCTCTTTTCGGCGTTGATTTTCTTCTGTGTCTGGGCCTCGGCCTTGGCTTTCTTCTCGGCTTCAACCTTGGCCTGCTGCTCGGCGTCGGCCTGCTGCGGTTCGGCCGCGGCGGCAGGAGGGGTGCTCGCCGGCGCGGCGGGGGGAGCGGCGGCGGCGCGAAAGACGAGGCCGGACGCCAGCAGGACGAGGGACAGCAGCGACAAGCGAAGCCAGCCGGGGTACGTCATGGGATCTCAAGGGAATGGGGCGCTGAATAAACCGGCCCCCGGAATCGCCGCGGGCGCGGCGACCGGTCCAGGCACCCAGGAACAGGCCCGGACCGGCCCGGGGACCGGTACGGCCGCGCGAGTGGAGTGCGCGGCGCCGAGAGGGACGAGCGGCGGATCCTGCGGGATCACGCTCCGCAAGACCCGCACGCGGGTGGGATGACCGTCCTCAGTCCCAGGGCCATGACCAACCGCGCAGGCGGACACCACTTCCTTCCGGTACGGAAGGTGGAGGGCGTCAGATCTACGAGATCTTCGGGCCGCGGTGGAGGCGCGAGGGCCAGGAAGAACGGCCATGGGGTGATGGTACTCCCGAGGGGGAGCCGGGTGCAAATGGGGGGGTGTCGCCGATTCGACCGCCCTCTCGAATCCGGACCCGAGTTGGGCATAGGCGCTAACTTTGCTTCGTGTAGGGGCGGGTCTGGAGGGTCGGGAGGGGGCGCGACCCGCCCTGCAGCGGCGAAATCGTCGAAATCAGGGCGGGTCGAGCCCCCA
>JBAPYB010000190.1:0-22445 GCA_049284515.1 Thermoanaerobaculia bacterium
GCTTCGAGTAGGGGCGGGTCTGGGCGGCAGGTTGGGGGCTCGACCCGCCCTGATTTCGACGATTTCGCCGTCGCAGGGCGGGTCGCGCCCCCTCCCGCCCCTCCAGACCCGCCCCTACTTGAAGCAAAGCAGGGCGGGTCGCGCCCCCTCCCGCCCCTCCAGACCCGCCCCTACTTGAAGCAAAGTTAGCGCGTGTGCCCCCGGCCCTCTCCGGGGGGGAGAGGAGGGCGAAGCCGAGGCGGGAGAGCGTTCACACGAGTGCGATCGCGAATCGCACGCGTGTGAATAATCGCACGGCGAGGGAATAGAGTACCCCCCATGGAGCGCTACCGGGTCAACGAGATCTTCTACAGCCTTCAGGGGGAGGGGGTGCGCGCCGGTACGCCCAACCTGTTTCTGCGCTTCTCGCGGTGCAACCTGGAGTGCCGGGTGGAGACCCACGGCTTCGACTGCGATACGGAGTTCGAGTCCGGGCGGTCGATGACGCTGCCGGAGATCGTGGCCGAGATGCGGTCGCTCTCGGCGGCCTGCCGGTGGGTGGTCCTCACCGGCGGCGAGCCGGCCCTCCAGGTCGATTCCGAGCTCATCGACGCGCTGCACGGGGAAGGCTACTCGCTGGCCATCGAGACCAACGGCAGCGTCGAGCTCCCCGCCGGCATCGACTGGATCACGGTCAGCCCCAAGGTGGCGGAGCACGCCATCCGCCAACGCCACGCCCAGGAGGTCAAATACGTTCGCGGCTACGGCCAGGCGATCCCCAAAACGGTGGTGGAGGCCGAGCACTACCTCATTTCTCCCGCCTTCGACGGCGCCGAGGTCGACCGGCGGACCCTCGACTGGTGCATCCGCCTGTGCCGGGAGAACCCGCCCTGGCGGCTCTCGGTCCAGCAGCACAAGCTCTGGAGCGTGCGGTAGATCGTACTATGATGGATCTTGGGGACCAGGGAAACCGCTGGACTTCGGCCGCCCCTGGTCTGCAAAATGGCTGTCGATGACGACAGGGGGATCGGGAGGGCTCGAGAAACTGCAACGCGGACCTGACCCCGGAAGGAGATTGAACATGGAGAACCGGCCTGGTGCTTTCCTGAAGTGGACGGGCCTCCTCTTCCTCGTCCTGCTGGTGAACACGGCGTACATCACTGCGTTCGCCTCGCCGACCATCTTCTACATGGGCAACGTCCTCCTGCACCTGGTGCTGGGGGTGGCGCTGGCGGTGATGTTCGGCCTGCTGTGGGTCCGGCAGCCGGCGCTGCGGCAGGGGCTCCTGCCTGCGGCGGTCCTCTTCCTCCTGGCGCTCGGGGCGGGAGCATGGTTGGCGATCGACGGCAACGTCCTTCAGAACCGTCCCGTCTACTGGGCTCACGTGGTGGCGGCCTCCCTGGGCGTGGGCGCCGTGGGCGGCTGGATCTGGCGTCGAGGAGAGCAGGGCGGCGGCTGGGGACGGTTCCGCCAGGCCTTCGTCGCCGCCGTGGCCCTCTTCCTGCTCTTCCCGACGGCCACGGCGCTCTACCGCAAAGCCCGTCCCAACGTCGCGGATCACATCCGCAACCCCTTGGTCGTCCCCACCTCCATGAGCGAGGAGGGCGGCGGTCCGAAGTCCCCCTTCTTCCCCTCGTCGGCCGCCACCAACGTCGGCGGCATCATTCCCTCGAACTTCTTCATGGACTCCGCGGCCTGCGGCGAGTGCCACCAGGACATCTACAAGCAGTGGAACAGCTCGGCCCACCACTTCGCGTCGTTCAACAACCAGTTCTACCGCAAGTCCATCGAGTACATGCAGGATACGGTCGGCACCCAGCCGAGCAAGTGGTGCGCCGGCTGCCACGATCACGCGGTGTTCTTCAACGGCCGTTTCGAGCGCCCGATCAAGGAGCAGATCGACACGCCGGAGGCGCAGGCCGGCCTTGCCTGCACTTCCTGCCACGCCATCACCAGCGTCCACAGCTCGATGGGCAACGGCGACTACACGATCGAGTACCCGGCCCTCCACGAGCTGATGAGCAGCAAGAACCCGGTCATCCGCAAGACCAACCACTTCCTGACCTACCTCGATCCCGAGCCGCACAAGCGGACCTTCATGAAGCCCTTCATGCGCGAGGATGCGGCAGAGTTCTGCGCCTCCTGCCACAAAGTCCATCTCGACGTGCCGGTGAACTCCTACCGCTGGTTCCGCGGCTTCAACGACTACGACAACTGGCAGGCGAGCGGCGTCTCCGGCCAGGGAGCGCGCTCCTTCTACTATCCCGCGGAGTCGAAGACCTGCGCCAACTGCCACATGCCGCTCGTCGACTCGCAGGACCCCGGCAACCGGGGCGGCAAGGTCCACTCCCATCGCTTCCCGGCGGCGAACACGGCCCTGGCCTTCGTCAACCAGGACAAGGATCAGATGGAGGTCACCGAGAAGTTCCTGAAGTCGGGGTTCATCACCGTCGACATCTTCGCCGCCTCGCCGGTGCAGGAGTCCAAGGGTGAAACGGCGATGGTGCGGCGGGCGGCCGCCGACAACGCTCCCCAGCTCGCCTCGACGTTCGGCGTGGGCGAGGAGGCCGAGCAGGCAGGCGCCGTGCTGCTGCGCGACGTGGGCAAGGTGGCCGCGCCCATCGACAAATCGGCGCCGCCCCTCAAGGCCGGCTCGACGGTGCGCGTCGACGTCGTCGTCCGCACCCGCACCATCGGCCACTTCTTCCCGGGCGGCACGGTGGACGCCTTCGACGTCTGGCTGGAGCTCCAGGGCAAGGACGCCAACGGCCGCGTCGTCTTCTGGAGCGGCCGGGTGGAGGACGGCGGCAAGGGGCCGGTCGAGCCCGGAGCGCACTTCTACCGCTCCTACCAGCTCGACGCCGACGGCAACTTCATCAACAAGCGCAACGCCTGGCAGGCGCGCAGCGTGCTCTACACGCGGCTGATCCCGCCCGGCGCCGCCGATGTCGCCCACTACCGGGTGAAGATCCCCGCCGGCGCCGTGGGCCCCATCACCCTGACGGCGAAGCTCAACTACCGCAAGTTCTCCCACTACTACACGCAGTTCGTGTACGCCGGCCAGCCGAAACCCGGCCAGGCTCCGGGGCTGATCACTTCGAGCACCAACAACGCCCAGTACTCGTTCGACAAGGCCAACATCCCGGCCAACGTCTCGGGCAAGATCAAGGGCGAGATCCCGGACCTTCCCATCATCACCCTGGCCGGCGCCGAAACCAAGCTGCCACTGGGCCGTGGCGCGGACTGGCAGCCCAAGGTGGAGAAGAAGGACCGCGAGCGGTGGAACGACTGGGGGATCGGCCTGCTCCTGCAAGGCGACCTCAAGGGCGCCGAGTACGCCTTCCAGAAGGTCACCGAGGCCGAGCCCGGCTATGTGGACGGCTGGGTCAACGTCGCCCGGGCGCTCATCCGCGAGGGCGAGGTGGAGGCGGCGAAGCCTTACATCCAGAAGGCGCTGGCGATCAACGCCGAGCTGCCGCGCACGCACTTCTTCAACGCCATGATCCAGAAGGCCGAGGGCGACTACGACGGCGCCCTGGCCTCGCTGCGCAAGGTGACGGGTAAGTACCCGCGCGACCGCGTGGCGCTCAACCAGATCGCCCGCATCCTCTTCCTCAAGCGGCAGTACAAGGAAGCCCTCCAGGTGCTCGACCAGGTGTGCGCCGTCGATCCCGAGGACGTGCAGATGCACTACACGGCCATGCTATCCGCCCGCGGCCTCGGCGATGCCGCGAGGGCGGAGCGGGAGGCGAAGCTCTTCCGCCGCTTCAAGGCCGAGGAGTCGTCGCAGGCCATCACGGCGAAACCCCGCATGCTGAGGCCGGAGGACAACAACGAGCGCCAGCAGATCCACGAGCACGAGAGCGTCCCCTTGAACACCATCCCGCGGACGACCGAGTCCTCGGCGATTGCAGGAGGTTGAGCTTGAAGAGCGCTCCGAAGCGTCTGCTCGCCGTCTCCGTCGTCCTGCTCCCGGCGCTGGCCCTTGGTGCCGCGGCCCCCGGAAAGGCGCCGGGCAAGGCTCCGGGCAAGACGGCAGCGAAGCCCACGCCGGCCGCCGGCGTGAAATTCACCGACATCACCGCCGCTTCCGGCGTGAAGTTCGTCCACAACAGCGGCCGCTCGGGAAAGAAATACCTGCCCGAGTCGCTGGGCTCGGGCGTCGCCCTCTTCGACGCCGACGGCGACGGCTGGCTCGACATCCTGCTGATCAACGGCCGCGATTGGGACCCCAAGGGCCGCTCGTCGCTGCCCGCCCTCTACCACAACAACCACAACGGCACCTTCACCAACGTCACCCGGGGGAGCGGCCTCGACGTGCAGATGTATGGCATGGGGGTCGCCGTGGCCGACTACGACAACGACGGCCGCGAGGACGTCTACATCACCTCTCTCGACGGCGACCGGCTGTTCCACAACGAGGGCGGCGGCAAGTTCAAGGACGTCACCGCCGCCTCCGGCATCAAGAACGCGAGCTTCGGCGCCAGCGCCGCCTGGCTCGACTACGACCGCGACGGCAAGGTCGACCTGTTCGTGGCCAACTACGTGCAGTGGAGCCGGGACAAGGACCTCTGGTGCTCGCTGGACGGCACCACCAAGTCCTACTGCACGCCGGAGTCCTACAAGGGGACTTCCTCGAAGCTCTACCGCAACCTCGGCGGCGGCAAGTTCGAGGACGTCAGCCAGAAGGCCGGCGTCGGCGATCCCACCAGCAAGTCGCTCGGCGTCGCCGTCCTCGACTACAACGGCGATGGCCGGCCCGACCTCTTCGTGGCCAACGACACGCAGCCCAACAAGCTCTACCGCAACCTGGGCAACGGCACGTTCAAGGACGAGGCCCTGGAGGCCGGCGTCGCCTTCTCCGAGGAGGGGACGGCCCGCGGCGCCATGGGAGCCGATGCCGCCGACTACGACCGCTCCGGCCGCCCGCACCTCCTGGTGGGCAATTTCGCCAACGAGATGCTCGCTCTCTACCACAACGAGGGGAGCGGCGTGTTCGTGGACGAGGCGCCCTCGTCGACGGTGGGGCAGGCGAGCCTGCTCACCCTGAGCTTCGGCGTCTTCTTCTTCGACTACGACCTCGACGGCCTGCCGGACATCCTGGCCGCCAACGGCCACCTCGAGGAGGAGATCAACCGCGTCCAGCCGCGGATCCAGTACAAGGAGCCGCCGCTCCTGTTCCGCAACCTGGGCAAGGGCAAGTTCGCGCCGGCTGCGGTCGGCGCCGACTTCCCCCGTCCCATCGTGGCCCGCGGCGCCGCCTACGGCGACCTCGACAACGACGGCGACCTCGACGTCGTCTTCACCACCAACAACGGCCCGGCCGTGGTGTTCCGCAACGACGGCGGCAACGGCAATCACTGGCTGCGGGTGAAGACGGTGGGCACCAAATCCAACCGCGACGGCCTCGGCACCGTGGTGCGGGTGACCAGCGCCGGCGGCAAGCAGTGGACCCTGGTGCGCACCGGCTCCTCCTACTGCTCGCAGAGCGAGACCGCCCCCACCTTCGGCCTGGGGCCGGACAAAGTGGTGCAGACCCTGGAGCTCGAATGGCCCAGCGGCACCAAGCAGCGCTTCACCAACCTGCCCGCCAATCAAGTGGTGACGGTGGATGAAGCGAAGGGGATCGTGGGGGGCGGGGCGGCGGTCGTGAAGGCGGCGAAGTAGGGGGCGGGCGGAACGAGTCCAAGGATGAAGATCCATGAGCTGCTCTGGCCAGATGATCGATTGGATCACATCGCCCGGCATGGAGTAGAGCCCGAAGAGGTAGAGGAGGTCTGTTTTGGCCGGTCACTCGTCCTGAAGGCCAAGGCAACAGGAAAGAATCCCGCCTATTACGTCTTGGGGCAGACTGCGGCTGGCCGATACCTGTTTTGCGTCGTGCTACAATTTCCCGAGGGGCGGGGCTATCCGGTTACAGCAAGATCAATGACGGAGAACGAGAGACGCCGCTTCGACCAGTGGAGAAAGAGATGAGAAGCCAGAATCTCCCCAAGACGGACTCCGTTGAAGAATTGGCCAGGTTTTGGGACTCCCATGACTTGACTGACTTTGAGGAACACTTGGGGGAAGTCACTGAGCCGGTCTTCGAGCATGGTCTGGGGACGGCGATGATCCTTCGCCTGGAACCCGAGGAAGTCAAGACAGTGCAGCAGATCGCCAAAGCTCGAGGTATCGAGAAGTCGGAGCTACTGCGGGAGTGGGTCCTTGAAAAACTCGGTTCCGTCCCCCGGTGAAGGAATTCCGCAACCAGACCGTTACTTCACCGCGGCTCAGCAGCAGCGACTGGAGACTTTGATCGCCCGCTGGCGTACGTTGCGCGACCAGGGATGCACTCTACCTCCTGACGAAGAAGCTGAGCTTGAAGATCTCGTCTCAGCCGAGTTGCGGGCCTCGGCCACTCGGGCTGGCGCACTGGCCGACACGTTGGAGCGACGCCTGGGCATCTACCCATAGCCGTCCTACGGCGACGGCGCCAGGATCGCCAGCACCAGCAGCCTCTCAGTGCCGGTGTTGCGGATGCCATGCATCACGCCCTCGGGCGCGATGAGCATCATGCCGGCCTCCATGGGCTCCTCCCGCCCTGCCAGCAGGAAGACGCCGCTTCCTGCGAGCACGTGGTAGACCTTGTCCATCCCGGCGTGGGCGTGCAGCTTGTGCTCCTGGCCGGGCTCGAACGCGTTCAAGCCCACGAGCAACCGGTCCGACTGGAAGAGCGTGCTCTTGCCCATCTTCTCGGTGTCGTAGACAGCGTGCTCCTCGGGACGGAAGGGGTTCGGAGAGTCCATGGCAGCTCCTGAAGAGTCTGGAATGCTGGAATTCTATCCCTTGCCCAAGGCAGCCTTCAAGTCGATCCGGTAGATGTTTCCGAGCCCGTTCAGCGTGCCTTGCATGGCGGCGATCAACTCGCGGTACGTGCCGGGGCGGTGGCTCTGGATGGGTAGCCCCCGCTCACTGGCAAAGAAGAGATAAAGGCCGTCGGGCGAGAGGCGCGGGCTGTAGTCGCGGGCCGTGCTGTTGACTCTCGGTCCGAGGTTCTGCAGCGGCTGCCAGACACCGTCCTTGCGCCAGCTCACGAAGAGGTCGCAATCGCCGAGACCGTCCGGATGGCCGAAGGCTCCGACCAGCAGGAAGCTCTCGTCCGGGGCCACCAGGGCTTCGATGTTGACGCGGCCTGGAGCATTGATGGCGTCGCCCAGGTTCTCGGGCTCGGCATAGCGGCCGTCCACCAGGCGCGAGCGCCAGACGTCGATGCCACCCTTGCTTCCCGGGCGATTCGAAGTGAAATAGAGCGTGCCGTCGCGAGTGCTGGAGGCGAAGTACTCGCTCCCTTCGCTGTTCGGCGGCCCCTCCAGGTGCCGGGCCTCCCGGCTCCAGCCGGTGGCGGTGCGCTCGACGTACCAGATGTCGAAGTCCTGTACCGGTTTTCCCCCGCGCGGCCCGTCGGAGACGAAGAACAGCCGCGAGCCGTCGCCCGAGAGCACGGGGTCCGAATCGCGCCACGTGCCGGAGAACGGCGCCACCTCGGGCGGTCTCCATCGCCCGCCGGCGAAGTGCGAGATGTGGATCGTGTAGAGCTGATTTCTGGGCACGGTCCGATCGAAGTACACGGTGCTGCCATCCTCGGTGAGCTGGGCGCCGAACTCGTCGTCGCGGGTCGAGATCACCCCCTCGCCCCACAGCCGCGGCTCCAGGATCGGCCCAGGGTCGGGCTCCGGGCTGGTCTTGGCCAGGGGCTCGGGCGTCGCGGCGGCAGGCGCGAAGGCGCGAATCGCAGCGAGGGGGATCCGGTAGAGATTCCCCGAGCCGCTCAGGATGCCGTGCAGACGATCCGCCATCTCGTGTCCCTGGAGAGGTTGCGGCATGGGTACCGTGAACGGGCTGCGCTCGCTGGTGAAGTAGAGCCAGCGGCCGTCCGGCGAAAAGCTGGGGCTCGAATCCGAAGCCTTGGAGTTGATCGGCGGCAGCAGCACCTGGGGCGGGCTCCAGCCTGTGTCCGTCCGGAAGCTCACGTAGAGATCGCCCTTGGGGTAGGGGAAGCCGCCGCCAACCAGTCCGTCCGGGCGGCCGGCCGCGGCGAAGACGAGGAGGCTCTGGTCTGGCGCGATGACCGGCTGCCCCTCGTACGCCTCCGAGTTGATCTCCGTCAGCGGCTCGGGCTCGGCGTAGTGGCCGTCGACGAGCCGCGAGCGATACAGGTCGAGGCTCCCCTTGCCGCCCGGCCGGCTGGAAGCGAAGTAGAGGGTGCCGTCGGCGGCGACGGCCGGGCTCGATTCGACGGCCGGCGTGTTCACAGGCGCTCCGAGGTTCCGCGGCTCGCCCCAGCCGTCCGCTGTGCGCTCCATCACCCAGAGATCGACGTCGGGCAGGCCGTCGGGCGCGAGGGTCGAGGTCTTGCCGGCCGGGCGGTCCGAGGCGAAGAACAGGCGCCGGCCGTCCGGCGAGATCGTGGGGCCCGAATCGTTGAAGCGGCCCGAGAACGGCGCCACCTCCGGCTCGCTCCAATGCCCATCGACGAGCCGCGAGACACAGATCGTCGAAAGCGCCGGCGTGGTCGTGGTGGGAGAACGCAGGGTGAAATAGACGGTCCTGCCGTCCGGGGTGAAAGCCGCGCCGAGCTCGTCGGCCTGCGTCGAAAGGACTCCCTCGCCAACCAGCTCCGGCTCGGGAAGGGTGCCCGGTCCGGCGGCGTGCAGGTTCAGCAGCTTCAGCGCCGAAAGCACGGTGAGCGTAAGGACGGTCGGGACGAGGCGACCCTGCATGGCGAGATCCTCCCTGGGCTTCTCCCGAGTACGGCGGGCCGGAAAGGAAGTTGCGGCGAGTCTGTCCCGGACTCTTCAGCTCTTGGCAATAAGCAGAAAATGTGCTAAGACGACTTTGATGGTGAACCGACAAACCAATCCACGAGGAGGCGAACCGAGATGAAAAGCCTAGATCTGTCGCGATGGCTTCACGTCCGAGCTGTCTTCGTCACCGCGCTTGCGGTGGCGGCATCTCTCCTCTGCGGCCGGGACCTCATGGCCGCCACGGCCCTGCCTACGGACACCCTGCGCATCGGCATCGGCGGCCAGCCCGACACGCTCGAGCTCTCCCAGGTGACCAATTCGGCGACCGCCAGCCTGCTCGAGCACGTCGTCGAGACGCTGGTCACGGTCGACGCGACGGGCAGGATCGCGCCCCGGCTCGCCCAGCGGTGGACGGTCTCTTCGGACGGCCTCCAGTTCACGTTCTACCTTCCCGCGGGGGTGACCTTCCAGGACGGCACTCCTCTCACGGCCAGCGCGGTGGTCTGGAACGTCAACCGGCTCCAGAACCGCGTTGCCCTGGTCAGCAATTGTGCGGTGGTCGCCCAGGAGCTGGCGGCGATCCAGAGCATCGTGGCGGTGGATTCGACCACGGTCCTCTTCAAGCTCTCGCGGCCGGTGCCCAATTTCCTGGCGACCTTGAGCTGGATCGCCTGGGGCGTCCTGTCGCCGCAATCGGCAAGCGTGTCAGGCAACCAGCTCTACAATATCCAGCATCCGGTCGGCACCGGTCCCTACTCCTTCACTTCGCTCACCACCAGCCAGTTGCAGTTGACCCGCTTCGACGGCTACCGGGGCGTGCGACCCTACTACGCCAAGCTGAGCTTCAATTTCATCGCCAGCCCGCAAGATCGCGAAACAGGGCTGGCCAACGATCAGTTGGACGTGATCCTCCTGCCGAGCGCCAAGGATGTCGCCACCATTGCCCAGGACTCGCGCTTCGCAGTCCTCACGCAGCCCAGCCTGCGCTCGATCTTCGTCAACCTCAACAACCAGAAAGCACCGTTCAACGACGTGCGGGTGCGGCAAGCGGTCAATCTGGCGATCGACAAGCAGGCTCTCATCGACCAGGTGCTGCTGGGAAACGCAACTGCCCTGGACTCTCCGGTGGCCCCCGGAGTCTTCGGCTATTGCTCGGTCGGGTCCTATGCCTATGATCCCGCGGCGGCCCAGGCGCTGCTCGCCGCCGCAAAGGTCGCGCCGGGCACGCCGCTCCGGATGCTCACTCCCAATGGGCGTTACCTCGAAGACGTGGCGGTGGCCCAGAGGATCGCCGGGTACCTGAACGCCGTCGGTTTCGCGGTGACGCTGGAAGTGGACGAATGGCCCGTCCTGCTAGGGCAGGTCTCCAGGCCGCCGACGCAGGTCACTGCGGACCTGCACCTCTTCGGCTGGGCTCCGACTTTCCCGGACGCCGGCTGGCAGTTGCCCCAGCTCTACGACTCGAAGAAATGGCCTCCGAACGGACCGGCCTCCTCCTTCTACAAGAACGCCGCGGTCGACAGCCTGCTCGACGCCGCCAGCCAGGAGCAGAACCCTGCCACCCGCAGCAGCGATTTCTGCAATGCCGAGCAGAAGATCTGGGCCGATGCGCCGGCGGCCTTCCTCTGGGTGCAGAGCTTTTACGTCGTCTCCAAGGCCGGGCTGACCAACATCGTGTCGCTGCCCAACGAGAAGATCTCGGTGGCCTTCGCCAAGCCCACGGGCTAGGTGTGAAGAGCTCGCGATCGGTGCGAAGGTGAAGGCAAGAAAAATCGGCGGCCGGGAGGAGCCGGCCGCCGGTACCAACTGCAAGGAGCTTCAGCTTTTCCCTACGGCAGGATCCTCAGGATTCCCCAGATGCCGGCGTCCATCCGCGGGCCTGGGTAGTCTCGCCAGAGGTAGTCGCCGGAGACTTTGAACTTGCCGCCGGCGCCGTCCGGCATGAGCGCGTCGAAGTGGTCGCTGGGACCGACTCCGCCGCGGGTGCCGAACCATTCCGAGGTCGTGTTGTTGCCCATCTGCGTCGAGCCCGAACCGGTCACGTAGGGCCGCTCGAGCCAGGGGTGACCCTGGGCCTCGAAGACGTGCGCCTGGGTGTGGCCGGCCGGATGGACGACGCGGAACCGGAGGGCTTCGCCGACCGTGGCCTGGAAGACCGGCGTTTCAGGATCGCCGCCCACCCTATCGTTGTGGAGCAGTTGGTCGAAGTTGGGAAAGTCGCGGGTTTGGAAGCCGGGGTCCGTGCCGTTGAGCGGCGTCTCCGGGCCCCAGCCGCCGCGGTACCAGAGCGGCTCGGCGCGGTAGTTGACGGCCTTCTGGCCGCTGTTTTCCGGATCGTCGTCCACCGCCAGGTTGGGCACCGGCGTGCCGCCGGCAAACTGAAGGTTGACGTCGTCCTGAATGACGGCGGTGAGCTCGTGGAACGTCCTGAAGGAGGCATTCGTCGAGCTGACCACGGCCGCGGCGCGGGTCGTCTTGAGGTTGGAGTCCTGATCGAATGTCCACTGCGCCGTCGCCGGCTCGATGATCAGGGCGCCGAGGGCCCCCTTGTTGCTGTGCTTGATGGGATCGGACGAGGTGAGCCCCGTCGCCCCGTACTCGATGGGGATCACGGTCGTGCCGCGCACGTCGCCGGCGTACCAGTAGTAGGTCCGCTTCTCGCCCTGCGCCGCGGTCTGCTTGCCGAACGAGGGGTTCATGCCAACGTTCGAGCCGTCGCTGCGCTGCACGTCGTAGAACACGAGCTGCGGGTGGAGGCCGATCTCCATCGAGGGCTTGACGTCGTTCTGGTTGAAGCCCTCGACGATCATGTTGACGCCCGTGTAGCCCGGGGTATCGGCGTAGCTGGCGGGAACGTCGTTCTTGAGCGTCACCTTGATGCACTCGCCCGCGTTGGCGCGCAGGATGAGCGGCTCGCGGCGGACGTTCTGGTTGAGCCGCGGTCGTGCCGGCGTGCCCACGTAGGTGAGGTCGCTCGCGTTGACGAACATGATGGCCGTGGGGTCGAACAGCGGTCCGGAGAAGTTCCCGTCGGGGCCGGAGACGTTGGCCGCGCGCGGGTTGTAGACCAGGCCCGGCAGACCGATCGGATCGTTCTTCAAGACCTCGGCGGCGGAAACGGCGACGAGGTTGTAGGTGCGGTAGTTGACGTTGGGCGGGCAGGCGATCTTGATCGTGCCGCCGGCGGCGATGGCCGCGCCGGTCGCCACACCCGTGGTTCCGGTCGTGGTCGTTTCGCTCACCGGCACCGGCGAGGCGGTGTCCACGTCGCTGCCCGGGACGCCTTCGGCATAGGCCTGGGACACGGGGATGGAATCGAAGACCGTGTCCGGCGTCGGCGACTTGGACAGGGTGTTGTAGGTGGTCAGCGGCTTCAGCCCGTACTTGCTGGTGGTGGGCGCGGTGTTGTTGTCGTTGCGGTAGATACGCAGGATGCCCCAGGCGCCCGTCCACTGCGACTCCGTGGCCGCGCTGGGCTTGTAGAGATAGTCGGCGAACTTGCCGTCGACCAGGCTGGGCACGCGCGGGATCTCGAAGTCGAACCACTCGGAGATGCCGGCCATCTGGGAGTTGCGGTAGCCCGAATCCGGATCGTCGGGCTCGAACAGCCACTTCAGGCCGTGCACGGTGAAGTTGTGGGACTCTTCGAACGCTCCGACCAGGGTGCGGATCTTGATCTGGTCGCCCTCGAAGGTGCGCAGCAGCGGCGTATACGGGTCGCCGGGGTAGAGGCCGTTGGTCAGTGGCGGGTAGAAGTTGGGCTGCACGTTGAAGGCCGCGTCGGCGCGGTCCGTGCGCGACTGGTAGGCGAAGGAGAGGTCGCCCTTCTTGCCGTTCGCCTGGGTGTTGCCGAGAGGATTGCGCACCCGCAGGCCCACCGGCTCGTTGCGATAGTTGACCGCCATCATGCCGGCATCGTCGGCCGAGACGGCCTCCGGGCACGGCGGTGCCAGGGAGAGAGTGCTGCCGTCGGGAACCGGGCATTGCTTCGGTTTGGCGTAGAGGTCCGGCAGGCCCGCTTCCTTGCGGCCGGGCGGATTGATGACTCGGACCGGGTCGCTGAAGCCCAGATCCTTGTCCGGGCAGGACGGGCTGCCCGGCTCGTACATCGGCTGGAAGTCGGCGTACTCGATCATGAACTCGCGGTAGTTGTCCTTCGGGGCCGCGCCTTCGACCACCGCCTGCCAGGTAGTGGGGCCGCCGTCGTTGGTCAGGCCGGGACCGCTGTTGGTGCCGAGTTGCACGTTGGTCTCGTTGTGGTACCAGGTGGTGCCGGCGGGCTCGACGATGAGGCCGGCGTAGAGGCCCGCCTGCTGGTGCGTCGAGGGACCGAAGTGGTCGTGGGTGAAGACGGTGCGCAGGGTGCGCTTGCTGTTGTCGAGGTTGGTGATGGGGTCGGCCCACCAGCGCTGGACCGTCGTCTGGGCGCCCAGGAAGTCGTTGGCGCTGTTGCAGTCCGCGTCCCGGGTCTGGTTGAAGAACGGATGAACCTTGGGCACCGGGCAGTTCTGTGTCGCGGTGCCGGCGAAGTTGCACTTGGTGGTGAGCGGCTCGCCGCAGCGGCCGGGCTGCGCCTGGCGGATGGCGCAGATGCGCTCCTGCACCTCTTCACCGCCGAAGGAGCCGTCCTCGTAGTTCCAGCCGTTGCCGCTGCCATCCGACGAGGTGACGTCGAACTTCACCAGGTGGATGTGCTGGCCCAGGACATCGGTCGGCGTCGTTACCTGGAAATCGTCGAGCACGTACTTGTTGGGCACCAGGTTGGTGTGCCAGAACTCGATGCACTGGCCGCTGTTGGCGCGGAAGAAGAAGGGCTCCGGCGCCTTGGTGCCGGCCAGCAGGCTGTTGACGTCGCCCCACAGCGCGAGGATGCGCGACTGCGGGAAGTGCCAGCCCGCCTTGTTGAACTTGACGTCGAGCTGCATGTCCGCAGCCTTGTAGTAGCGCATGTCGGTGATCGGGTTGCCGGCGTCGTCCCAGCAGGGATCGGCGAAGGGAGCGCCCTGCTTGGCCGGATGACCGTTGGTCTTGAAGACCGCGGCCGCGCCGAGCGGCGTGAAGGTGTTGTGGTTGGGGGTCGAGTGGAAGCCCATGGCCACCTGCTCGACCGGCTCGCCCTGCTCGTTGAGCCACCTGACGTTGGCCGTCGTGATGATCTTCTCCATGTCGTAGCGGGTCTCGGCGCTGAGCGCCGTGCCGTTGAGCACGACGTGGCGCGGCAGGCCGCCGTCGATCGGCACGCCGGCGACGGTCGCAAAGTCCTTCGGCGGATGCGGCGAGCGGCGGCCGGCGACGCCCGGCACGAAGAACGGATAGCCGGGGTTGGTGGTCACCGGATTGGGCAGCACCACCTGGCCGCCGGCGATCTGCACGGGCCCGGGCAGCGGCGCCATGGCCAGCACCGGAATGGGAACGATCGCCGGGATCGGCGTGCCGGTCGCGATCTCGTTGTCGGGCAAGGCCCGCGAGCCGAGGTCCGGACGGCCTTTCCCATCCAGCCGGGTGCCCAGCTCGAGCACGTCGTGCGCGCGCCACAGGCTCCACATGCCCTGCGCGAAGTGGGGATAGAAATGGCAGTGGAAGATCGAATCGCCCACCGTCTTGTTGCGGTTGCCGGTGCCGCCGTAGGCGATCTCGTAGGTGTAGCCGGCGCCCTGGCCGATCGACTGGCTGTCCTTGTAGGACGACAGGTCGCTGTTCGGCGTGTGCACCCACTGGTGGGCGTGCAAGTGGAAGATGTGGTGATCGTCGCTGCCCGCGTGGGTGTTGCGGAACTTCACGTGATCGGAAAGGTAGCTGTGGTAAACGTTCGACGGATCGTCCGGATAGTAGGCGATGGAGGCCTTGGCGCCAAGCGTGTAGCAGTTGAGGTTGGCTTTCTTGATGTCGTCCATCGTGCACGGGGCGTTGGCCGGTTTGTCGACCACCAGGGCGGGATCCCCCAGCGCCCACGAGGAGAGGAAGAACTCCTCGTACTTGCACTCCGGGCAGTCGCGGGCCGGGCCGACGCCGACGCGGTTGGCCAGGATCTCGGCACCGGCGCCGCCGGTGCCGTAGTTGATGGCAAAGGCGTCGCGCACGCTGCGCAATGTAAAGTTGAGGTCGTCGGTCTCGAACTGCGGAAACGCCTGCACCGCGCCGATCTCATCGTGGAACATGATGGTGAACTCGCGGAACGGCTGATTGCGGTTCGGGTAGGTGGGGGTGCTGGTCACGCCGCTCAACAGGTAGCCCGACGAGGACGGCCCGGAGATGATGGCGGTCAAATCGGAGTGCACGATCTCGTTGCCCTGCTTCATCAACAGGATGGGCAGGCCGACGTAGCGGCTGGGAGCCTTGTAGGTGGCGTTGTAATCGAGCGTGGGAAAGCTGTCCACGGCGTTGTTGTACTTGTCGAGCCGGGCTTGATTGAGGTCGTCGCGCGTCACCTGGCTGCGGTACCAGACCGACCCTGCGGGCTCGACGTTGACGGCGCCGAAAAGGCCGGCGGAGATGCTGCCGCTGTCGCCCTCGCCGCCGGTCATGGCGCCGGTGCTGTAGAAGGTATAGGTCCCTTCTTTCGGGGCGTACAGCCAGTAGTCGATGCTCGCGTTGGGAGCGACGATGCCGTTGCCGGAGACCGGGTTCCTGCCGACGTTGGCCCCCATGTCGGCGATCGACTGCACGGCTTCCAGGCCCACGAAGTGCATGGAGGCGTTGCGGGTCGCCGGCTGCTCGTCGCGGTCGCTCGTCACCGGCCCCGGTGTCAGCAGGTTGGTGAAATGGACGTGCAGACAGTCGCCGGCGTTGACGCGCAGCACCAGCGGCCGGGGCCGCTTGTCGCGGCGCAGCGTCACCTGTCCGGCGTTGAGGGTGATGGCCACGCCGGGATCCGGCAGACCGTCCGCATCGGACGTGGGGACCACATCACGGCGCAGGGCATACATCATGCCCTGCGGCTCGATCGCTCCAAAGCGGTTCCACGACCACGGCTGGTCGAGGGCCACGACGTTGGCATAGGTCACCGCGGCACAGCCGGAGGGGACCTGGGCATGGGTGGACGGCGCGAGCAACAGGGCGAGGCCCAGGGTCGCGAAGCCCACGGACAGAAGACGACGTTGGGTTCCCATCTTTCTCTCCTCCTTGATCGATAGAGAGCTCGCGGCTCTCCAGATTCGCCGGCACTGGGTACAGCAGGTACGGAGGGGAGAGTACGGAGGCGGACCTTACGGCGGGATTACAAAAACGAGGAGGTGGAGGGAAAGGTCAAGCGTCTTTGGCTTCACGCCAGTTACGCAGCACTACTGGGAACCCGACTTCCTGGATGTACTCGTAGTGCTCCCGGTTGCCGGTACATACCGGATGGCCTTGCCGAAGGGCGCAGGCAGCAATCGCTATATCGGCCACACCAATGATTCGGCCACGGCCGGTGAGAGCGGCATCAATGCGGCCAGCTAGAATCGCCGACTCCGTGTCGAATGGTAGGACCTCGACCTCCGAGAGAAAGCTCACGAACTGATCGGCACGATGCACCGCACCGATTCGATGGAAGCCGCGGACCACTTCCATAACGGAGAGAACTGAGGTCGTGTACCTGCCCTTGGCAGCCAGATACTCGGCTGCCCGTTTCATGACTTGGGCGTTTTTCCCTTTGAGGATCTCGGACAGGATGTCGGTGTCGAGGAGGACCTTACTCATCCGATGTCCTCAGACGCCGGGTCGCCCTCTCTCGGTAGGCCTCTGTGCAGACTTCTTCCACCAGGTCCGGAATATCCGAGAAGAGACCATCCAGTGGAGATCCTTTCGCAGTCCTCTTCTCAGGGGTATCCATGGACGGTTCCACGGCATCGTGAACCACGCGCTCGACCAGTCGTAGCCGCTCTTGTAAGGGAAGCGAGCTGATGGCCTCGTAGATCTGTTGAAACGTCATCGCCTGTCACCTCCTCAGCGTCATCGCTCTTCCCTTCTCTATTACCTTACACGATCTCACCTACTCCGCCTCCACCCAGCCGCCCTGGGGCACGAAACTCTTCGCCTGCAGGTCCACTTTCATGACATAGGCGCCGCGCGCCCCCAGGCGGCGAGCCGGGCCGTAGGTGATTGGCGGCGTGTACCCAGTGGCGAAGCTGCGGAGGGATTCGAGCTGGTCCACCAGCCTCTCGCGGCTGAGGTCGCGGCCGGCGCGCTTCAAGCCTTCGATCAGCACCTCGGCGGCGGCCAGGGCGGCCCACTGGACGGAGAGGCTGTCCGCCGGCAGGGGGCCGAGGGCGCGGTAGGCCGCGGCCGCCTCCCCCTCCGGTCCACCCGGCGGGGAGGGGAGGGCGACGTAGATCCTGCCGTCGAAGGCCGCGGGCGCGCCGAAGAGGGCGTCATCGGCCGCGGCGCCGGTGACGAGGAGGCGCGGATGCCAGCCGAGCCGGTCCGCCGTCTGCAACAAGGCCACGGCCTCGGCGCCCGAGCCGGGGAAGACGATGGTGTCCGCCTTCTCGGCCGCCAGGCGCTGGAGATCGGCGGGAGTCACCGGCTTCGGCGGTGCCCAGCCGGCGCTGCGGGCGAAGCGGATCAGCGCCTTCTCCTGCGCTTCGATCCCCGGCAGGAGGTAGAAGACGTAGCGGTTGAGCGGGAACGCCTCGCTGGGATGGAGGGTGAAAGGCCCCACCATGGGCACCTGCTTCTCCTGGAACAGGGAAGCCATCTCGGTTTCGGCGCCCGGGAAGAACGAGGCGAGACCGGCGAACACGTCCTCGCGCTGGAGGAAGTCGGACGTCCAGGCCCGCCGCTGGTCGGCGGGGGCCGGGCCGTCGACGAACCGCGGCTCGATGCGGCGGCCGTAGATCCCGCCGTCCCGGTTGACGGCCTCGAAGCGCGCCGTGAGCGCGGCGCGGACCGCGTGTCCCAGTCCGGAGAGGGGGCCGGCCGGAGGGAGCACCACGCCGATCCGCACCGCCGTGTCGCTCACGCCCGGATCGGTGCCCGTGCCGAGCTGCTGGAGGTAGGCGACCAGGTCCTCCATGTCCCGCAGGCTCATGCGGAACCGCGGCATGGCCACGTGCAGGGCGTTGCCCGCCGGATCGAGGCCCATCGCGATGGCCTTCTTGAGGAACTTGGCGTCGTAGGGTGGATGCTTCCGGCCGCCCGGGTGGGTGACGCCGTAGGGACGGGTGAGCGCCGACCAGGTGAGGTCCGACGGCGAGATGCCGCCTTCCGGGTTGCCCTTGCCGTCGCGCCCGTGGCAGCCGGCGCAGGGCACGGTCGCGGCGGGCACCTCGACCCCGGCGTCGCTCATCACGGCGGTGATCTCGCCGCCCGAGGAGCTGGTGCCTTCGAGGTAGATCTGCCGGCCGCGCTGGATCGGGTCTTTGGAATCTTTGGGGGCTTGGGCGGACGCGGGGCGGATGAAGAAAAGGACGGCAAGGACAACAGGGACGACAAGGACGGCAGGGACGAGGGCGGCGCGGCGCGGGCCACCCCCGGAGGGAATCACCCCTGCCCCTTGTCGTCGACCACGCTGTCGACGATGGGGAAGAGCTGCTCCGTGGACGACAGGGCGAAGGCCTTCTTCCACAGCCCGGTGCGCTCGTTGCCGATGAGGAACAGGGTTTGGTGGTCCGTGGGCTGGTCCACCCATTGGCCGAATTTGCGCAGGGCGGTCTCGACGTTCTCCTTCGAGCCGGTGAGGAAGTACCAGCCGGGACCGGCGTGGAACCGCGCCGCGTACTCCTTGAGCTTGGCCGGCGTGTCGTGCACCGGATCGACGGAGATGGAGACGAGGTTCACGTCCTTGCCCACCCGGCCAGCCAGGTGGGCCTGGATCTTCTCGATGGTGGCGGTCATCACCGGGCAGGCGCCGGTGCAGGCGGTGAACATGACGCTGACGATCACCGTCCTGCCCTGCATCAGGTCGGTGTAGAGACGCATCTCCTGGCCGTCCTGGTTCACCAGCTTGGTGTCGCCGAAGTATTGGTGGCCCGGAGACTCGGCGGCCGGCTGCGCCCAGGCAGCGCCGAAGGCCAGGAAGCCAGCGAGAAGGGCGGTTGCAAACGTCGTCTTCATCAGCGTGACTCCTTTTTCGCGACGGCGGGCGCTGCCATTTGGTTGATCAGCTCGGCGAGCTTGACCGGCGGCGCCAGGCCGTAGGCCCGCGTCCAGCGATGCTCCGCGTCGTTGCCGAGCAGCACGAGGGGGGAGTGGTCGGCGATACCGGCCGTGAAGACGCCCAGGGCCTTGAGCAGGCGGTTGACCTCGTTGCGGTCGCCGGTGACCAACGTCCAGCCGGGGCCGGCGCCGAACTTCCCGGCCCAGGCCTTGAGGCGCTCGGGCGTGTCGACGGCCGGATCCACGGAGACGGAGATCAGGTGGACGTCCTTGCCCGCCAGGAGCTTCTGGAGCTTGGCGAAATTCGCCCCCATGGGCGGGCAGATGGTGGTGCAGGAGGTGAAGACGAAGTTCATCGCCACCACCTTGCCCTTCACCAGGTCGGAGTAGAAATGCACGGGTTTGCCGTCCTGGTCGACCAGCGGCACGTCGGGAACGCTGAGGCCGTCCAATGGCTGGGAATCCGGCGTTGCTGCGTGCACGACGGGAAGGACGGCCATCGCGAGGACGACGGCCAGGGAAGCGATCAAGGTCTTCATGTCAGCGTGCTCCTCCCTGAGAGGCCGGGCTTGGTTGGGTTTCTGCCGTGAGAACCATATACGGCGATTTCTGGAACGACAATCCCGCGGAAGCGACCTCTACGAAAACGTAGTAGACACCCTCCTGGGGCGGTCTGAAGCGGATCTCATAGACGCCCTTGCCGACCTCCGAGGCTCCTTGCCGCTGCTGCCAGAGGCCCGGGGCGAGGAAGGCGAGCATACGCACATCCTGGAGACCGGTGCGCGGCAGGCCGTTGCCGGGGTCGGTGAGCTTGAAGCGGACCGCCACGTCCTCGCCGACGGGGACCCTGCCCGGCGCCTCCACCGGCTCGACGCCCAGCGCCGACTTGCGCGCGGCGGCCAGCGCGGGGTCTTCGGCGACCTGCACCGGGAAACACTGCACGAGCTTGGGCGAGTCGATGAACAGCGCCAGCTCGTAGTCGCCGGCGCGGGCCATCTTCGCCGTGGTCTCGTAGCCTCCCGGCTTGACCTCGCGCAGGCTGCGGTCCACCACCAGGGCGGCCCGGGGCTGCTTGCCGTAGTTGTTGAAGTGGCCCATGGGGGCCGCCATGCCCTCCTTGTAGTAGTAGATCGCTTGGTCCTCGGGATTTGCCACGAGCACGGCGCCATCCCCGGGGGCCTGCACGATGCCGGCCGCCGGCGTCGCCAGCGGCATGCGGCCGGGCGGGTGCTGGCCGCCGGGGAAGTCCACCACCGCCACCGGCTTGCCGGGCTCGCCCACCGCCTTCAGGGGGATCATCAGCACCGTCTCGCTGCCCCGGTGGCGCACGTAGGCGATCTCGTCGCTGAAGGCCACCTGGTCCGGCTCCTTCTCGACGTCGGCCGTCTGGACGATGCGGTTGCTCGCCGCGTCGACGACGTGGACGGCGTTCTCGTTGGGATGCACGACGAAGGCGAGACGCCCGCCGGGAGCGAAGCGGATCTGCCCAAGGCCGGGAGTCGAGGCGATGATGGCCACAGGCTTCGGGCTCCGGCTGTCGACGGCGACGATGGCGCCATCGCCGGCGGTGGAAACGTAGACCGCCTGGCCCTGCGTCGACCAGGCGAGGGATACCGGGCGCAGCCCCACCCGCACGTCCCGCAGCTTCGCGAGCTTGCCGGTTTCGAGGACGGATACCGTGCCCTCCGTCTCGTTGCTGACGAAGGCGAAGCGGCTGTCGTCGCTGAAGGCGATGTCGTGCCGGCCCCTGCCGGTCGCGAGGTCCGCCACCTTGCGCGACCCGCGATCACCGAGGACATCGAGCACCGAGACGCCGGTGTCGGTCGCCACCCAGAGGTACGCGCCGTCGGGCTGGAGAGCCAGCCGGCGCGGGTGGGGGCCGGTCGCGATCTCCGCCCGGACCTTCCAGCTCGAAGCATCCACCACGGCGACGCTGCCGGCCTCGGGCATGGAGACGAACAGGCGCTCGCCGTCCGCCGGCAGCAGCCAGTCCTCCCCCGGGCTCTTCAGGAAGACCATGGTCAGCAGCTTGCTGTTGCCGTAGCCGAAGAGGGGATCGACGACGGAGATCGTGGCGTCCTCGTTCAGGGCCAGCACGTAGTAGGTGTTGAGGTCGAGCTCGGGGCGCGAGAGCATGGAGCCGCCGATGAACGCCTCGACCTTCTTCCGGCAGTCGGCGGGGACCTCCGCTCCCTGCGTCTTGTGGGCTCCCGCGCGGTCCATCCAGCCGCCGGGATAGAGCCCGGTCAGCGGGCTGCCGGTGAGCTTGTCGGTGAGCTTGAGGCTGACCCGGGCCTCCCGCCCCTCGACGACGGGCCCGGGCTTGCCGTCCACCGGCGCGACCTCGACCTCCACCGCGATGCCGTCCTGCACGATCTTCGGGTTGCCGGCCGGCTCCGCCGCCAACGGGCCGGTCCCCGCCAGGATCAGGAGGGCCGCCAGGAAGCTTCCGGATATGAGCTGCATCGTCATGATCTCGCTCCTTGTCCGCGATAGACTCGCAGTGCAAGGGAGAAGGTAGCGGGACGTTCCTTACGGCAGGATTACAGCCGCGATGCCGGCTCAGAAGGTGATCGCCCGTTGAGAGTCCTGGTCGTCGAAGACGAGGAGGTCCTCGCGCAGGCCCTGGTCGAGGTCCTGGAGGGGGAGTTCTACGCCGTCGACCACGCCGGCGACGGCGAGACGGCTTCGGAGCTGGCGGCGGTCAACGAGTACGATCTGATCGTGCTGGACTGGGCGATCCCGCCCCCCACCGGCATCGAGTTGCTGCGCGCCTGGCGCCGCGCCGGCCGCACCATGCCGGTGCTCATGCTCACTGCCCGTGCCGCCGTCGACGACAAGGTCGACGGCCTCGACACCGGCGCCGACGACTTCCTCACCAAGCCCTTCTCGCTCGCCGAGCTCATGGCCCGCGTGCGCAGCCTGCTGCGCCGGCGGGCGAAGCCTCTCTTGCCGGCGCTCTCGGCCGGCGACCTCACGATGGACCGCGCCGGCCGCCGGGTGACCGTCGGCGACCGCGAGCTCGACCTGTCGCCCAAGGAGTTCGCGCTGCTCGAATACTTCCTCACCCATCGCGATCAGGTGATCTCCCGCACCGAGCTGTCGGAGCACGTGTGGGACGACTCCTTCGACTCCCTGGCCAACGTCATCGACGTCACCGTTCACCGGCTGCGCAAGAAGATCGACGGCGAGCGCGGCGACCGGCTGCTGCACACGCTCAAGGGGGTGGGCTACGTCCTCAAAAGCCAGCGGAGCTGAAGGGCCGCCGGCGGTTCTTCCGGCCAGCGTGATGCCGGCGGCAATCCTCGTCCTCGGGATCGTGTCGCTGATCCTGTGGCTCGGCACCGACGTGCTGCGCACCCGGCTCATCACCCAGGACACGGCGCTGCTGCGCGCCGCGGCGGAGATCCAGCTCAACGCCGCCATGGCCCACCTGTGGCTGGAGGAGTACGTCACCGGCGACAGCGCCAACCTGGGAGAGGTGTGGCGCGACCTCGACCGCGCCGAGGATCTGACCCGGGCCATGCTGGAGGGTGGCGGGCCCCGCTCGGCCGCGCCGAACCTGCTGCCGCTCGACAACCCCGGGCTGCGCCGGCAGGCCGAGCT
>JBAPYB010000191.1:0-2593 GCA_049284515.1 Thermoanaerobaculia bacterium
CATAGGCGCTAACTTTGCTTCGTGTAGGGGCGGGTCTGGAGGGTCGGGAGGGGGCGCGACCCGCCCTGCAGCGGCGAAATCGTCGAAATCAGGGCGGGTCGAGCCCCCACCCTGCCGCCCAGACCCGCCCCTACTCGAAGCGAGCCGCCCGATACCCCCCGCACACCCGCACCGGCAGCGGGGGGTACTTCGCAAACCGCGAATCCGTCTCCGCCAAGCCGCAGCGCACGAAGACGCTCGTCTTCGAGGCCTGGAGGCGCAGGTGCTGGCAGGTGGCACAGAGGCCGGCGGGCGTGGAGAGGGCGGGTTGGCTCATTCCGATTCCGCTTGGTGCTGCGCCAGGGCCTCGTCGGCCAGGCGGCCCTGGGAGAGGGTCTCCAGCTTGGCGGTGGGGCCCAAGAGGAGGAGGAGGTCGCCCGCAAGGAGAGTGGTCTCGGCGGTGGGAATCACCGGCTCCTCGCCAAGAGGTCCCAGGCGCTTGATTTCGATCACCCGCGCCCCCAGCCGGTGCGGCAGCCGGGCCTCCGCCAGGGTCTTGCCCACCAGCCCGGGCGGCGCCGGCACCAGGCGCAGCGAGAAGTCGGGGGGGATGTCCACGTACTGCCGGCTGGCCTGCGATTCCTGCCCCGAGACGAAGGTGGCGAGCATCGCCGGCCGGCCCAACACCTCCTGGGCGTAGACCGCCAGCAGGTCCCGTTTCGCCAGCAGGCCGAGAAAGCAGCCGGTGTCGTCCACCACGGGAAGGCGCTCGTAGTCGCTGTGGGCGAAGTACTCGGTGGCCCGGTGCAGGCGCTCGTCGGGATGGACGGTCCGGCCGGCCGGCGCCATCAGGTCGAGGGCCACCACCGCCGTCAACAGCTCGGGCTGCTCCAGGGCGCTCTTGATGTCGTGCAGCGAGATGGCTCCCACGAGCTTGCCGTCGCCGTCCACCACGAAGAGGCGCTGGCGGCGGGTGGAGAGGAACCTCGCCACCACGTCGCCGTAGCGGTCGCCTGGCCGCAGCAGGGAGGGATCGGGGCGCATCAAGTCCCCGGCTTTGAGACCGGCCAGCACCGCCTCTTCCATCCGCGAGGGGAGGTCGACCCCCCGGCCGCGCAGCGACTCGGTGTAGATGGAATAGGGACGCACCCGTTTGGCCAGGGTTCCCGCCAGGATGGCGGCAACCATGACGGGCAGGATCATGTCGTAGTTGCCCGTGAACTCGAAGAGGATGAGGATGGCGCTGATCGGGGCCTGGCTGGTGCCGGCCATGACGGCGGCCATGCCCACGGCGGCGTAGGCGCCGTACGGCGAGGCGACGTGCGGAAATGCCCAGTGGGCCCAGGTGCCGAAGGCGCCGCCGACCAGGGCGCCGAAGGCGAGGGACGGCGTGAAGAGGCCGCCCGCGCCGCCGCTGCCGCGGGTCAGCGAGGTCGCCACCAGCTTCATCACGGCGATCCCCAGGAGGAAGAGGATGGTGAGCACCGGCGCCTCGCCCACGCGCTCGGGAATCTTGAGCTGGCCGGAGAGGGCCAGGTTGATGGTGCCGAAGCCGCGGCCCAGGGCGTAAGGCACCCAGAGGCCGATCACTCCCAGGAGGGTCATGCCCACCACCGGCTGGTAGGGCCGCGGCAGCAGCCGCATTTTCCCCAAACGCTTGAACACGGCCGCGCCCCAGCTCACCCCGGTCATGAAGACCAGCGAGGCGCCGGCGCCCACCAGGCCCAGCGCGGCATAGAGGAGCATCTCCCAGCCGCTCGTCAGCACGTAGTCGGGCGTGGCGTAGAGCGGCGCGTTGCCCACCAGCGAACGGGCGATGAGGGTGGCGATCACCGACGAGGCCACGATGGGGCCAAAGATCTCCAGGGCGAAGTTGCCGAGGATGACCTCCATGGCGAACAGCGTGCCGCCGATGGGGATGTTGTAGGTGGCCGCGAGGCCCGCGGCGGCGCCGCAGCCGACGAGGATCTTCAGCTTGTGGGGCGGCAGCTCCAGGCGCTGCCCCATCCACGAGGAGATCATGGCGCCCAAACGGATCATCGGCCCCTCGCGGCCCAGCGAGCCGCCGCTGCCGACGGTGACGAGGGCCGCCAGGGCGTTGATCAGCACCGGCCGCGGCGCGATCTTCCCCCCGGTCAAGGCCACGGCCTCGATGAGCATGGCCATGCCCTCGCCGCCCGTCTCGCTGCGCGACCGCCGCCGGCCCAGCCAGAGGACGAGGCCCACGAGGACGCCGCCGCAGGCCGGGGCCACGACCACCAGCCAGCGGGGCACTTTCGCGATCACCTGCAGGAAATCCCCCGAGCGCCCCCAGAGCAGCGTCTGCACGAGGGCGATGCACCGGTCGGTGACGAGCCCCAGGAGGCCGCCGACCACTCCCACGGCGGCGATGAGGATGAAGAACAGCCGGTCCTCCCGGCTGGCGAGGCCGAAGCGCTTGGCGAGGGCGAAGTCCAGCGAGCGAGCCCACTCCCGCAGTCGTTCCAGCCGGCTCGACCGAGGTGCTTCCATGGCCGGCGAATGTATCAGGAGGGGGAACGACCACCCCAATCCCCCTCCCCGGGAGAGGGCACACGCGCTAACTTTGCTTCGAGTAGGGGCGGGTCTGGAGGGG
>JBAPYB010000192.1:0-11621 GCA_049284515.1 Thermoanaerobaculia bacterium
GGCTCAGGCCGGGCCTCAATGACCGGAGCAATCGGAGCGGCTGGGGCGGCTGGAGCGATGGGCGCGTCCATCCGCGTCAGGTGGGCGAGGCGACCGGCCTGGGGATTGCGCTCGGCGGCGATCGAGAGGAAGCGGGCGGCGGCGGCGGTGTTGCCCGAGGCGCGCAGCCGGGTCAGGGCGTCCTGGATGAAGCCGACGTTGGTGCTGTCGATGTCCAGCGCCCGCTCGTAGACTTGGGCCGCGTCCTGGGAGCGGTCGTGGGCGAGCATCATCTCGGCGATCACCCGGTACTCGGACATCGCCTTTTCGATGAGCTGCTGATGCTGGTAGATCTCCGCCAGCTTGACGTGGTAGCTGGGGTTGTTGGGCTCCAGGTCCGCCATCTTCTGGTAGATGGCGATGGCCGAGGCGGCGTTGTCGTGCTTCTGGTAGTAGTCCGCCAGCACCTGGTACTGGGTGCGCGCCTCGTTGACCAGCCCCTGCTTGTGGTAGAGCTCGGCCAGCTTCTCGTAGACCTCGAGCCGCGTCGGGTCGAGCTTGATGATCTTCTTGTAGATGGCGATCGCCTTGACGAAGAACCCCTCCGTCGAGTACTGCTCGGCGATCTGGGTGAAGAAGTCGACGGCCTCGTCGATGCGCTGGATGCGGGCGTAGAGGTCGCCGATGCGGTTCAGCGTGTTGATGTCGTTCGGATTGTCCGCCAGCAGCTTGCGGTACTCGCGGATGGCCGGCTCGATCTTGCCCCGGGAGACGTACTTCTCCGCCGTCTGCACCACCTGCTCGCGCGTAATGGCCATCAGCAGCGCTCCTCGCGGGGGAGCACGCGCTGGAAGGTGAGCCGGTGGACGGGCGAGGGGCCGTAAGTGGAGAGCGCTGCGAGGTGCTCGGGCACCGAGTACCCCTTGTGGGCGGCGAAGCCGTACTGCGGGTAGGATCGATCGAGCTCGACCATCGTCCGGTCGCGCTCTACCTTGGCGACGATCGAGGCGCAGGCCACGGCGTAGCTGAAGCAGTCGCCGCGCACCACGGGGAAGCAGGGGAAGCGGAGACCGGAGAGGGCGACGGCGTCGATCACGGCGCAGTCCGGCGCCGGCCGCAGCCGCGAGAGCGCCTGGCGCATGGCCCGGCGGGTGGCTTCGAGGATGTTGATGCGGTCGATGATCTCGGGCGGCACTTCGGCGACGGCGATGGCCACGGCGGAGTCGCGGATGGCCTTGGCGGCGCGCTCCCGCTCGGCAGCGGTGAGGCACTTGCTGTCGTCCACGCCGGGGACCAGGCAGCGGGTATTCACGATGACGGCGGCGGCCACCACCGGGCCGGCGAGAGAGCCGCGGCCCACTTCGTCGACGCCGGCGATGAGGCCGTAGCCATGGCGGCTCAAGCCATCCTCCAGCCCGCACAGCAGGCGAAGACGGTAGGCCTCCAGGAACAGCTCGATCATCGCCCGGGCCGGCTGGGCCGCAGGTCTCGGCGCCCTGCTCACCGCGACTCCTTTCTCAGCCACCATCCCGCTGCGCCGGCCCCGGCAGCCGGCCGGCCTTAGGACCGACCCTTGTCTTCCCGGCGCTCGTCGATGCGAGCGGCCTTGCCGCGCAGATTCCGCAGGTAGTACAGCTTGGCGCGGCGTACCCGGCCCCGGCGCACCACCTCGATCTTGTCGACGTTCGGGGAGTGGAAGGGGAAGATCCTCTCGACGCCAATGCCGCCGGAGATCTTGCGCACCGTGAAGCTCTCCCGGGTGCCGCCGCCGCGGCGGGCGATCACGACGCCCTGGAAAACCTGGATCCGATGCTTGTCGCCTTCGACCACGCGCACGTGGACGCGCACCGAGTCCCCCGGCTTGAAGTCGGGATGGCCCTGCCGGTAGTACACACTCTCGACCTGATCCAACTGGTTCATGACTCACCTCGCAACCGACGGATCGCCCAAGGGGACAGTTCCGTCATTATTCTCATTTCAGAATGGCTACGCAAGCAGCCGTTCACGTTTCGTCTCCTCGCGCCTCGCTCCGCACCTGGTCCCGCACCTGATCGAATGCCCGCCGCTCCTCCGGGGTCAACCGCGCCAGCGCCTCGGGCGAGGCCAGCAGATCCGGCCGTTTGGCCAGGGTCGCCCGCAGGGCCTCCCGCTGCCGCCAGCGGCGGATCGCCGCGTGGTCCCCCCCGGTGAGCACCTCCGGCGCCGCCAGCCCTTCGACCACCGGCGGCCGGGTGTAGTGCGGGTGATCCAGCAGGCCGGCCCGGAAGCTGTCATTCTCTACCGAGCCCGCCAGCTTGACCACCCCCGGCACCTGCCGCGACAACGCCTCGATCAGCACCATCGCCGGCAGCTCGCCGCCCGACAGCACGTAATCGCCGATCGAGACCTCCTCGTCCACCACCGTCAGCCGCACCCGCTCGTCGATCCCCTCGTAGCGCCCGCAGAGGAGGACGAGACCGCCGGCATCTCCCCGACGGGCCAGCTCCCGCACCTTCGCCTCGTCCAGCCGTGCCCCCTGGGGCGAGAGCAGAATCCGCCACGCCCCCGCCGGGGAAACGGCGCGGACGGCGCGGATCCACGGCGGCGCCGTCATCACCATCCCGCCGCCGCCGCCGTAGGGCTCGTCGTCGACGCTGCGGTGGCGGTCCTGCGAGAAATCCCGGAGGTCGTGCACCCGCACCTCCAGGAGCCCCTTCTCAACCGCCCTCCCCACCAGGCTGGTGGCGAGGAACGGCGCGAACAGCTCGGGGAAGATGGTCAGGACCTGGACGCGCATGTCTCGACCAGCCCCGGCGGCAGCTCCAGATCGATCCGCGCCCCGGCCACGTCCACCTCGCGCAGGAACTCGCGGACGAACGGCACCGGAATCCGCCGCCCTTCCCCCTCGCTCTCACCCTCGATAATCAGCAGCAGGCCGCCGCCATCCTCCACCACCTCGGCGACCCGCCCCAGCTCCTCGCCGCTCACCCGGCACAGGCAGCCGAGGAGCTCGTAGTGGTAATAGGTGCCGGGCTCCGCCGGCGGCACCTGCGAGCGGGGGATCTCCAGCCACAGATCCCGCAGCTCCCCGGCCTGGTCGCGATCCTCGGACCCCGCGAACCGCACCACGGCGCCGCTCTTGTGGGGCCGGCTCGTGGCCACCTCGACCGGCACGGCAGGCTTCCCCTCGCGGACTCCCAGCAACCGGCTGCCCGGCGCGAAGCGTTGCGGCACGTCCGAGAGCACCTCGACCACGACCTCGCCGCGCACCCCCAGGGGGCGCAGCACGCGGCCCACGGTGATGGTTTCCGGCAGGTCGTCCCGCCGCGATTTTTCCGCGGAAGAACCGGCCGCGGCAAGACCGGCAACTTCAGTCTTCGAGGATTTCGAGCTCATAGCGCACTCCCCGCCGATCCTCGCGGGTTTCCAGCAGCGTGCGCATCGCCCGTGCCGTCCGGCCCTGGCGGCCGATCACCTTGCCCAGGTCGTCGGGACCGACCTTCAGCTCCAGGATGCCGCCTCCCCGCCGGTTGGGGACCTCCCCCACCTCCACGGCATCGGGCTCGTCCACCAGCAGCCGGGCCAAATCCTTGACGTCGTCGACGAGCTCGGGCACGGTCAGGCGCTCTTCTTGGTACGTTGCAGCAGCTTCTTGACCGTGGGCGACATCTGCGCCCCACGGCCGACCCAGTAATCGGCGCGAGCGGCGTCGATGGTCACCTGGGCGGGGTTCTTCGTCGGGTCGTAGTGACCGATCTCCTCCACCGCGGCGGCGGTCGGGGTGTTCCGCGAGTCGGACACCACCACGCGGAAGAAGGGGTTGTTCCGGGCGCCCATGCGGCGCAGCCGAATCGTCAGCATCTTGAAGCCTCCAAGTTTCTCCGTTGCTTATCCGCGCGAGACCCGTGCACGGCTCATCCCGCGCGAAGTGCTCCCGGGCCCCCGCAAAGGGAGGGCGCGCAAAGACGGGTGAGTTTAGCAGAAGGTGGGCGGATCGCCAAGGGAGCCCAAGCCCGCCCAAGACCCTCATCACCCCGGCCCTCTTCTCCCGCCCCCTCCCAACCCCCCACACCGGGAGAAGAGGGAGACAAGCGAAAAAGCTCCAGCCGGGACCCCTCTCCCGGTGTGGGGGGTTGGGAGGGGGCGGGAGAGGGGCAGGGGTGAGGGTCTTCGGGCGGGGGCGTTCTGAAGCAAAGATAACGCCCCCGAGATGCCGGGGATACGCTCCTACGCCCGCGCCCCGCCCATCCCCATGGTCCCCATGGCCGCTTATTCGTCCATCCGGCCCGGAAGAGGTATCATTGGGCGCATGAGACGAGCGGAGTCGCACCGTCAAGTTGACCCCGAAACCGCCCCGCGGCCGACCGACGCTGCCGCGTTTCTGGACGAATCCGATCGTGACCAGATCGTAGAGCGCCTCGGGTGGACGTCGCGACAGCGGCTCGACTACCTTCTGGACATGCTCGCCTTCGAAGACCGGGCCCGCCGCGCACATCGGATCGTGTAGCCCCGCCGCATGCCGCGTTTCCAGCCGGAGGAGATCTTCCGCGTCCTCAACCATCACGGCGTCGAGTACGTGGTGATAGGAGGCTTGGCGGCAACACTGTACGGCTCCAATCTGCGGACCGGTGACGTCGATATCTGTCCGCCCCGAAATCCCGAAAACCTGGTACGGCTGGCCGCCGCTCTGCGGGATATGGAGGCGAGGATCCGAACCTCAGCGGTCCCGGAGGGCCTGCCCTTCGCCCGAGATGCCGATTTCCTCTCCCGGATCGACCTGCTGAACCTGGTGACTCGCTTCGGCGACTTCGACATCTCCTTCATGCCTGCCGGAACCGGCGGCTACGAGGACCTGTCGCGCGATGCCATCCGGATCAATCTCGATCCCCTGGTCGTCCCGGTGGCTTCCCTGGAAGACGTGATTCGGTCCAAGAGAGCGGCAGGCCGCGAGAAGGATCTCCAGCAACTCCCCACCCTGGAGCTGCTGCTCGAAGAAATCAGGAAACGCGGCGGCTGAGCCCTACGCCCGAGCCCCGCCGCCCATCCCCATCGCGCGCTTCAGCCACTTGCCCTGGACGCCCTTCATCATCTTCTGCATCGTCCGGTACTGCTTGAGCAGGCGGTTGATCTCGGCGACCGAGGTGCCGGAGCCCATGGCGATGCGCTTCTTGCGGCCGCCGTTCAAGACGTCCGGCCGGCGCCGTTCGAGGGGCGTCATGGAGTTGATGATGGCCTCCACCTTCTTGAGGCCGCTCTCGTCCACATTTGCGGCGTCGAGCCCGCGCAAGGGGCCGACCTTGGGGAGCATCTCCAGCACCGAGGCCAGCGGACCCAGCTTCTTGAGCTGCCGGAGCTGATCGCGCAGGTCCTCCAGGGTGAACTGCTGGCTGACGATCCGCTTGGCCAGCCGCTCCGTCTCGGCGGAGTCGAGCCCGCGCTCGGCGGCCTCGATGAGCGAGAGGACGTCGCCCATGCCGATCATGCGCGACGCCATGCGCTCGGGGTGGAACAGCTCGAGATCGTCCGCCTTCTCGCCCACGCCCACGAAGCGGATGGGCACCTGGGCGACCGTGCGGATGGAGAGGGCCGCGCCGCCGCGGGAGTCGCCGTCGAGCTTGGTGAGGATGGCCCCGGTGAGCGGCAGCACCTGGGCGAACTGCTCGGCGCTTTTGACCGCGTCTTGGCCGGTCATCGAGTCGGCCACGAAGAGGACCTCGGTGGGCTTGATCTCGTCGGCGAGACGCTTGATCTCGTCCATCAGCGCCGTGTCGACGTGCAGGCGGCCGGCGGTGTCCATGATCACCACGTCGTGGCCGCGCTGGCGGGCGACGGCGAGGGCGCGGGCGCCGAGAGCGATCACCGTCTCCGCCGCCTCGGGCTCCAGCACCGGCACCTCGACGCCCTTGCCCACCTGCTTGAGCTGCTCGACGGCGGCGGCGCGCTGCAGGTCGCCCGCGACCAGCAGCGGATGCTTGCCCGTCTTCTTCAGGCGCTTGGCGAGCTTGCCGGCGGTCGTCGTCTTGCCCGAGCCCTGAAGGCCGCAGAGCATGACCACGGCGGGTCGGCCGTCGAGGCGCAGCTCCGTCCCCTCGTCGCCGAGCAGCGCGGCAAGCTCGTCGCGGACGACCTTCACCACCTGTTGCGCGGGGGTGAGGCTCTCCATCACCTCCGAGCCCGACGCCCGCTCGCGGACCCTATCGATGAAGGGTTTGACGACCCGGAAGTGAACGTCGGCCTCCAGCAGGGCCAGCCGGATCTGCCGCAGCGCCGCGTCGAGCGCCTCGGGGCCGATCCGTCCCTCTCCCTTGAGCCGGTTGAAGACGTCCTGGAGCTTGTTCTGTAGACCGTCGAACATGGAGACCTCGTTGCGTGATGGGCGGAGCGGAAGGCGGCCCCGCCGTGCCGTTTCAGGGAGGGGAATGGTAGCACGGCGGCCGATAGCGACCCGCTCCCTACGGTACCATTCCGCAGGACATCGTGGAGGAGGATCGAAATGAGCAGATCGCCGCTTCTCTTCACCCTCACCGGTCTCGCCGCCGTGGCTCTCGCCGCCGTGGCGGCTGCCCCGTCCAAGCCGGCCCCAGCCTCGCTCTGGCAGGTCTATGAGCAGTCGTTGAAAGGGGCCAGGTACGTGGATTTGACCCATACGATCAACCCGGCCATTCCCGTCTGGGCCGGCTTCGGCCGTTCGACGTTCGGCCCCGCGCTCGATCCCAAAACCAGCAAGCCCTTCACCTATTCAAAGGACGGCTTCGAGGCCACCCGCTACGATCTCGCCACCGACCAGCTCGGCACCCAGCTCGATCCGCCGGCCCATTGGGACCCCAACTACCCGGCCATCGACGAGCTGCCGGCCACCTACGCCGTCCGTCCGCTGGTGGTGATCTCGATCGCCGAGCAGGTCAAGAAGGATCCGGGGTATCACCTCACCGTCGCGGACGTCCAGGCCTGGGAGAGGTGGCACGGCCGCATCCCCGAGGGCTCCGTGGTCTTCGTCCGTTCCGACTGGTCGAAAGAGTGGCCGAATCCGGAGCTGGCCACCCGCACCAAGTTCCCCGGCGTGAAGCTGGACGCCCTCCAGTTCCTCCACCTGCAGCGCCACATCCTCTTCCACGGCCACGAGCCCCTGGACACCGACACCACGCCCACCCTCGAAGGAGAATCGTGGCTGATGCACCACGGCTACACCCAGGCCGAGGGAGTCGCCAACCTGGACCAAGTTCCGGAAACCGGCGCCCTGGTCGCCATCGGCTATCCCAAGCTCCAGGGCGGCACCGGCGGCTACGCGCGCTACATTGCCATCTGCCCGCCGGATTGGAAGTACGGAGTCACCATCGGCGCCGTTCCCGAAGCGCCGCTCCCCCGCATGGCAAAGCCGCTCCACTGGGACACCCAGCGCGGCGTCCGGGTGCGGTGAATCGGGACGATCAGAGGCCGTCGCGGAAAGGATTTCGGACTTCGAGAAAGTCAAACACTTTGAAATCGGAGTCGTTCGAGTAGAGGACTCGAACGTCGTGCTCAAGCAGAAGCGCCGCCAAGTGGGTATCGGGCACCATCTTGCCAGTGGCGGCCATTCCCCCCACCTGCCGGTAGCTCTCCCAGAATCCTGCCTCTTCGGCAAGGACCTCCACATACGGAAGCGCCAGTAACTGCTCTACGTTGGCCACTGCCTGAGCCGGTGTCAACGGTCGCGCAAAGATTTTCCGGTTGGTCACCATCGTAGACTGCTTCCTTGTCCGAGAGATCCACCAAGGCTTCGAGAGGTCCGGCGTGCCACCGGAACTGCCCAGGCGAACGCTTGACTGCACCGCGCCGCTCGAGAGACTCGGCGATGAGGTCCGACGCCAAGCGCCCCAGAGGCTTCTTCTCTCGGGACTGCAGCCGTTTGAGGCCATCAAGCACGTCAGGGTCGAGATTCAAGGTCGCTCTAGCCATCGCATGCTGATCATACGCCGACCTGCCCGTGGGTGTCGACCTGTACCTGGCCACCTGGCCACCTTCAGCAGGAGTCTCCCGAGATCCGTCAAAAGACATCGTGGGAATCGTGGGAGGACAATCAGGGCTCGCTCGCCGGCACCTGCGGTGCCTGGGCCTCCGCGGCCTGGGCCCGCAACAGTGGCGCGATGTGTTCGATCTCGCCCTGCAGATGGCCGACGATCTCCTCCATCCCCGACCACTCCATTCTGCGCCCCCGCATCTCGAGGTCCTGGCAGATCTCCGCCAGCCGGCGGGCGCCGAGTTGCGCGCCGCTCGCCTTGAAGGAATGGGCGACGAAAACGAATTTGAGGTCGTCCTTGGCGGCCAGAGTCAGCCGCAGCTCCGCGAGCCGGCGCGGAGCCTCGGCCAGGAAACGATCGACGATGGGCGATACCAACTCCTTACCGGTGATGGACTGGAGCTGCCGCAACTGATCGATGTACTTCGGATCGAACGACTCGTCGCCGCCGTTGGTATTGGCATTCGCATTGGCAGCGGGAGGCGGCGCCGGCACAGCGGTCCCCACCCCGCGGTACAGCGCCGCGCGCAGATCCTCCAGCAGCACCGGCTTGCTCAGATAGTCGTCCATCCCGGCCGCCAGACAGGTCTCGCGGTCCTCGCGCAGGGCATTGGCGGTCACCGCGATGATCCGCGGGCGCTCTTCGACCGGCCATTCGTCCCGGATGTGCCGCGCTGCCTCCAGCCCATCCATTCCGGGCATCCGGACGTCCATGAGGATGACGTCGTAGCGCTGCCGGCGCAGCGCGGCCAGAGTCTCCTCCCCGTCGGCGGCCACGTCCGCCGCATAGCCCAGTTGCTGCAGCAGGAGAAGCGCCACCTTCTGGTTGACCACGTTATCCTCGGCAACCAGGATGCGCAGCGGCGGGGGCTCGAATCCGGCGATCCTGCCCGCGCCTTCGATCTCGTGCGGATCTCCCGGCTGCCGGCTTGCCAGGTAGGGGAGCAGAGCCGCGTCGGCGACCCGGCAGCGGATCGTGAACCAGAACGTGGAGCCCTTACCGGGCTCAGTCTCCACCCACATCCGCCCCCCCAGCCCCTGGGCGAGCCGGCGGCTGATCGCGAGGCCCAGTCCGGTTCCGCCGTAGAGCCGGCTGGTCGAGGAGTCCGCCTGGCTGAACGAGCGGAACAGGCGATCGATACGGTCGGCGGAGATGCCGATCCCGGTGTCGCGCACGGCGAAACGGAGCTCCACCAGCTCGCCCTGGGAGAGCTCCGGCGGCGGCGGGCAGGTGTCGACCAGGATCAGGACTTCTCCCGAGGGGGTGAACTTGACCGCGTTGTCCAGGAGGTTGACCAGGATCTGGCGCAGCCGCGTGGCGTCGCTCTCGATCAGGGCCGGCACTGCGGGATCGACCCGGCAGCCGATCTCCAGCCCCTTGCGCGCCGCTTGGGCGGCGAGCAGGTCGACAGCCTCCTCCACGCATTGGCGCAGGGCGAACGGGGACGCCTCGATGACCAGCTTCCCGGCCTCGATCTTCGAGAAGTCCAGGATGTCGTTCAACAAGGCGAGCAGCGACTCGCCGCTGCTGCGGATCGTCCCCACGTATTCGCGCTGCTCGGGGGTGAGCCGGGAGCTGGCGAGGATGCTGGTCATGCCGATGACCGCGTTCATCGGCGTGCGGATCTCGTGGCTCATGTTGGCCAGGAACTCGGTCTTGAACCGGCTGGCGCGGTCCGCCTCGTCTTTGGCCGTGCGCGCGTCCTTCTCCGACCACTCGAGCTCTTTGACCGTCTCAGCAAGGCGCCGGGCTCTCTCCCGGGATTCGGCTTCGGAGAGGGCGAGGCTCTCGGTGCGCTCTCGGACGAGGTCCTCCAGCCGCCGGTTGCGCCGCTGCAAGGCGGCGATCCGCCAGCGCACTCCCCCGCCGATCAGGAATCCGGCGACGACGACATAGAGCAGATAGGCCCAGCCGGTCCGCCAGGGCGAAAGGGAGATCACGAAGGAGACCTCGACCGGCCCGGAGACGACTCCTGCGGCATCGCGCCCCCAGACGCGGAACCGGTAGGAGCCTGCGGGCAGATGCGAGTACCGTTGCACGGGATCGGGGATCCAGTCCGAGGGCGTGTCCTGCCATCCCACGAGCTGGACACGGTAGCGGGTGTCCGTCTCGCGGAAGTAGTTGAGCAGCACGTACTCGAAGGTCACTTCGGCCGGCCTCTCCCCGAGGCGCAACGGCGCGCCGGCCGGCGCCAGCCCCCGGCCGTCCACGGTGATGCGCTCCAGGCGCAACGGGCTGGGGCCGGGCCTCGGCTCCGGCACGGAGGGATCGAGCCATGACACAGCGCTGTTCGTCCCCACCCAGATCCGGCCGGCGTGGTCGATCAGGGACGACGACTGGTTGCACTCGTTGAACGCCAGGCCGTCGTGGGTAGTGAAGTTGTAAACGTCGTACGCGTTCGGATCGCCGGAGCGGGGGGTCAGGCGAGTCATTCCACGGTTGCTGGCGATATAGATCCTGCCGCGCGCATCTTCGAGGATCTGATAGATGACGTTGCTGGGCAGGCGGGGCTGGCGGCTCTTTTCGTCGAGGACGAGCCACTGCGGCTCACCGGCGGAGAGATCGAGACGGACGGCTCCGCCGTTGGTGCCGATCCAGAGGAACCGCTTGCCTCCGGACGATACCTCGCGAAGGGCGTTGATCCAGTTGTTCCGCAACGGTGAGGTCCGGGTATCGTAGAGGGTCTGTTTTCCGGCGCTCCAACGCACCAGCCCGCGGTCGCGGGTGCCGATCCAGAGGACGGGCCCTGCGGCCTCGCGGGTCTCGAGGAGGGTGTAGATCTGGCGATCCGGCAGGGCGGAATTTTCCGGGGTGAAGACCTGGCATCGCCCCGCGGCGCAACGCGCCAGGCCGTCGCGGGTTCCGACCCACAGGACCGGACCGGTGGGAGTCCGGCTTTCGAGGAGCGCGAGCACCTCGGAGGCCGGCAGGCCCGAAACCACCTCGCCGGCGCCTGCCCACCGGCCCTTCTCCAAACGAAACAGACCATGGGTCGTTCCGACCCACACAACCTCCTCTCCGCGAGGCCCTGAGGTCGGCAGGGCGAGGTTGACCTCGTCATTCTCCAGAGGAGTGCCTGCCGAATAGACCGTCCAGGTCCCCGCCTCCCAGCGGGCGAGCCCCCGGCCATACACGGAGAACCAATAGACTGGCCGGCCGGGGGGACCGCTCTCGGCCAGGCCATAGATCCAGGACCGCGGCAGGCCGGAGTTGCGTTGATCGAGGGTCCTCCATCCACCTGGATTGAGGACGGCCATCCCGCCTGTGCTCATGCCGATCCACAGCAGAGGCCTCCCGCCGCTCCGGCTGGCGAAAAGACGCACGATCTGATCCGACGGCAAGCCGGCGTTCTCGGCGTTGTAGACGGTCCAGGTCCCGCCGGACCGGTGGACCAGACCGCGGGACGTGCCAGCCCAAAGCTCGTCTCCCGTTCCGCTGTCCAGAAGGCTGAGGCTCAGCACATGGTCGCTGGGAAGCCCTTTTTCCAGGCGCCATCGTTCGCCGTCGTACTGCACGAGACCGCCGCCGTCGGTCGCAGCCCACAAAACCGGGCGGCCGCCGTCCCGTGCCGCGAGCAGAGCGGTCACCTCGGCCGCCGGCGGGCCGCTGACTGCGGAATCCGCGGGACCCGCGGGACGCGCGGGTCCCAAGGGAAAGCTCGTCCAG
>JBAPYB010000193.1:0-13352 GCA_049284515.1 Thermoanaerobaculia bacterium
ACGCCGGCGAGCGCCGCAGCGCCGCGCCCGCAGCCGAGCCGGCGCGCCAGAAACCACGCCCCCGCAAAGGTGATACCGGCATGAGAGATCGCCAGCAGGCTCAGGGCATACGCCGGCGGCACCGCCAGCACGAGCCAGCTCGGAGGATAGAAGGCCGCGTAGCTGGGGTTCGACAGGATGGGCTGGCCGCCGTGCAGCCAGGGATTCCACTGCGGCAACCCGAAGGCGGCCAGCTCGCGGAACGCGCTCCGCAGGGGTAAGTGAAAGATCGGAATGTCCCGGTTCGCCAGCGCCCGTGCCGGCGAGAGCACGGGCGCAAAGAGAGCCAGGAGCCAGGCCGACGCAAGGAGGGCGGGTAGGATCGTGACGGTCCAACGGCGCATTGAGCTGTCCTGCGCCGGATTCTATCCCGCCTCAGCCGCCGGGCGCTCGTCCCGGCGGCGGGAAGCTACTTGCCCGGCCAGCGGACGAAGAAGCCGTCGGCCCAGAGGATGTCCTGGTCGTAATCCGTGGGATCGAAACCGTTCACCGTATAGGTGCCGGCGAGAGTGCTGTTGTCACGGCCGCCGCTGCCGATGAGCATGACGTGCGTCGACTGGACGTTGACCGGGTCGAGATAGTATCTGTAGGGATTTTTCCAGCCGTCCAGATCCGAGACGCGCTCGATGTAGGCCGGCACCAGCAGCGTCTGGAGATCGTCCCTCGTGATCACCTTGTAATCCGTAAGGTCGATGCTCGTCGCCGTGGCCCCGGCGGCCGCCGCGCCGACCTGGTCGGACAACCAGGAGAACATCGCCGTGCCGGTGATCCGCATGTCCGCCACCGTTCGCTTCTGCTTCGCCTTCTGCATCGCGTCCAGAAGGTTGGGGATCAGAATGCCAGCCAGAATGCCGATGATCGCCACGACGATCAAAAGCTCGATGAGCGTAAAGCCCGTCTGCTTTCCTGCGAGTCGACGCTTCATACCAAGTCTCCCCCCATGTGATCCGACGGTCCTCTGCCAAGGCAAGGGACGTGCCAGCCGAGGACTTCTCGTAAGCCCTTGAAACACCGTGACTTCCATGCTTCAGGGACTTGTCGCGCTGGCAAAAAACGTCATTCGATAGCCATCCGCTGTCACTGAGCTGCAGAGACATAGAAAGATAGAATTTGGCGCATTCGAACAACTCCGCGATCCAGCTCTCGCAACGAGATCCGTTCGTTGACGCCGTGAATCCCCTGCGTGTCTTCCGGGCTGAGCAGGAAGGGCGACAGGCCGTACGCCGGAATCCCCCGCTCGCGAAAGAAACGGGAATCCGTGAAGCCGGCGATGAAGGTGGGCACCGCCGGTCCTTCGGGCTGCAAGGCCCGCTCCATGGCGCGGTAGAGGCGGCCGGAAGCCGGCGACGGCGGCGACGGCGGCGAGGTCACCAGCACTTTCACCGCGAAGCCGGAGCCCAGCAGGCGCCGGACGTCCTTGAGGAAGGCGACCGCATCGGTGTCGGGAAGGAGGCGGACGTCGATGCGCGCCATGGCCGTCTCCGGAATGACGTTGATCCGTTCGCCTCCCCGCAGCACGGTCACCTGCACGGTGTCGAGGAAGAGGTTCGCCATGCCCGGCATGAGGAACTCCTTCGGGCCGCCCTCGGCGATGACGGCGTCGATGTTGCCGAAGACACGCCGCCAATGCGGGTTCTGGAGCGGCGCGATGGCCCGGGCGTAGTCCCGCACGGGAGGGCTGACGCGGAAGCGGGGAGGCGCGCCGAGCAGCCGGGCCAGCCCCTGGATGAGCTGATGGCTGGCGCTTTGAGGGTTCAGGCCGGCGCCGTGGCCGCCCCGGCCGGAGGTCGAGACCTCCAGCCAGAGAGGACGCTTCTGCGACACCTCGATCCCCCACCACAGCAGCTTGCCCCCCGCTCCCGTCTGGCTCCGGCCGCCCTCGCCGACCACCGCCTCCACACCCTGGAAGATCTCGGGATGCTGGGCGAGGAGCCAGGCCGTGCCGCGCAGGCCGCCGTTCTCCTCGTCGGCCACGGCGAGAAAAATCACGTCGCGGGCCAGGGGGACCCGGCGGCGCTTGAGGTCGATCAGGGCGGCGAGGTGCACGATGCCCAGGCTCTTGTCGTCGAGCGTGCCGCGGCCCCAGAGATAGCCGTCCCGCACCTCGCCGGCGAAAGCTTGAGCGCTCCAGCCCGGCCCCGCGGGAACCACGTCCATATGGTGCAGGAGCAGGACGGCGCGACCGCCGCTCGCCGGCGAGGCGAGGCGGGCCCAGAGGTTGGCCCGGCCCTCGGGAGTCCTGACGACATGGGATTCGATGCCTTCCTTGCCCAACAGGCCGGCGAGGAAGCCCACCGCCAACTGCTCGTTGCCCGGCGGATTCGAGGTGTCGAGGCGCACGTACTGCTGGAGCCAGCCGGCCGCCTCCGACAGCGCCGGTGCGGCATGCGCAGCGGACGACGACAGGGCCGGCAGGGCCAGCCCGAGCAGGGGGAGGATGACGGCGAGACGGTGGCGGTGCATGGGGAGCCCTACAGACCCAACCTACAGACCAAAAGGGGGGCCACCCGAAGGCGCCCCCCTCAAGACCAGCCAAGAGATTGCAATGCTCGATTAGTTGGTCTTCTGCGGCCAACGGACGAAGAAGCCATCGGCCCAGACGATATCCTGATCGTAATCGGTGGGCTCGAAGCCGGCGACGGTGTACTTGTCGGCGATCTTGGAGTTGTCACGGCCCAGGGAGCGGACCGCGAGCACGGTCTGCGCCAGCACGTTGGTCGTGTTCATCCAGTACGAGTAGGTGTTCTTCCAGCCGTCCTTGTCGGGCACCGACTGCAGGTACTGCGGCACGAGAAGGGCGGTGATGTCAGAGGCCGTCAGACCACTGCCGTAGCCGGTGGAGAGGTCGACCTCGGTGGCCGTGGCGCCGGCCGCAGCCGCGCCGACCTGGTCGGTCAGCCAGGAGAACATCGCGGTGCCGCTGTTGCGCATGTCAGCCACGGTCCGCTTCTGCTTCGCCTTCTGGAGCGCGTCCAGGAAGTTCGGGATGAGCAGGGCTGCGATGATGCCGATGATCGCGACGACGATCAGCAGCTCGATCAACGTGAAGCCCTTCTGACGATTGCGAATCTTCATCAACATTTTAGGGTCTCCTCCCCTCGGTTTTCACTTCTTGCCCCCGGGACATCCGCGGAGCTTGTCACCCCGGTAATAAAGCAGGGTCGATGCCAGGGGTCCGGGAGCTATAAGTCCTTTGTTTCCCTCAGTTCACTTTCCGGCTCGACAAAATTTGACACCGGCGCCCGCCAATAATCGTCAAGAAACCAGGCGCCGGACCGCCCGGCTGTAGAGAGCCACGCCGTCCACGAAGCCCGGCAGCGCGAAGCGCTCGTTGGCGGCGTCGACCTGCAGGGTGTCGGTGTTCATGATGAGGAACGGGGAGAAGCCGTAGGCCGGCACTCCCAGGGTGCGGAAGAAACGGGAGTCGGTGGCGGTCCACGGCAGGAAGTAAGGGCCCAGCGGCGCGTCGGGGTAGCTGTCGTGGAGGGTCGCCTGGAGGCCCAGGAAGACCGGGTGGTCCAGCGGGCTGCCGGCGCGGGCGGAGTCGGGCTCGTCGAGCCGGGTGGTCAGGCCGAAGGTCAGCCAGGGCGGAACGAGCTTGTCGCGCACCTTGGCCAGGTCCTCTCCCGGCAGGAGCTGGAACTTGATCAGCAGCTCGAACCCGCCGCCGGGCGCCGCCTCCACCTTGAACGGCACCGCCTCGCTGCGCAGCATGGAGCGCACGTAGCCCGGCAGCTTGCGATAGGCGGCGACGTCCCCCATCACCTTCTCGGGGTGGGTGATGAGATCCCGCAGGTCGGAGCGATCGCGGGTCGGACCGTAGGCGGCCAGGGTCGCCGCGGCCTCGGGCGTCAGCCGCAGATCGGTCTCCGTGGACCCGATCTCCTGCAGGGTCTTGCGGAGCTGCTCGAGCGGCTCGCGGTCGCCGCTGCAGACGGTGAGATCGGCGAAGCGCCGCTGCGCCACCTCGGTGCCCCAGAACTTGATCTCGTCGCGGGCCCGGGCCTCGACCACCCCGCCTTCGGTGAGCACCGCCCAGAAGTTGCGCACCATGTCCGGGTGGAGCTGCAGGATGCGGCGCACTCCCAGGCGGCTCCCCCGCTCCTCGCTGCTGGTGGCGAGGAAGAGGACGGAGTGCCTGAGCGGCACCCCGCTCTTCTTCAGGTCGATCATCGCCAGCATCTGGGCGATGGCGATGCTCTTCATGTCGAAGACGCCGCGGCCGTAGATCCACGGCCCGTCGATCCGCGCCTCGAAGGGCGGCGAGAACCACTCCTTGGCATCGACCGCCGAGACGTCGAGGTGGTTGTGCAGCACCAGCGGATGGCGGTCCTTGCCGTCCAGCCAGGCGTAGAGGTTGGCCTTCTTCGCCCCCACCGTCTCGATGCGGTAGGGGATGCCGGCGGCGGCGAAATGGCGGGCCAGGAACTGCGCGCCGGCGAGCTCGTCGCCCGTCGACTCGCTGGTGTCGATCTGCGCGTACTGCTGGAGCAGCTTCACCTCGGGCATGTGGGCGTAGTCGCGCCCGATCCACTCCTCGGTGCGGTGGGCCTTGAGCGGGAGGTCGAAAAACTTCACCACGCCGAAGGTGGCGCCTCCCACCACCACCAGGCTGGAGTACAGGGCGATCCGGGCGGCCCGCCGGTGTCGCGATGCGAGAGCGCTTGGAGTCATGGGACCCGCGATCATAAACCCGTCTTCGCCGGTTGTGTATGCTTCGCTGGACTTCGTGAGCAGCCCATGACCTCTCCCGCCCCCCCGCACCACCCGCGGCGTTTCCCGGCCGGCCCGCTCCTCGTCCTGGCCGGCGCGGTCGCCTGCCTGCGCTACCTGCTGGCGGAGGTCGCCCGCCTCAAGGGGACCCTGGGCTTTCCGCTCGACGACAGTTGGATCCACCTGCAGTTCGCCCGCAACCTGGCCCGCGGCCTGGGCCTCTCCTACAACTCCGGGCATCTCGTCACCGGTTCGACCGCCCCCTTGTGGACGGCCCTGCTCTCCCTCCTCTTCCTGCTGCCTGGCAGTGTCATCGCCTGGACCAAGGCCCTCGGCATCGCCCTCCACCTCGCCGGCGTCGACGCCACCCGGCGCCTGGGCCGGGAGCTCGGCCTCTCGCCCGGCTTCGCGGCGCTGGCGGCGGGGCTCACCCTGGCGACGAGCTGGCTGGTGTGGTCGGCCCTGTCGGGGATGGAGATCCCGCTCTTCATCCTGCTCTCCCTGTGGGGGATGATCCTTCACCTGCGCGAGCGCAGTCACCTCGGGCGTCTCGGCCGGCCGGAGCGGCTGCCGCTTTCGGCGGGCGTCCTCGCGGTCGCGGCGCTGGCCCGTCCCGAGGCCGTCCTGCTCCTCGGGCTCGCCTTCGCGGACCGCTTCCTGGTTTTCTCCGGCGCCGCCGGCGCAGACACCGAACGCCGCTGGCGCGCGCCGTCCCCCCGGACGCTGCTGCTGGCCGCGGCCTTCGCCGTCTGCGCCCTGGCCGGCCCTTGTCTCTTCTACGCCTGGGCGGGCGGCTCCGTCCTGCCCACCACCTGGGCGGCCAAGGGCGGCGGCGCGGCGCACGGCGTGCTGCCCAACCAGCGCTATCTCGTCAACGTCCTCAGCCTGTTCTTCCAGCCCCAGCCGTGGATGACCCTCCTCGCCGGCGCCGGGGCCTTGGGCCTCGCCGCCCGCCTGGGGACGTCCCGGGAGCGCGGCCTGCTGCCGGCCCTCTGGCTGTTCAGCCTGCCGCTCGCCTACTCGGTGCTCACCCCCGGGCCGACGCAGATGCTGGGCAACTTCGGCCGCTACTACTTCCCCCTCTTCCCGGTGCTGGTGCTCCTGGGCGTCCTCGGCCTCGAAAAGCCCGTCCGCGCCGTGGGAGAGCTGCTGGGCTCGCCGCTGCTGCGCGCGCCCCTCGCCGTCCTCGGCATCGCCGTCCTCGCCCTCCCCACGCTCGCCAGCCTCGCCCGGGGCGAACGCTTCTACGTGCAGAACGTGGTGAACGTCCAGGAGAGCGACGTCGCCGTCGCCCAATGGCTCGCGGCGCGGGTGCCGTCCGAGGCCGTGCTGGCGGTGAACGACATCGGCGCCATCAAATACCTGCTGCCCAACCCGATCGTCGACCTGGCGAGCATCGCGACCCCGGAGATCCGTCGCGAGGTGCAGCAGGCCGTGGCGACCGGCACGCCCTGGAACGACGCCATGGTGGCCGCCGTCGAGCGGCGCAAGCCGGACTACGTGGTGATCTTCCCCTCCTGGGTGCCCGGCATCGCCCGCGATCCCCGGTTCCGGCCCGTGTACCACCTCGACATTCCGGACAACATCACCATGGGCGGCAACGAGATCGTGGTCTACGACACGCCGTGGACGCGCTATCCGCTGCGGCCCTGACGAGACCCGTTCCTGCCGCCTCGCCTCTTACCTGCCGTTGGGAGAGTAGGTCACGCAGACAGGTGCGGCTAGTTACCGAGACGGCGCCTCCACACCGACGAAAATCACCCTTGGCAGGGTTTCCAGAAGGGTGGTTGCTCTCGAACCCCGGGTTCCCACCGGCTCCGCCGGTTCCCACCCGGGGCTACGGGAGTGCCGCCCTCCGGGCTGGTGAATCGTCCTCGGTAAAATTGGGAGTTGTGCGGGCCGGGTGTCTTTGCCCTGAGAGGGGCCGGGGGGCGGCCCCAAAAACCACGACGGCATGATTCGGGTTGGGGGCCGACACAACGATGCGGCGAGCCCGTAGGGCGGCAGTCCAGTAGCCCCGGGTGGGAACCGGCGGAGCCGGTGGGAACCCGGGGTTGGGCGCAGCCAGGCCGGCAATCCAATGCCTCAACCCGGGGTTGGATGGTCGGGCCCCCCATGCGCGGGGTTGGACGACCCTGCCGTCCTGGCGGGCTGTTCTCCCTCTTCTCCCGGTCGGGGGGAGAGCGACGGGAGAAGAGGGCCGGGGTGATGAGGGTCTTGGGCGGGGGCATGGCCGGCCCGGGCTGCTGAGAGCCCACCTCCCTGGAAGAGATCCCCCGAAGCCGCGGTACAATCCGCGCCGCCATGAACGTTCCCATCCTCGACCTCGGCCGTACCCGGCGGCGTATCGCCGCGCAGCTTGACGAGCGCTGGCGGAAGATCCTCGACGAGTCGTCCTTCATCCTCGGCCCGGAGGTGCGGGAGTTCGAGGCGGCTTTCGCCTCGTTCCTGGAGGTCGACTCCTGCGTGGGCCTCGGCAACGGCACGGACGCCCTCGTCCTCGCCCTGCGCGCCCTGGGCCTCCAGCCCGGCGACGAGGTGATCGTCCCCGCCTTCAGCTTCTTCGCCACCGCCGAGGCCGTGGCCCTGCTGGGCGGCAAGGTGGTGTTCGCCGACGTCGATCCGGAGACGCTGAACCTCGATCCGGCGGACGCCGCCGCCCGCGTCACACCGCGGACCGTCGGCATCCTCGGCGTCCACCTCTACGGCCGCCCCTTCGACGTCGACGCCGTCCTCGCCCTCTGCGAGAAGCACGGCCTGTGGCTGGTGGAGGACGCCGCCCAGGCCCACGGCGCCCGCTGGCGGGGGAAGCGCGTGGGCGGCTTCGGCCAGCTCGCCGCCTGGAGCTTCTACCCCACCAAGAACCTCGGCTGCTTCGGCGACGGCGGCGCCGTCACCGGCAGCGACCGCGCTCTCGTCGAGCGCGTGCGGACGCTGGGCAACCAGGGCCAGAACGGCCGCTACCACCACGTGGCCGTGGGCACCAACAGCCGGCTCGACAGCCTCCAGGCCGCCGTCCTCAACTGCCGGCTGCCGCTGCTCGACGCGGACAACGCCCGCCGCGGCGAGATCGCCTGCCGCTATCACGGCGCCCTCGCCGGTATCGCCGGCAGTGGCGACCTGCGGCTGCTGCCCGACGGGCCCGAGGTGCGCTCCGTCTACCACCAGTTCACCGTCCGCACGGCCCGCCGCGACGAGCTGATGGCCCACCTCAAGGCCGCCGGCATCGCCTCCGCCGTCCACTACCCCTCCCCCCTCCACCACCAGCCCGCCATGGCCGGCCTCGTGGACGTGCGCGACGGCGACCTCCCCGTCGCCTCGGCCGCCGGCAAGGAGGTGCTCTGCCTGCCGGTGTTCCCCGAGCTGACGAACGAGGAGGTGGAGGCGGTGGGGGCGGCCGTGCGGTCGTTCTTTGGAGCAGCCTAGATGACGGCGACGGTCTACCTGGTCGATGCAAGCCCCTACATCTTCCGCGCCTACTTCACCCTGCCGTCGAGCATCAGGACGCCGGCGGGCGGGCCGGCGGCAGCCGCCTACGGCTTCACCTCGTTCCTGCTCAAGCTGATCGCCGACGAGAAGCCCAGCCATCTCGCCGTGACCTTCGACCGCAGCCTCAACTCGAGCTTCCGCAACGATCTCTACCCCGCCTACAAGCAGCAGCGCGAGCTGCCGCCGCCGGAGCTCGAAGCCCAGCTCGACGCCTGCGTCGAGATCGCCGCCGCCATCGGCGCCGCCACTTTCATCGACGACCGCTACGAGGCGGACGACCTGATCGGCGCCCTCTGCTCCCGGCTGGAGAAGGACGATCACCGGTCCGTCATCGTCACCTCGGACAAGGACCTCTCCCAACTCGTGGACGGCCGCATCACCCTGCTCGACTTCGCCAAGGGAATTCGCCTCGACGCCGCAGGGGTCTTCGAGAAGTTCGGCGTGCGGCCGGACCAGATCACCGACTACCTCGGCCTCGCCGGCGACACGGTGGACAACATTCCAGGGGTCAAGGGGATCGGCGGCAAGTCGGCGGCCGAGCTGCTGGCGCGCTTCGGCCACCTGGAAGACCTCTACGCCCGGCTGGACGAGCTGCCCGGAATGGCCTCGCTCCGCGGCGCCAAGTCCCTCCACGCCAAGCTCGCCGCGAGCCGCGACCTCGCCTTCCTCTCCAAGCGGCTCGCCACCGTCGCGCGCGAGGTCCCGGGAGTGACCTCCACCCTCCAGGACCTCGAATACCGCGGCGCCGACGCCGCCCGCGTCGAAGAGCTGTTCCAGCGGTTGGGCTTCAGCAGGATCCGCGATCGCGTGCCGTTCCGGGCCTCCTAGTTGTGGTAGGCCTCGATGTGGATGTTCTGGTAGAGCCAGTTGTAGGACGGGACCTCGTCGGGAATGTGATTTTCCCTGAAGCCCATGTCGATGATGAAGTGCTGGCCCGAACGTGCGGCAAAGAGGTGCACGTTCGTGTTGCCCGTCAGCACCACCTGAACCTCGCCGGTGCCCTTGTCGGTGACGGTCGCGGTAAAGACGCCGCGGCCCATGTCGTAGTCGTTCTCGATGTGGTAGGTACGGCCGACCTCCGCCTGGAAGTGCTTGGCGACCTTGGCTTTCTCCGGAGTGGTCTGCCCGATGCCATGGCGCGCCAGCGCGCTGTTGCCGCCCGGCCCCGGACCCCGGAAGTACAGCGTGCCCGGCATGTCGAGGTTCTTGTCGATCACGAACCAGTAGATGAGGACTTTACCGGCAGGGTCCGGCGCGTACCACTGACCCACCATCACGTCCATCGACATCTTGAAACGGGTGTAGACGCCTTGCGGGAAGGCGAAGGTTGCGCGGCCCACCGGATCGAGCGGCGTCGGCTGATGGACGAGGCCGGTGAGGTCGAAGCAGACGACGCCGGTGCTGCCGCAGCCGCCGCCACCCGTGGGGGGCGGCGGCGTGCCGCCCGGAGTGCCGAGCGTCGAGTCGCCGCTGGCCGCGGGCTGGAGCAGGGTCATCTCGCCCGTGGCGCTGTTCTTGAGCACGCCATAGGCAAAGAAGTCCTGGGTGCAGCTCACCTGCGCCCGCGCGTCGGCCACGCCGCTCGCATCGATCAGACCGGCAAGGACGTTGGTGAAGTAGCGCTGGGAGAGCGGATTCAGCGAGACCGTCGCGGCAGGGCCGAGAGTCGAGCCGTCGGAGCGCGCCAGATTGACCGTGCACTGGCTGCCCGACGTGGCGAGGTTGACGAGCGCCAGGTCCACGGTCCGCGCGCTGTCCGAGATCATCCCCTGAACGCTCGACTTGCCGTTCGCCTTCGTCACGGTGGAGGAGGTGATGAGGGGCAGGTCGACCCCCAGCCCTCCCGTCCCCACGTTCACCAGGCGGGCGGTGTAGCGGAAGTCGGTGGCGCCGGCGAGCTCGAGGAGGCCGCTGAAGCTGGCGCCGGGCTTCACCACGCTGGTCTGTCCGGCGTTGACCGCCAGGGAGCTCGCCGTCACGCCGGTGCGCTGGGTGCCATCGGAGTCGCTGGGGAGCAGGGCCTGGTTGACGGTGGCCGGCGCCGCCGCGGTGTTGGAAATGGAGACCCGGACTTCGTATGCCGACGTGCCGACCGCAGCCTGGCCGGGAAGCGGCACGTACACCGTGCCGGCGTGCGCCGCGCCAGCGGCACCGAGCGTCGCCAGGAGGATGGACGAGAGGAGAGATCGGTGCATGACACAGACTCCTAGAGACAATTCAGGAACCGCAACTTGTCTTCAACGGCTTGGGCCGATGCGATTATAGCTTATTTCGAATCCCTTGCTAAGGCCCCGGCTGAGAACGCCGAGAACGCTGAGAACGCGCGCTCCACCTCCTCCTGCAAGAGGAGGAGGTGGAGGGGAGATGGGGTGAGACTACCGGGCGGCCCGCCGCCGCAGCAGCGCGGCGCCGCCGATCGCCAGCAGCAGGGCCAGCAGCGCCAGCCCCATCGTGTCGAGGGTCGGAATCGGCAGGACGTCGCCCCCCTGCACCACGAACGACGTCGGATTGGCCCCGCCGACGGTCGACGGATCGTCGGTCATCGCAGACGCCTCGTTGGTACCGTTGCCGTCGGCGTCGTAGGCGATCGTTCCCTGGTTGGTGAGCGTCGTGCCAGGGGCGAGCCCGGAGCCGATGGTGGCGGTGATGATGATGGTCACCGAGCCGCCGGCCGGGATCGAGCCGTCCCAGGTCACAGTGCGGGTGGCCACGGTGGCGACCGCCGTGCCGGAGCTCGCCATGGCGCTGACCAGGGTGAGGCCCGAGGGGAGCACGTCGGTGAACTCGTGGCCCGGATTGTCGCCCTGGGCGCCGGCACCGCTGTTGGTGAGCACCACGGTGTAGGTCACCGTGCTACCCGGAGTGAAGGAACCGGCGGCCGTCTTGGTGCCGGAGACGGTGGCGCCGGGCGCGGCGGTCACCGTATCGGTGTCGGTCGCCGAGTTGTTGCCGGGGTTCGGGTCGGTTGGCCCGCCCACCATCATGCTTACCATCGCCGTGTTGGAGATCGTGCCGGTGGCCGCCGGCGAGACGGTGCACGACACGGTGTAGGTGACGCTCCCGCCGGCGGGCAGGTTGATGCCCTCGCTGATATTGCCCGCGCTCGAGGTGCTACCGCAGCCGCCGCCGCCCGCGCCCGCGCAAGTCCAGGTGCAGGTGAGCGACGCCGGGAAGGTATCGGCGACGATGGTGCCGCCCGGCGCGTCGCTGGGACCGGCGTTGCTGGCGACGATCGTGTAGGTCAACGAGCCGCCCGCCGTGACCGTGGTCACGCCGTCCGTCTTGGTGATGCTCAAGTCCGCCTGGGGAGCGAACGTGTCGCTGTCGGTGGCCGAGTTGTTGGCCGGGTTGGGATCGGTGACGCTGCCCGGAGCCGTCACCGTCGCCGTATTGGTGAGCAGGCCGCTCGCCGCAGCAGAGATCGTGCAACTCGCCGTGTAGGTGACGCTGCCGCCGGCCGGCAGGTTGACCGTGTCGTTGATGTTGCCAGAGCCGGACGCCGTGCAGGTGCCGCCGCCCGCCCCCACGCAGGTCCAGGTGCAGGTCAGCGACGCAGGGAAGGTGTCCGCCACCGTGGACCCCGGCGCGTTGCTCGGGCCCGCGTTGGAGGCCGTGATGGTGTAGGTGACCGAGCCGCCCGGGGTGTACGCGGTCACGCCGTCCGTCTTGGTGATCGCGAGATCCGCCGACGCGGCCAGCGTGTCGCTGTCTGTGGCCGAGTTGTTGCCCGGGGTTGGGTCGGTCACCCCGGCAGGAGCCGTCACCGTCGCCACGTTGGGGAGCGTACCGGTGGCCGAGGCCGAGATGGTGCAGCTCGCCGTGTAGGTAACGCTGCCGCCCGCCGGCAGGTTGACGGTGTCATTGATGTTGCCCGAGCCCGAGGCCGTGCAGGTGGCGCCGCCCGCTCCCACGCACGTCCAGGTGCAGGTCAGCGACGCCTGGAAGGTGTCCGCCACGGTGGCTCCCGTGGCGTTGCTCGGGCCGGCGTTGGAGGCCGTGATGGTGTAGGTCACCGAGCCGCCCGGCGTGGCCGTGGTCACGCCGTCCGTCTTGGTGATCGAAAGGTCCGCCTGGGCCCCCAGCGCGTCGCTGTCCGTCGCGCTGTTGTTGCCCGGCGTCGGATCGGTCACTCCGGCCGGCGCCGTCACAGTCGCCGTATTGGAGAGCGTGCCCGTCGCCGCGGCGGAGATCGTGCAGCTCGCCGTGTAGGTGACGCTGCCGCCCGCCGGCAGGTTGACCGTGCCGTTGATGTTGCCCGAGCCCGAGGCCGTGCAGGTGCCGCCGCCGGCTCCCACGCACGTCCAGGTGCAGGTCAAAGAGGCCGGGAAGGTGTCCGCCACCGTGGCGCCCGTGGCGTTGCTCGGGCCGGCGTTGGAGGCCGTGATGGTGTAGGTCACCGAGCCGCCCGGCGTCGCCGTCGTCACCCCGTCCGTCTTGGTGATCGAAAGGTCGGCCGACGCGGCCAGCGTGTCGCTGTCCGTCGCGCTGTTGTTGCCCGGGGTCGGGTCGGTCACCCCGGCCGGCGCCGTCACGGTCGCCGTGTTGGAGAGCGTGCCCGTCGCCGCCGCCGAGATCGTGCAGCTCGCCGTGTAGGTGACGCTGCCGCCGGCCGGCAGGTTGACCGTGCCGTTGATGTTGCCCGAGCCGGAGGCCGTGCAGGTGCCGCCGCCGGCCCCCACGCACGTCCAGGTGCAGGTCAGCGAGGCCGGGAAGGTGTCCGCCACCGTGGCGCCCGTGGCATTGCTCGGACCGGCGTTGGAGGCCGTGATCGTGTAGGTCACCGAGCCGCCCGGCGTCGCCGTCGTCACACCGTCCGTCTTGGTGACGCTCAAGTCCGCCTGCGGGGTCAGCGTGTCGGTGTCGGTGGCGCTGTTGTTGGCGGCGTTGGAATCCGAAGTCGCGCCGTTGGTGACGGTCGCGGTGTTGGAGAGCGTGCCGGTCGCCGAGGCGTTGATCGCACAGGTCACCGTGTAGGTGACGCTGCCGCCGGCCGGCAGGTTGACCGTGTCGTTGATGTTGCCCGAGCCGGACGCCGTGCAGGTGCTGGTGCCGGCGCCCACGCAGGTCCAGGTGCAGGTGAGAACGGCCGGGAAGGTGTCGGCCACGGTCGC
>JBAPYB010000194.1:0-11864 GCA_049284515.1 Thermoanaerobaculia bacterium
TCGAGCCCCCAACCTGCCGTCCAGACCCGCCCCTACCCGAAGCGTTGAGACCGAAGTTAGCGCCTATGGGGCCAGGGATTGAGGGCTTCATGCCACCGCCTTCCGCACCGCCATCACCGAGCGCAGCAGCGCCTCCGCCCGCTGCGGATCGAGCTGCACGGCGCTGTCCGACTTTGCGTGCTCCGGGTCCGGATGGACCTCCAGGAACAAGCCGTCCGCGCCCGCGGCCACGGCCGCCCGGGCCAGGGGCTCGGCGAAACGCCGCTCGCCGCCGCTCTCCGCGCCGCCGCCGGGGAGCTGGAGCGAGTGGGTGACGTCGTAGATCACGGGAATCCCGTCGCCGTGGAGCATGGCGAAGCTGCGCATGTCCACCACCAGGTTGTGATAGCCGAAGGAGACGCCGCGCTCGGTCACCGTCACCCGGTCGTTGCCTGTGCTGCGGGCCTTGTCGACGATCCGGCGCATGTCGTCCGGGGCCATGAACTGCCCCTTCTTGATGTTGAGCGCCCGGCCCGTGCGGGCGGCGGCCACCACGAGGTCCGTCTGCCGGCAGAGGAAGGCGGGGATCTGGAGCACGTCGCAGACCTTGGCCGCCGCGGCACACTGATCGGGCTCATGAACGTCGGTGAGCACCGGCAGGCCCGTCTCGGCCCTGGTCTGCGCCAGGATGCGCAGCCCCTCGTCCAGGCCGGGTCCGCGGAAGCTGCCGATCGAGCTGCGGTTCGCCTTGTCGAAGGAGGATTTGAAGATCAGGGCGAGGCCCAGCCGCTCGGCGATCGCCCCCAGGGTGTGGGCCATCTCGATCACCAGATCCTCGTTCTCGATGACGCAGGGGCCGGCGATGATGGGGAACAATCGGGGAGACGGTCTTCCGCCGATCGTCACTCCCGCCGCCAGCTCCACCGGCTGCACCGTCATCAGCCCTGCACCTGGATCTCGGACGGCAGCTCCGCCGGCTCTTCGGCCACGGTGGTGGCCGGGCCTTCGGAGAAGACTCGCGGCGCGGCCGACATGGCGATCTCGGCCTCGCCCCGCTCCCGCCGCTGCCGGAAGGCGAGCGCCGCCGCGATGTAGGAGACGAAGAGCGGATGGGGCTCGGTGGGTTTCGACTTGTACTCGGGGTGGAACTGGCAGCCCAGGTACCACGGGTGGTCCGGCAGCTCCACCATCTCCACGAACTTGCCGTCCGGCGAGAGACCTGAGATCACGAGGCCGTGATCGATCAGCGTCTGCATGTATTTCTGGTTGACCTCGTAGCGATGGCGGTGGCGCTCGCTGATCTCCGCCGTGCCGTAGATTCGGCGGGCGAGCGAGCCCTCTTTCAGCCGGCAGGGGTAGGCCCCCAGGCGCATGGTGCCGCCCAGCTCCTCGACGCCCAGCAGGTCGCGCAGCTTGTAGATGATGGCGTGATCGGTGTCCGGATCGAACTCGGAGGAGGTGGCGTCCTTGACGCCGCAGACGTTCCGGGCGTACTCGATCGTCATGCACTGCATCCCCAGGCAGATGCCGAAGAACGGCACCTTGTGCTCGCGGGCGTAGCGGATGGCGCGGATCTTCCCCTCCGTGCCGCGGCGGCCGAAGCCGATGGGCACCAGCAGGGAGTCCACCTCGAACATTTCGCGCGGCCAGTTGCCGGTCTCCACCTCTTCGGCGTCGACGTAGACCAGCTCGACGTGGGCGTCGTTGGCGATGCCGCCGTGGGTGAGGGCCTCGTTGAGGCTCTTGTAGGCATCGGGGAACTCCACGTATTTGCCGACGATCCCCACCCGCACCTGATGCTTGGGGTTCTTGATGCGGGCCACCAGGCTCTCCCAGCGCGACATGTCGCGGTCGTAGTGGGGGAGGTTCAGCAGCTCGAGCACGATGTCGTCCAGCCCCTCGCTGCAGAACATCAGGGGCACCTCGTAGATCGTGGGCACGTCGCGGGCGGCGATCACCTGCCGCGGGTCGACGTTGCAGAAGAGGGCGATCTTCTTCTTCATCTCCTCGGGCAGGGCGCGGTCCACGCGGCAGAGGACGATGTCGGCCGAGATGCCGATTTCCCGCAGCTCGCGCACCGAATGCTGGGTGGGCTTGGTCTTGAGCTCCTCGGCGGCGGCGATGTAGGGCACCAGCGTCAGGTGGATGTTGATGGCGTTGCCGCGCCCGAGCTCCTGGCGGAACTGGCGGATGGCTTCGAGGAACGGCAGCGACTCGATGTCGCCCACCGTGCCGCCGATCTCGACGATGACCACGTCGTAGTTGTCGGCCACCCGGCGCAGCCCCTCCTTGATCTCGTCCGTGATGTGGGGGATGACCTGCACGGTCTTGCCCAGGTAGTCGCCCCGGCGCTCCTTGTTGATCACCGACTCGTAGATCTTGCCCGTCGTGTAGTTGTGGCGCTTGCTGGCGCGGGTGTGGGTGAAGCGCTCGTAGTGGCCGAGGTCGAGGTCGGTCTCGGCGCCGTCGTCGGTGACGAACACCTCGCCGTGCTGGTAGGGGGACATGGTCCCCGGATCGACGTTGATGTACGGATCGAACTTCATCAGCGTCACGGAGAAGCCCCGGGCCTCCAGAATGGCTCCGACGGAAGCCGCGGCCACCCCCTTGCCCAGGGAGGAAACGACTCCGCCGGTGATGAAAATGAACTTGGTCGCCATGGCGCGTGTCTCCTTGTCCGTCAGGTCCGTTGGGGGGCGCAATGAATTGCGCCCCTACGATGCACGCGGAACGATTTCGAAACGAACCGGTCCTCCCCGCTCACCGGCTGCCGACCGCGTGGCATCGAGGGTCCACTCAATTCAGAGCGCTCCGCATCCGTTGTAGGGGCGCAATTCATTGCGCCCTCTGCTCCGCCGTCCCCACCCCGATGCCGCTCAAAATCCCTTCCACCCGCTCCAGGTCCTCCGCCGTGTCCACTCCGAACGATCCGCGGTCCACCACGAGGACGCGGATCGGAATGCCGTTCTCCAGGGCCCGGAGCTGCTCCAGCGACTCGCTGCGCTCCAGCGGCGTGGGCGCGAGCGCGGCGAGTCGCATCAGGGCCTCGCGCTGGTAGCCGTAGAGCCCCAGGTGCTTGAGCGGCGCGAATCCCCCGTCTTGACGAGGGTAGGGGATCGGCGCGCGGCTGAAGTAGAGCGCCAAGCCGTCGCGGGTGAGCACGACCTTGACGGCGTTCGGGTTCTCCATCTCTTCGGGGCTCGCCGGCGTCGCGAGCGTGACCACGGGATCGTCCGGCGCCGCCGCCAGGTGGGAGGCGATGCGGGAGATGCCCTCCGGATCGATCAGCGGCTCGTCCCCCTGGATGTTGATGACCGCGCGCACCGTCCGGGCGCTCCACTGGCGGGCGGCCCAGGCGATGCGGTCGGTGCCGCTGGCGCAGTCGGCGGGCGTCATCAACCACTCGCCGCCGAAGCCTTCCACGGCGCGGGCGATCCGTTCGTCGTCCGTCAGCACCACCACCCGGTCGAGCCCGCGGGCGCGCGCCACCCGGGTGTAGACGTGCTCGATCATCGGCCGGCCGGCGATGGGGAGCAGCGGCTTTCCTGGGAGGCGGGTCGACCCGTAACGGGCCGGAATGGCGCCCACGATACCCGTTCCGCCGGTGACGGTGGCAGGGGCAGGGGACGCGGTGGGGTGCACGGCCTAATCTAAGTCGAGAGGCCGGGGAGTGTCAACGGCGCGCGCCGCGCCTCCCGGATCGGCGGTTCCCGGATTCGGAGTCGTCGGGCGACTTGTAGGGTACGGTGGGTGGCGCTGGTCGGCATATTTCTTGTATTCTGGATACTGCCATGACGACCATGATCCTCTCCTCCGCCCTCGAGCCTCTCCTCGCCAATCCGTCCCTCTCCAGCCTGGCGAAAGCCGCCCAGGGCTGCATGGCGTGCGATCTTTACAAGCACGCCACACAGGCCGTCATGGGAGAGGGGCCGCCGCATGCGTCCGTCTTCTTCGTCGGCGAGCAGCCGGGAGATCAGGAGGACCTCGCTGGCCGGCCCTTCGTGGGGCCGGCCGGGAGAGTCTTCGACGAAGTCCTAGCCGAGGCAGGAATCGCCCGCGAGGACGTCTACGTCACCAATGCCGTCAAGCACTTCAAGTGGGAGCCGCGAGGCAAGCGGCGCATCCACGCCAAGCCCAACGCCGCGGAGGTGAAGGCCTGCCGGCCGTGGCTGGAGGCCGAGCTCGAGCTGGTGAAGCCGCGGATCATCGTCTGTCTGGGAGCCACGGCCGCGCAGTCGTTGATGGGCCCGAAGTTCAGGGTCACGGTCGAAAGGGGGAAGTTCTTCGAGACCCCCTGGGCCCCCTGGCTCACCGCCACGATCCACCCCTCAGCGATCCTCAGGATTCCGGACGAGGCGATGAAGGAGGAAGCGCGGGCGCAGCTCGTGGAGGATCTGCGCCGGGTGGCGAAGAAGATGCGGGAGAAAGGGACCTGAGGGACAGCAAGGTTCGGCCGCGACGCCCACCTCCGCCCGGGCATAAATGCCGGGGCTAGGTAAGGCGCTGGATGAATCCAGCTTCAAGTCCCCTTTAGGGGGCGCTGTTCATAGCCCTGGCATTTATGCCCGGGCGGAGGTGGGCGAGCGCCTGGGTTGCGTACTCTCCAGACAACCGTTTAGTCCTTGGCCAGCCGGATCCCGGTGAACTGGAACCGCGTGTCCCCCGCCCAGAAATTGCGGTAGCTGGCCCGGATGTGGTTCTCCGGCGTGGCGCAGGAGCCGCCGCGCAGGACGCGGACGTTGTCCATGAACTTGCCGTTGTATTCCATGAGGGGGCCTTCGAAAGGGCGGTACCCGGGGTACGGCTCGTAGTGATTCGAGGTCCACTCCCAGAGATCGCCGCCCATCTGCAGCAGCTTCGAGCCCCCGTTGCTGTCACCGTGTGCCGGCCGGGGATGAAGGGCGCCGGTGTCGAGGAAGTTGCCTCCAGTGCCCGGAAAGCCAGCGACGCGGGCGGCGTGCTCCCACTCCCGCTCCGTGGGAAGGCGCGCCGACTTCCAGCGCGCGAAAGCGTCCGCCTCGTAGAAGCCCACGTGCGAGACCGGCTCGTCCGGATCGACGTCGCGGACGCCGGAGAGGGTCCAGGCCTGCCAGCGGTCGCCGTTCCTCTCCCAATACAGCGGCGCTTCCCAGCCCTGCTCCTTGACCTTGGCCCAGCCGTTGGAGAGCCAGAGCAGGGGATTGCGATAGCCGCCGTCGGCCATGAACTCCAGGTATTCGCCATTGGTGACGAGCCGGTTGGCGAGGGCGAAGCCGTCCAGCCAGGCCTTGTGGACGGGCATCTCGTTGTCCCAGCACCAGCCGCCGTCGACGTTGCCGAAGTCCTGGAGACCGCCCTCGAACGGGACGAACCGCAGGTCTGGAACCTTGGACGCGCAGCCGGGGACCGCGGGCCGGTACGCCTCCCGCAGCTCCGGGACATTGCTGCCCAGGATGTGCTTGATCTCCGTCACCAGCAGCTCCTGGTGCTGCTGCTCGTGCTGGATTCCCGTGGTGACCAGGAATCGCAGGCGGTCGAGGTCGTCGCCGCCGGCGGAGCCAAGGAGCGTCTCGACCCGTCCATCCACGGAATCGCGGAAGTCGTAGACCTCCTCATTGGACGGCCGGGTGACGAGCCCGCGATGATCGCGCCGGATGCGGGGACCGAGCGACTCGTAGTAGGAGTTCATGACGAACTCGAGCCGCGCGTCGCCCTCGGAGTAGAGGCCGAACGGCTCGAGGATGTTCTTGGCGAAGAACCAGGTGGTGTGCCCCAGGTTCCACCACGGCGGGCTCACGTCCGGCATGGACTGGATGCGGTAGTCCTCCGGCCGCAAAGGCCGGCACAGCTCGATGCTCAATTCACGGGTCTGGCGGTAGCGCTCCAGAAGCTGGTTTCGATCCACGGTGGTTCCCTCCCGGTGGGCATTGTACCGGTTGGGGAGACCAGCTGGTCAGGCTCTCTCTTGTGTCGAGGAGTAGTGAGTAGTATCTTACTCAGAGAGAGGAGCCTCGATCATGTCTCGTTTCCAAGCCCAGACTACCGCAACCCTCGCCGAGGAGCTTGATGACCTGCGCGAGCGCCTGGGCCTGCGCGAGAACCAAAGGGCAGACCTGCTTCGCGAGCTCGCCGGGCTCTCGTCCTGGGTGATCCGGCAGGCCGAAGCCGGCCGCAGGATCGAGGCGCGACGTGGCCGGGAGGTCGAAACTCTTCGCAGTCCGGTGGTTGAGCGGCTGCATCGGAAGCGCGACGAGGTCGTGGAACGGATCGAACTGACCGATGCCGAAGTCGAACGGCTCGCCGAGATCCTCGACCGCGGGTTCTCTCCACCTCCTGCTCTGCGCAAGGCTCTTTCGCGGCTCGCCGAAGCGAAGCGGCGGCCGCCGCGGCTCCGTTGGAAAGACACCGCGGCCTGACCCATGGCCTTCCGCATTGAGGCGTTGGGACGGCACCATCGAGCCTTGCTGGAGGATTTCCGCAACCAGCACCAGTCCCTCGTCGACTATCTTCGACGATTTGCGTTGCGGCACGCAGAGAAGGATCTCCTCGCGCGCACCTTCCTTGCCATCGACGGTGCAGCCGGAGAGGAGCGTCTCGCGGGATACTTCTCTCTCGCCACCGCCAGCGTGGAGCGGACCGCGGTGGGTGCGATCGAGTCCCTCGACAGGCTGCCCCGCTTTCCGATCCCGGCTGTACTGCTCGCACGTCTCGCGGTCGACGGTCGCGTGCAAGGTCAAGGGCTCGGCCGGTTTCTATTCGAGGAGGCGCTCGGATTGACCCTCCAACTCGCTCGCAGTGGTCCGGTCGCGTTCCGACTCTTCGTAACGGATGCCATCGACGAGGCTGCAGCGCGGTTCTACGAGCGCCTCGGCTTCTCGCGACTCAGCGACGAATTTCCCTGCCGGATGGTGCTTGACCTGAAGTCTCTTTTAGGCAAACGAGGAGAATGAGTGCCTGGCCGGCGGCCGGGTTTCCGAGCCAGTAGCCCAGGAAACGCTATTAAAAGTACTTTCAGCAAGCACGAACGGGGTTAGAATTTGAGTTGGCCGCTGCGAAAACCACCCTGTTTGTCCGTCCCTTAGACTTAGAGTGCCGTTAGACCATGAGCGAAGGAGGAGAGCCATGCCGTCGAAGCAACGAGTCCTAGGGCTGCTTGTCGCCGCATTGCTTTCAAGTTCCACCGGGTTTGCTGCAATCAAGTGCCATACGAACTGCGAGAGGAAATGCAGAATCCGCCTTCCCTGGGGTGGCCATATCTCTGAGCCGGGGTGTCGTTTTGATTGCGAAGCCAAGAAGCGGGTCGCCTGCGCGGCTGGCCCAAAAGTGTCAGTTCAGGAACCTCCGGGTAGTCCTTCCACTTTGCCCGATATAGTCGACAGGGCAAGCCTGGCAGTTTGCGCAAACAAATTCGAAACTATCACTAGATCACTCATCCTAAGCTGCAGCGGCTTTAGGGCACCAAACCACGACCAAGAAGTGATAGCAAGAGCAAGGGGTGAGCTCATCCGCTTTGGCTTTGCAGAAGCATCAGAATTCAATGGTGTAAGCATAAAATTTTGTCAGCTCACCGGTTCGACCGCGGGTGTTGTCCCAGATAGGAACGTGATTTTGCTGGATCATAGCTTTAATCCGTTCAGCCGCTCCTACGATCCCGACAATCTTGGCATGGTCGGCCTGGGCGCTCTTCTCGATCACGAAATGGTGCACGTTAGACAGTACAGGAAACTCGGCACGGACGAATTTAAATGTAGCTACGTCGAGCACTTCGAGCGCTGTGCTGGCTGTCAAGACAAGCGCCATCCTTTCGAGCTCACGGCTTATAACGAGCAGGAGCATGTCGCCGACGTCCTGGAGGTTAAACTGCGCAGTTCTTCGTGTAATACCTTCGACGGAAGATCCTGCGACACCTCCGATTCCTACTACGGTGAGCCATGCAGTTGCTACGACGCCCGAGGTCGCGAGTATCCAGGCCTCATCGCATGGTGACTGCCGGATCGACTCCCGTGTGGCCGACAGCCATAGCAGACGACGAGGGCTCCTCCCGCGCCCGCCTTCCAGGCTAAACTGCCGAAGACAAGTCAGGAGGAAAGGACGCAGCATGCCCAGGGCCCTCTGGAACGGAACGGTGATCGCGGAGTCGGACAAGTACGAGCTGGTGGAGGGGAACGTGTATTTCCCTCCGGAGACGGTGCGCCGCGAGTATTTGCAACCCAGCTCGACCCATACCGTCTGCGGCTGGAAGGGGACGGCGAGCTACTACACGGTCGTCGTTGATGGCGTGGAGGGGAAGGACCGGGCCTGGTACTACCCGGACCCCAAGCCGGCGGCGGCCAACATCAAGGACCACGTCGCGTTCTGGCGCGGCGTCAAGGTGGAGCGATGAGCGCTGTGTCTCTCCTCGAGACTCCCGTCACCCGCGAGCTCGGCATCGAGGTGCCGCTCATCTGCGGCGCCATGTACCCGTGCAGCAACCCCGAGCTGGTGGCCGCGGTCTCGGAGGCCGGCGGCATCGGGGTGATCCAACCCCTCTCCATGGTCTACGCCCACCGCCACGAGTTCGGCGCGGGGCTGAAGCTCATCCGCAGCCTGACGTCCAAGCCCGTGGGGATGAACGTCATCGTCGAGAAGTCCTCCAAGGTCTACCAGGAACGCATGCAGAGCTACGTCGACCAGGCGATTGAAGGGGGAATCCGCTTTTTCGTCACCTCGCTCGGCAATCCCCGCTGGGTGGTGGAGAAGGCCCACGCCGCCGGCGGCTTCGTCTATCACGACGTCACGGAGCGGAAGTGGGCGATGAAGGGGCTCGAAGCCGGCGTGGACGGATTGATCGCCGTCAACGACCGGGCGGGCGGCCATGCCGGCCCGAAGAGCGCGGAGGAGCTCATCGCCGAGCTTTCCGACCTCGGCGTGCCGGTCGTCTGCGCCGGCGGCATCGGCGACGAGGAGGATTTCGTCCGCGCCCTCCAGATGGGTTACGCCGCCGTGCAGATGGGCACCCGCTTCATCGCCACGACGGAGTGCACCGCCCACGCAGACTACAAGCGGGCCATCGTCGAGGCCGGCGCGGACGACGTCGTGCTGACGGAGCGCATCACGGGCGTTCCCGTGTCGGTGATCCGCACGCCGTACATCGAAAAAATGGGGACCAAGGCCGGCCCTCTCGCCCGCTGGATGCTGAAGGGCCGGAAGACCAAGCACTGGATGCGGATGATCTACTCCCTTCAGTCGATCTGGAAGCTCAAACGTTCTTCCGTGCGCGCCTTCTCCTACCGGGACTACCTCCAGGCCGGCAAGAGCGTGGCGGGGATTGAGAAGGTCGAGCCGGCAGGGGAGATCGTGCGGCGGTTCAGGGCGGCGGCGGAGGCGGCGGAGAACGTTGCGAGGGTGGTTTGAATGTCGGCGGAGGCGGTAGAGACGTCCCAGGTCGTGAACGACACCCAGGGGAGGCCACGGGGACTGCGGGACGTCTCCGAAGGGGCGACACCGCTGGGAGCCTGCAACACCTCTCGAAGGCACACCGTGTTCGGTTCGGATCGTACCCCTGCGATTCCACCGCGGATGATCCGTGGCCGTCGATCCCAGTGGGCGGCTGGGGTGGCCTGCGGAGACGTCCCGCGGTCCCCATGGCCTGCGAAGGGAATCGTTCAGGACCTGGGACGTCTCTACCGCCTCCGCTCAACGGAATGGGGCTTGGCTTGGGCCGTGCTGTTCTCTCTTGCGCCGCCCCTCCAGGCCGCTCCCCCCGACCTCTTCGTCGACCGCGCCGCGGAATGGGGGCTCGTCTTCACCTATGCCAGCGGCCGCACCGGCGAGCTCTACTTTCCGGAGATCATGGGTGGCGGGGTGGCGCTCTTCGACTATGACAACGACGGCGATCTCGACGTCTTCATCGTTCAGGGGCATTCCCTGGCGCCGGGCGCGGCAAAAGCGGGGCCGGAGAGTTGGGGCCGGCTGTTCCGCAACGATCTCATCACGCCGCAGGGGCGCAATTCCACGCCGCGCTTCGTGGACGTCACCGAGGCGAGCGGCATCAGGGCGACGGGGTACGGCATGGGAGTCGCGACCGGCGACTATGACAACGACGGCTGGGTGGACCTCTACGTCGCCAACTACGGATCGAACCAGCTCTGGCACAACAACGGCGACGGCACTTTCACCGACGTTACGGCCGCCGCCGGAGCCGACGATCCGCGGTGGAGCGCCGGCGCCGCCTTCGCCGACCTCGACCGCGACGGCTGGCTCGACCTGTTCGTGCTCAACTACGTGGACTCGTCCGTCCAGAACAACGTCCGCTGCTATGCGCCCAGCAGCCGCCGCGACTATTGCGGCCCGCAGGCGTTTCCGCCCGTGCCGAGCCGGCTGCTGCGCAACCGGGGGAACCCCGCAAACATTACGTTTGAGGACGTTTCGATCAAGTCCGGCATCGGCCGCAAGGCCGGACCGGGGCTCGGCGTGGTGGCCGGCGACTTCGACGGCGACGGCTGGCCGGACCTCTTCGTGGCCAACGACGGCAGCCCCAGCTTTCTCTGGCTCAACCAGAAAAACCTGACCTTCAAGGAGGACGGGCTGCTGGCCGGCGTGGCCGTCAATGCCGCGGGCAAGCCCGAAGCGGGCATGGGGATCGCCCTAGGCGATTGCGACGGCGACGGCCGGGACGACCTGTTCGTCACCCACCTGACAGGGGAGACCAACACGCTCTATCTCAACCAGGGAGGCGGCCTGTTCGAGGACGCCACCGCCCGCTCGGGGCTGGGAGCGCCGAGCCTCCCCTACACGGGATTCGGCACGGCCTTCCTCGACTTCGACAACGACGGCTGGCTCGACCTCGCGGCCTTCAACGGCGCCGTCAATCTGAACGGCGCCCAGTGGGCGAAGGGCGATCTCTTTCCCTACGCGCAGCCGGACCAGCTTTTTCGCAATCAGGGCGGCTGCCGCTTCGTGGAGGTGGGTCCCGAGGCCGGCGCGGCCTTCCGTACGCCCCGGGTCTCCCGCGGCGCCGCTTTCGGCGACATCGACAACGACGGCGACACGGATATCGTGGTGGTGGACACGGACTCGCCTGTCCGCCTGCTGGTCAACGAGGTCGGGAGCCGGCGCCCCTGGCTCGGCCTGCGGCTGGTGGGCAAACCGACTGGTGCCAAGGGCGAGCGGGACCTCGTGGGCGCCCGCGTCGAGGTGCTGCGCAAGGGCGCGCCGCCGCTCTGGCGCCGCGTCGCCACGGATGGCAGCTACGCCTCGGCGAGCGATCCCCGGGTGCTGGTGGGGCTGGGCGACGCGACGCCCGCGCAGGAGGTGACGGAGGTCCGCGTCGTCTGGCCGGACGGTCTCGTCGAGTCGTTCCCGCCGCCGCTGCTGCGCACCTACACCAGGCTGCTGCGCGGCACGGGGAAGGCGCTGCCGGCGGGTGCGCCGAAATGAGGGGGACAGGGCTCCTCCTGGCCATCCTCCTCGCCGCCCCGCAGGGGACCCCGGTCCGCTTCCCGGACCTCTCGGGCCTGGAGAGCGCCGTGGCGGAGCAGATCGGAGAGATGCAGCGCCTGCTCGCCGCGCCAGGGGAAGCGGCCGCCGCCTATGGCGATCTCGGGCAGGTCTACCTCGCCTACGGTTTCAACGACGCGGCGGCCGACTGTTTCCAGAACGCCGCGCGGCTCGATTCCCGGAATTTCCGCTGGCCCTATCTGCTCGGCGCCGCGCAGCAGGCGGCCGGGCGGCTCGACGAGGCTGCGGCGGGCTTCGGCCAGGCGCTGATCCTGGCGCCGGACACTGCGGCCGGGTATGTCCATCTGGGGGAGGTCCGGCTCCTTCAGGGGCGGCTCGACGAGGCGGAGGCGGCCCTGCGCAAGGCCCTGGCCGTGCCCGCGACGGCCGCCGCGGCCCACTCGTTCCTGGGGCAGGTGGCCTTGGCC